>CAZENJ010000078.1:0-10492 GCA_964513485.1 uncultured Thermotogae bacterium | reverse complement strand
TGGTATTGCCTTTTTCTTGAAGCTTTCCTAGCTTCTGAAGGAACTCTTCGTAACCGGAATTCTCGTTGGGAAAGGAGAGGCTATCCACCCGCTTCCCTTCTTCGTCAACCCAAACTGCTTCCATGCTCTCTCTGCCTACGTCCAGACCGACGTAGATCTCTTCTTGGGAGCTCATAACGATCACCTATTTAAAGTATGGATTTTCGCTCCCGCATCCGCTATTTTATGAGTAGCGATCGTCGCAAACATCTATTGGCGTTTTGCGGGAGCCTGGCAGGGCGGGAGTTTTGGTAAAGCGATACACCTAGACGGTGCCGCATTAGCCGAGTTAACCATACCCTGCCAGGATCCATTTTAACGTAATTCTCTAACCCTATCATAAAATTAGCCGAGGAAGCCACAAAGCTCCCCCTGGGGAGGAATCAGCTAGTTAACTTAACTCAATACGAGGTACCCAGCAGTCAATTCGCCCTGCTTATTAAAGTTCAATGCAGGTACAAAGCCAGTTCCGAATTGACTGCTGGGTGCTGGGTCTCGCGTTTTTGAAGTACGTAGTAGTTGGTTTTAATTAGGTTTTTCTACAAGCTACGTCCGGAAGGGCGGGGTAATTGACTTGTAAGTTTTAAAGACGAGACGGCGGAAATTTTGATAATTTAGCTATTTTTTACCATAATTAGTGGAAAGTAGTTAAAGGAGGAAATTACATGGCAAGTATAGAATTTGATAACGTCAAAAGAGAATCTATAACGCAGAAGATAATTAACAAGATATCCGAAACTCTTCTGGAAAAAGATGTCGACCCTGGTGACAAATTACCGTCGGAAAAGGAATTAAGAGAGCAATTCAACGTAAGTCGTTCCACTATCCGGCAGGCTTTACACGTTTTGGTTTCGATGGGTATAGTTGCCTCAAAACCGGGTAAGGGTTATTACGTGACAGAAGGTTATCGGGTCCTGCTTAAAAGCAATAATCTCCAGGATATCCTCTCTAAAGACGATTCCTTCTTTAAAGTACTGGAAGCAAGGCGAATCGTGGGCCAAAATGTTGCCAAACTGGCTGCTCAGCGCGCCACGGAAAAAGATTTCGAGGCAATGAATAAGGCGCTGGATGAGATCAAGAACGCGGAAAAAATTAGCGATCAGGTCAGGGCAGCGAGAGTAGTCCATCTAGAAATTGCAAAGGCTACCAACAACGACGTACTGGTGGGAATCCTGGAGCAGCTATTGGTTAAAATAGAAGAAAAAGCCAAAGAAGCGCAGTTACACTCTCTGGCGGCCTACGAGTCTCATAAACGGCTAATTGATAAGGTCAAAAAAGGAGATATGTCGGAGTTAGAAAAGGCCGTTGACGAACACTCCGAGGAACTGCGAAAGAAGTTCCTCTCCGCTCTTAGTCAAGAAAATGCTTGAAGAGTGAAAGCTTAGATATTCTCTCTCCCTTTCTCCAGCAGCCCGTGAAGTATATTACGTTCCGTAATGTAACCCAGAAGCTTGCCGTCTTCCAGAAGAATCACCGGCAGGGTAGAATGCTTTAACCTGGCTCGCATAACCTTGCTGATCGGTGTATCGGGTGAAATTGAGATAATGTTCCTTTCGTCCAGCTTCTCCAGGCTTTCAAGAGGCTTCACGGAGACCGGTTCTCCCTCAACAAAACCCTTCTCTACTCGACCCCCGGCATCAACTTTTACCTGGACATTATCATTTAGCTCGACGCGTTGATTTTTATCGGTTTGAAATTCACAGGTCGCTATAGTACTTGCTCTGAGAACGTCGGACGGGTCGGCGTTGTCCACGAAGTTTTCCACGTATTTCGTTTTGGGGTTTACTATGATTTCTTCCGGCGTTCCCTTTTGCACCATTTTCCCGGCCTCCATTATTGTTATTCTATCCCCCAGCTTTAACGCTTCGTCCAGGTCGTGGGTGACAAAAAGAACCGTCCGTTTCATCTCTTCCATTATATTGAGAAGTTCGTCCTGCATTTCTACCTTGATTAAGGGATCCAGAGCTGAAAACGGTTCATCCATCAACAAAATGTCGGCACCGGTTGCAAGACCTCTTGCCAGACCGACCCGCTGCTGCATACCACCGGAAAGTTCGGGAGGGAAGGAGTTACCGAACCCTTCCAGTCCCACCATCTCTATCAACTCTTTTGCCTTTCTATTTCTCTCCGATTCCGGGACTCCCTGAATTTCGAGACCAAATGCGATGTTGTCTATGACATCACGATAGGGGAAAAGCGCGAAATTCTGGAAAACCATGCTCATCTGGGTCTTTCTTAGCCTTTTTAAGGTTTCCGAATCCACTTCTGCAACATCGTAACTGTCCCCGTTGGCATGTAAAATAATCTTTCCCCTGGTCGGTTCAACGAGTCTATTTACACAGCGAAGCAGGGTCGACTTGCCGGATCCGGAAAGACCCATTATCACGAATAGCTCGTTTTCTTTGATAGAAAAGGTTATCCCTCTGACTCCTACGACCTGACCAGTTTCTTTCTGTATCTCTTCCTTGTTTTTACCGTCCTTTATTAATTGAATAGCTTTTTCCGGTTCTTCACCAAAGATTTTATAGACGTCTTCGAGCTCGATAGAAGACATAGGACTTTCCCTCCGTCGTTCAATTTCCTAAATTGCGGCCAATGGGTTAAAAACTTGGCCGACAGCCTTTCTAAACAGGAAGTTACCCAAAAGCAAAGGGGAAAATATCAATAAAAATACGACTTCACCAAAATCCGTAATTAACCAAGAGAAAAACCGTTTTTTAAGGGGTCATCGGGATCTGTGAAGTACGTATTCATACCGGTTATATAAGCGCTGCCCGTAATTTCGGGCACAATCGCGGGAAAATCTCCAACTTCAGCTTCTTTTATCGCTTTTGACTTGAATATCGTATTGGTCATCGCACCTTCATGGACGAATTCTTCGCCCAACCCCTTCTCCTCTTTCCGATGCAGTAATGCGAGCTTTGCTGCTGTGCCCGTTCCGCAGGGCGACCTGCTGACTGAGTTGGACGGTATTACCACTGCGTTTTTGTATTCGGCATCCGACCTTGTCGGCGGAGCTGATATCAGTACATGGGTTACTTCGTCTATAAAAGACTTCTCCGGATGGTACACGTCAATTTCTTCATTTAATCTGGGTCGCACCTCTTTCGCAAACCTAATTATTTTATCGTAATTATCGGAATTTGGGTCAAAGTCCAGTTTCTCCCCATCAACCATTACGTAATAGAGTCCCCCGTAAGCAACGTCTACGGCAAAATCGCCGTAACCGGGGACGTTGACCTTTACATCTTGAGCGAAGACAAAAGATGGCACGTTGGTAAAGCTAACTTCTTTGGCCAAACCGTCTTCCACTTTTACCTCAACTTCGACCACACCGGCGGGAGTTTCCAGGTTGACCTGAGTGAAGGGCTCCTCTGCTTCAACCATGCCAGTTTCCACGAGCGCGGTAGCGACACCGATAGTATTATGACCGCACATATACAGGTAACCGCCCACTTCCGTATAGATGACCCCTATATCGGCTTCCTCGGAACAGGGTTCCGTCAGTATTGCCCCTGCCTGGACTTCGTTCCCCCGGGGCTGGTGCATGAGCGTGCGGCGCACCCAATCCTTTTCTTCTTTTAAATAAAGCATTTTATCTTCGATCGTATCGCCGGGAATCGGGGGCAACCCTCCAATCACCGTTCTGGTAGGATCTCCACAGGTATGCGTCTCAACAGTCGAGAAAAAATTCTCAAATCTCAATTCGTTCACCCCTTATGTAATACTGAGTAATTCAGGTAAATCCAACCTCCGTAACCCTTAAGCAATTTAAGCGGCAAGATTGATTCCATGACAAAATTGAAAACTTTTAACTTGCATCTTGTAAAAACCCGGAGGGCTAATAATTAGCCCTCCGGATCTTTCACTTTACTGAATTATGCTTAAAGTCTACCCTCTAATTGCTTCGTATCCGTTCACCCAGTAATCCATCATTTCTGGGTACTTTTCCGCAAATTTCTTACCGGTGGCCTCTTCGTATTCACCGTACATTTCTGTTAGTTCGTCGACTTTTTCGATCGGTAGCCAGAATCTGCTCAGGGCCGTGCTCACTTTATCCGGGTAAATATCTACGAAGTCATTCCTGCCAATTAGCTGTGACCTCTCTTCCGTTCCGAGGAAACCTTTGGGGTGTTTTAAGCAGCGGATATCGTACCTGTTCCAGGCAAAGTGAGGGCGCCAAAGGGTTACGACTGCCCACTCGTCGCGTTTTATCTTTCTATCCAGTTGCGCCACCATTGATACGTCACTAGCGGGTATTAAATTGTAATCGTCGAGAGCTTCGTACTCTTCCATCATTTTCTCGGATATCTGCATTTCTCCGGCTCCTGCGCTTATCCCGAAAATTTTACCGTTGAGCTTTTCTTTTACTTCGGGTTTACCCATGTCCGGGATCGAATCTAATTTTTCTTTAGGTACGTAATCGGGAACTGCCCAGCACATTTCAGCGTGTTCATGAATAATACCAAAGACCGTAACGTCAGAAGCTACTTTTTCCCAGTAATTTTTATGCGTTTCCGGCAGCCAGCTGGTTAAATGGAGATCTTCGCTTTTTGTCGCCACCGCCTGATACGACGCCCCGAGGTTTGTATTGATTATATTTACGTCCATATCTAGTCTTTCTTCCAGCATGTAATTTAACAGGCTGGCTAACGACAGAGCGTCAGTATAGGGGGCAACGCCAAATTTAATTTTCGTCCTTTTTTCTTCCGCAAAACCTACAGCACTGAAGAGGCTAATTATTAGAGCAACTGCCAGGACTAGACTCCCGTATTTAATGAATTTTCTTGAATTCATTCACATACCTCCTTAGTTTTGATACACTAATCTGATAAAGGATCGAGTCTATCTCGTTGTCTTCCGTGACCTCGAAGTACGCGTTTCGCCCGCTTTGTTATATCACCTCCAAAATAACTTATAAATTAGCTTGTTTCTTTCTCTCCTATGTTGGAAGTCGCCCGATCCAGAATCATGGCAACGAAAACAACGGCGATACCCGCAACGAAACCGTCTCCCACTAATAACCGCTGAATGGCTTTAATTACTTCGCCACCGAGTCCGCCCGCCCCAATCAATGCTGCAACCACGACCATGGAAAGTGACATCATGATGGTCTGGTTAACCCCTGCCATAATACTGGAACGCGCCGAAGGAATCTGTACCTTAAAAAGTAGCTGTAATTGACTGCAACCGAACGATTCTCCGGCTTCTATTAATTCCGTTGGTACTTCGCGAATACCCAGATTAGTTAACCTCACGGCCGGTGGGGTGGCAAAAATGATTGTTGCAACTGCACCGGGAGCAGCGCCCATGCCGAAGAAAATAACGGCAGGGATCAAGTAAACAAATACCGGCATTGTCTGCATCATATCCAAAATTGGCCTTATTACGGTATTCACGCTATCGAATATTGCACTCAATATCCCCATTGGGATTCCTATCGCAAGTGCTATTGCGGCAGAAGTAAAAACCAGGGAAAACGTAGCAATGAAATCTGGCCATAATCCGAAGTTACCGATGAGCCACAGAGAGGCAAACCCGAATATCCCCGTAGACAGGTTACCCGAAAGCCACCACATGAGAGGAAATAAAATAAATGCCCATACCGGAAAGAAAAAGGAAGCGCCGCCGACCTTAATGACGTAAACGGGAACAAAACTCATCGCTGTTACAAGGGCGCTATTTATTACGTTGATGACTGCTCTCAAAGCATCAAAGAAGGGCATAAATTGGACAGCAATCCAATCTACAGCTGTAGTTACCCAGGAAGCCAACGGTATCTTTTCCACGCCTGCAAGCGCATCCATGATATTTTCTCCCGAATAATTATTAACCGGCAATAACTGGAGCATTAGGATAATCAGGGCTATAAAGACAACAGACACCATTATTTCACGCCGTTGAGTCTTCATCGATTTTCCTCCTTTTTATTAAAGGCACCGCCTTCAAGTACTATTGATGTCACCGTTACCCCCTATTTTCGGTTTTGTTGGGCCGAAGGTGTACTTATTCCACCTAGAGGAATGGATACTCATTCTTTATTCAAACCAGTGGCTTCCAGATTGTTTAGTATGGCGTCGAGCTCAGCCTTTGTTTTGTCCCCTAATTTATCCGGACGATGGTTTTCAAGAATTTGATCTACCCGATCTCTTGCCCAAACCTCGATCGAATCATCGTTTTGGTGAACGGCGGAATCGTTTTTAAAGCTCGAGGTACTCTCCTTATCCTTATTGCACGAGCTGGAGATCTCTGCGAGACTTTTATTCAATTCAGGCTTTAGCTCTTCCACAAGATTATCCGTCTCGAGGTTTGTTTCTTTCTGAAAACTTTTTATCTCACCGATAATTTCGTTAGCGAGATATATATGTTCCAATGATCCTGTTGAACCGGATTCCAGATATCCTATATCGTGCACCAGGTTCGCCTGACTCAGAGTAGAGGTGATCAGTGAAAGGGAGGCTTCGATTGCAGCCTGTTTGTCAACTATTTTGGAATCTGTGCATCCACCGGTCCCCCAGGTTGGTATGCCATAGTTGCGAGCCAAATCCATATAAGCCGCGAGGGAAAGACTCAACTCTGGCGCGCCGTAGGAAAAGGTAGCGGTTTTCATATCCATGATCGAATATACACCGCCGATGATGAAGGGCAACCCTTCATTAATTAGCTGGGAAATAACCAGGCCCGCTAAATTCTCGGCATTGGCGACAACCAGTTGCCCCGCTGTAGTAACCGGCGCACTTGCCCCGGCCTGCGGTGCCGGCGTATTGATGGTGGGGATACCGTTTTCCGCCAGAGTCTTTAATTTGGCCAGCGCGTCTCCCGTAAAAGTTAGAGGTGAAAGCGACGTAAGGGCCGTGGCGATAAAAGGTTTATTCTTTAACCCTTTCCGGGAGCCGGCTATCTTTGCTGCCATTCTTATTACGTCTTCGACCCCGTCACTTGTATAGTTCCAGACTATCAGCGGTTTGGTGGTATTCCTGACCATTGCGTCGAATTCATGCCGGTCCGAATATTCACTCGGTAAATCGCTGATCGTCCCCAGCCCCATTACCCAATCAATATTCGGAAGAGCATCGCATAGTCTTGCCGCGTCTTCAGTATCCCGTTTCTTAAATCTTCGTCTTTCGCCGGTTTTATGATCTCGCATATTGAGCAGAGTGGGGCCAAGGCCGTAAGTTACTTCCGTGCCACCAAGGGTAATTGGTTCCTTGCCGTTTCTGTTGTAAAGCATAACCTGTGAAGGTGCCTGCCTGATGGCCCATTCGACGAGACCTGGTGGAATATGAACGATTTCATCCTCAAGCCAGCAATCGTTATTCCTGAGAAGCCGTCTAATTTCTCCGTGCTGGATTTTAACACCGGTGTCCGCCAGTATCTCAAGCGTAGCTTTGTGAATATCCTGAATCCGACGATTGGAGAGTAATCTTAGCCGATTAAACTCATCTTGTGCGAAACTTTCCGCCTGATTAGCGAACATCTTCCCCCCTATTCTCAGTTATCGTGAGGATCTATGGTGTTTTCTCCAGTACCTTCGGACGCAGTAGTTTCTTCATTCTCGGCCAGAATTGCTTTTGCCCTTTCAGTTGCCCGTTCAGTTAAATCTTTCCCCCCGTCGGAAAACCAGCTTTCAAAACTCTGTCGGTCCATAATAGAAGGATGCCAGTGTTCGGTTTTAAACCTTTCCAGCGTATGTTTTTCCGTAAGATAGTTACCTTTCGGGCCGATTCTACCGATCAGATCTACGGCAATATCGTCTTTATTCGTAGATACGTCACTGGTGACTCTCTTTACCATTCCTGCGATTTCATCTGTAATTACCGGAGCGCCTGAAAGGTAACCACCTGATTTTTTTGGTCTGACGCCGGAACTGACTAAATCAGCTCCGGCCAGAGAATCAACCAGAAAACCCAGAGTTGAACCCAGCCGTGTCTTCTGATCCAACCAGTTAAGAAAATTACCCGCGTTGCTTGCCAGTACCGGAACACTGAGGTAATCAGCCATTTCGACCAAACCAGAAGTTAGGGCATTTGAGAAGCCCGCACCGGGAGAAAATTCTTTTCCTCGATGCTCGGATTCAGTCAAACTAGTACTTAAGATTACCTGGCAGCCCGGCTGTAAAATCTGAGTCAGTGTAATTGAACCCAACCAGTCCGTCAGGCCGAGCGTGATCTTCCGTGAGATCTTCCCTGAAAGCTCTTCTCCGGATAGAAGCTCTGGCTCAAAAAGTACAGGTACCCCGTTTTTAGCACAGCTATTTACCTGCTCAATCAATTTTTCGCTTTTAACAAGGGGCTCATCTGAGCCCAGGCTGTAAAGAGTTGAAGGTGTTCTTTGCTTTTCGTCTCTTTCCGGTTTAGTCGGCTTGTTGAAGAAATTAAACTCTTCTTCACAGGCTATGGCTCCAGAAGTATCCAGAACCGCCGGTTTATTACTAGCCTTAACCGCACTTTCAAGCAATTCAAACCCGGATTCCCCTGCTTCATTCCTGAAAGACCCTTGAGTTATCTTGATGAATTCCAGGTTGGACAACCCGTTGGTTAGCTCGATTAAGTCAACGATCCCGATGGTTCCTTCATTACGATTTAATTTATGGTTGCCACTGAAGGAACCGAGACCGGCTATTTCGAGACCGAAAACAGTCCTACCTGCCCCAGGACGTAATTCGGATCCTTTCTTTCCGCCTCGAATCGAAAATTCTTTTGGAGCAGCACTGAGAGACTTTCTGACTAAATTTTCCGGAAGCAACAATCTATCCCCGGCAACTTTTGCCCCCGCCTTTAACAGACTTTTCTTTGCCTCTTCCGATTTAATCAAAAGCCCAGTTTCTTCGAGCAATCTCAACCCTGCGGAAAATATTTCTTTTCTCTGCCGGTTGGTTAACAGTTGAAAGTTCATCCGTAACTCCCCTTATATTTCGTTATTCTCTACCAGCCACGGATCTGTCGGAAGTTTCTTCTTCTAGCTCCTCCAGGAAAGCTGAACGCATGTACTCCAGATGGTCGACAATTGCCTGCTCCAGTTCTTTTTCGTTGCCTTCTTTGACCTTATCTATTAACAACTTGTGTTGCCTGAAGTCTTCCCCCAGGGGCATATCAATATCTTTTGCTTTTTGAGCGATCTTGGGTAAAAGTTGCTCCATTAATCCGACTAGTACGGTATTGTTCGTTGCCCGGGCGATCCGCAAATGCACCTTTTCGGCCGCATCAATTTGTCCATCGATCGTGTCGGCCCTTTTAATACTTTTAAGGGCTTCCTCCATGGCGCGAATGTCGTCTTCGGTGGCTCTTTTAACCGCAAGATAAGCTATTTCCCGCTCTATAAGCTCTCTGGCTTCCAGCAGCTGGAAAAATGCCTTGTCGGCGAGCAGATGTTGTTGAAGCTTTTTTGTTTTTATCGGTATCTGGTACTGTTCAGTGACAAAATGACCTCTGCCGGGTATAGAAACTATTACCCCAATTGAAATTAAAAACTGGAGCGCCTGACGAATAGTAGAGCGGCCAACTCCAAACTCATCCATGAGAGCTTTCTCGGGGGGAAGTTTGTATCCTGGCTGTACATCCTTATCCATGAGAAAATTAGTGATTTCCTCAGCTACTTTCTGATGCTCGGTTTTTCTCTCTTCTGTAGAAGAAATTTCCAGCGGAGAAAAACTAATTTCCATTAAGTCGTACCTCCACACCACAATAAAGGGTTAGAAAACTGGTCCAGCTATTATTGTATTTCACCATTTAGCCCATCCAGCCCGCTTATTCTTGTTTTTTCCCTGAAAGTCTTGACAAATCAGTGACGTTATTTTAACATGCATGTACGACAAAGTCAACATGTATGATTTATATACAGGTTAGATGGTTTTACGCTCGAATCGGTTTCTAAGGAGGAATATCATGAACAGCGAAGAACAAACAGGAGGAACCAGCAGACCTCAATTAACAGTTTTGACGGAGCCAGGGATTGAAAAAATACATCAGGGGGCCTGTGAAATTCTTTCTTCATCCGGAGTAATGGTAAGGAGCAAAAAAGCACAGGCATTACTCAGAGATGCTGGTGCTACAATCAAAAAAGACGACATAGTTCTGATACCCAGAGAAGTGATCGAGGAGGCACTGGAAAAAGCCCCGGGCCGGGTCCGGCTTTACAATTCCGAAGGCGGTAGCCGGTTAAATATCGGAGGGGACGAGAATTATTTTTGTGCAAATGTAGATTGTCCGGAATTTCTCGAATTAGACGGGGAATCTCGCCGGGACTTTAAATGCGCAGATGCAGCCAAGACCGCCACTATCGTGGAAAACCTGGCAAACATCGATACAGTTCAGCCAACCGGGTTATTGAGTGATATAGATTCCAGCGTTTCCGATCTTTATTCAGTCAGACAGATGATGGCTAATACAAAAAAACCGATCGTCGCTACGGCAAATACACCGGAATCCCTGGGTAAAATGATAGAGATGGCAAG
>CAZENJ010000077.1:0-10512 GCA_964513485.1 uncultured Thermotogae bacterium | reverse complement strand
CTGGGACAGATGTGAAAGAATAAGGAAAGGGGGAGTGCCCTTCTTCATAATTTCGCCCCGAAAAACCGGTAAGGCAGAAGAGAAGAGCCTATCCAAAGGCGCCAGAGACGTCCTGACCAAGCCACTCGAAAAGAAGAGACTGCTAAAACTGGTAGAGATCATCCTGGGAGAGTAGATTACCGTGGCAACAATCATGCTGGCCCTGCAGAACGAAAAGGATTGTCAGCTAATTGAGAGTGAATTGTCTGGCGATTATTCTGTAAAACAGGCCAGAGGTAAGGCAAGCTGTGAGGAAGAGATGGATCTCGTGGTATTTGACCTGCCTACATTCAAACAGTGCCAGGAAACTTGCGAGGCGAGGATAGAGGAGGAAAAACCGCTGTTTTTGCCCGTATTGTTGCTGGTAAAACGGGGTAAAGAAGAGGCGGTGTCGCAGTACCTTGGTGATACCATCGATGACATCTTGTCCACTCCTTTGAAAAAGGTTGAGCTTCGAGCAAGAATTCAGTCGCTACTCAGGACGAGACGGTTTTCCCTCAAGTACAGAGACGAAATGAAGGAAAAGACCCTCACCGACCCCCTGACAGGCCTTTATAACCGCAGGTACTTCGAGGAATTTATTGGAAAAGAAGCAGAGAGAGCGAGGCGTTACGGGCACCCGGTCGCTTTCTGTATGATGGACATGAATAATTTCAAAGAAATTAACGACCGGTATTCCCACATGGTAGGCGACGAAGTCCTGAAAGAGATTTCAAAGCTTTTGAAGGATAATATCCGGGAATCCGACGTGTTGGTGAGATTCGGGGGAGACGAATTTCTCCTGGTGATGCCGGAGACGAACGGGGAGTCGACAGCCGTAGTTAAGAGAATCGATGGTAAGTTGAGGGAATGGAACGAGAATACGGAGTTGATCGATCGCCCTCTCGGAATAGCCATCGGTCACTCGCACTGGTTACCGGGAGAAAAGAGATCGGTTGAAGAGGCACTGGAAGAGGCCGACGAGAATATGTACGAGAACAAAGAAAGAAGTCAATAATTAGCGATCAGTAGAGCCAAATAATCGTAACTAAACGTTACAGCCAGTACGTTTACACAGGGCTTTGCTGGCACCGGAGGTTCATTGCAATAGTTGTTAACACGGGAACCCGTAATGATTTACGGTCCTATTGGTTTATAGCCGACCTTACTGAGCAGATCGGCAATAACTTGCTGCCCCTTGTCGGATGCATGCATCCCATCGGATCCGATGTATCCTTTCTTCCCGGGATCCTCATTATGATCAGTGCCATTGAAGGCGTCATAAACGCTAACGAGTGGTATGTTGAAGGCCTCAGCCGCTTCTCGGACCGCTGCATTAAAGGTCTCGAAGCAGCGTGTACATTCAGCTTCCATGTTCTTCTCACGATGGAGGCTGATGAGTGGATTGTAAAAATCTACTGCTCGAATAATGGTCGGCTTTCCGTTTCGGAGGTCAAGTATTTCCTCATATATCGCCTTCAAGTTTACTACGTAAGGTTCGTATAATTCCGGTGCGCAGCCATCAGGGGCCTGGTCGGCACGTATACAATGTTCCAACCCACCTTCCACCCCTCCTCGGGATGGGTCCCCTCGGGGATTAGCAAAGAAGACAATCACCTCGGCTTCAGAAAAATCTTTCCGGATAGATTGGAACGGGTAGTTAGCCAGGTCTCCAGGCTCAGCTTGTAAGGCATTTAACACCCTTAGTGCTGATACACCACCGAGGGCGTAATTTTTTACCTGGACAGTTTTCCCGGTGTCTTTCTCTATATTATCAGCGTATTTTGCCGCGACTCCAAATCCTGTGGAATCGCTGATATAGATCAAATCCCATACTTCCAGTTCATCCAGTGGATTTCCGCTAGCATAACCTACCCCGAAGAACACACTGCAAAATGCCAAAACAACAACAGCCAATCTGATATAAACTTTGCACCTCATAGCAATACCTCCCTGTGGTATTTGCCGATTTTGCGGAAAAGGAGTGACCTGGTGGCTGGTTTCAAATAAATGAGGTAGGTAGCGATTGGAATGTTATAGAGATTATTGTTTCGCTATGCTTCTAATGAGAAGCGACCTAAAATGAGCAACCACTTTCCAGAGCTTTGGGCACTTTATGTATACATCCAAGTTAAAAATTTGTCAAGTTTGTGCCGGTAAATTGGAAAGAGAGCTTACTTGCTAGTACAGATAATTCGTCGTTCTTGTGTAATAATCCGGCACCGCCACCTCAACTAAGATTATAGAAAAATCACCGGTCAGGCAGATCCCATCCGCACCATGAAGGGTGAATTGTGCAAAACCGGGAAGACTCACCCAGCTACGTTCAAGTCCAATTAAGCCGTGACTTATTCCTCAAAACTGGCGATAAAGTCATCTATGGGTATGGCAGTCAAAGTTTGAATTTTTATGGATCCTCGGGCACCTAACTCTACTGAGATTCTAGAGAAGTAGTTGGATGCAGGTAGCTGTCAGTCGTAATGTGTTTTCTACAAATCACGCCAGTTTTTGTTATTGCCCGAACTCAACAGGGACTCAGTTGATCGCAGATCTGAAAAACTTTGTAAAATTTGACAATTGAAGTATTTCAGTGTATAAATGAGCATATTGATCTTACTATTAGCCGATTACAGTAATCTTTACAGAAACAAGCAAACGACATGCAAGATCTATTTTAATATTCGCTTTCTCTTTGTTATCTTCTAGCCTTCGGAAAATTTCCTTCTCATCTATTCTTCATTACAAAAGTAAAGATTTAGGCTCAAGGCAAACTACAAGTTAGTGGTGGCGACATAAACAATCCAAAGGGAGAATTTTTCCAGGGAGTGAGGCATGTCTACCCGGGCCTGGCTGGTTCCAAGAGTTGCTGAACTTTTATCATTTTGGAAACTTAATTATCCCCCCTCATTGCAAAGTACAGACTCATCAAACCCAGGTAAAAAGACCTCTATCAAAATTGGTAACCTCTTTTCCTTTTTCATAAGTTCAAAAAAATTGACTTGTCTGCCCCAGGAGGCTCAACCCAAAAGAAATCCTCCCGAGGAAACCCTGATAAAAATTAGAACTTCGGCGTTTCGGATAAATCACCGGTCAAATCAATATTTATCGTTTTCCTATTGAATTTTGGAATGAAATTCGAGTCGATCTACATTTAATAATTCCGGTATTTTTGTCTTCTGGGCTTTGACAGTCAACAAGGGGGTAAACTTTATGCGTTCAACTAAGTTTTTTGGTTTCCAGATCTCGTCCCGAAGCTATTTTATATTTGGATTGCTTCTGGTTCTGCTGTTTTCTTTAGGATCCGGGTTTGGGGTAGCCCAAATTAATAAGGGTAGCGATAATTCAGCCACTGTCAGCATAACTAATATCTGTGAACGACAGCTATTGAGTCTCTCCACCCTGGTTCTCTACGGCCATGATTACAAAAAAATAAAAAAAGTAGGGGAAACCCGTCTGAAACCGGGGCAAGCTAAAACTTTTAACTTTGCTATCTCTACAAAACCGACTGCTCTACTTGTTGAAGGGATGATAGATAAGCGACGTTTCCAAACCAGAATTTCACCTTTGAGAATAGATTCCAAGCAAAGAGATAAAAAGCATTGCCTGGGAGTAACGGTTAATCTTAATCAGCAGACTTCTGAAGACCTTTTTGTTCAATTGACTAAGCAGTTACCCGATGGCAGGACAAAAGTTCTGTTAAAGAAAACTATCTCTCGCGAAAGATTGGGGCTTCAGAGCCTGGCTGGCAGTTCGGCGGATTTATATTTTTGTATCGACAAGGGGTGCTTGGAAGAGGACGCTAAAGCCACCTACACCGTCGGCGATCGGGTTGGGATCAGTTTCGGTTTTGCTCGTTCAAAGTACGCAAGAGCGGGCTGTCGCTACATCGAGGAGCACCAAAACGAATTATCCATCAGACCTATAAGCTTGGGTGATACAGTTGAAGAACCTACCGGCCAGCGCACGCTTAGGCTCACCATCTGGCAGAGTGAGGAAGCTGTCAGGAAAGACGAACCTCCCATTGCCCGTGAACGTTGCAGCTTTTCGGTCAATGCAGGTGACAGGTGTAAAAATCAGGGTTGTCAATGTCTGGATATCCTTCCGCACAATGCACCATCCTACTATCAGCTTTGCGATGACAAAAAATGTGATGGCGGTTACTGTTATCGAAAAGTAGATGACAGTTGTGATTGCGGAAAGTGGAACGATCGAGACGGTGATGGCACACCCGATATAATGGTTGAAGGTGATATCGTAAATCTCGGGATAACGGCCATCGTCTCTACGAGTAACCTCCCGATAACTATAGATCCTGGATACCCCTGTCAAGGCAACTGCTCAGCAAACTACAGCTGGACCGTCAATGGACCGGGCGGGTTCACTTCGTCCGGTAATCATGTCTCAGAACCGTTCAATTTGATCCCATCTGGCCTTAATGGCCCCGGAAAATACCAGCTAGAACTTGTTTCCCACTGTGACGGGAAGAATTGTGGCACCCATGGACTTTGGTTAAAAGTGAGAGGGGAAAAATGTGATTGTGAAGAGTGGGGAAAGGTAAATGTATCCTGGACTGATAGGTCCGGAAATCAGAAAACCTGGACTGGACATTGCGGCGATACCTCCCTGCAGATACCTAACCTGGCGGCCTCCAGTTCGATCACCTTCAATTCGAAGCTTGGCTGTAGTGGGAATTGTAAACAAAATTATCCGGACTATTCCTGGAAGGTTGATACGCCATCGGGCATGACTTTGCCAACTCCCAGTTCTGGCTCGAATATGCCGGCCCAATTCACCCCGCAGGGGAACGGCTGGAACACTTACCATCTTGCCTTGAGAGCTGCCTGCAATGGGACGAAATGTCCAACCTGCTCGATACCCATGCGGGTAAAAGCACCGGACCCGCACGAACCGGAAATGAATATCAAGAAAATGGTGAGGAACAACGCTGGAGAGTCCTGGAAAAAAGAAATTACCCTGAACGTAGGCAAAAAAGTCGACTTTAAGATCAACCTAAGGAACGCCGGTAATACACCAGTTAACAAGATAGGGGTAAACGATTTTATCCCAAGCGGGTTGAGTTTCATCGCGGGTAGTGCAAACTATCCCCCCTCTGGATCCTCAACCAACCCATTATGGGAGTTCCCCGGCCCACTGAAACCCAGAGACAATCTAACCATCACTTTCTCGGCTCAGGTGGATTCTGCCGGCGTGCACAAGAATTGCGTGAAGGTAAAGGGTAGATCAGATAGAGAACCCATTGACAAGACTGCTTGTGCAAAAGTAATCGGGAAAAAGGACGACCAGGATTGCCGGTGCGATCAATGGGGAAACGTAAAGGTAGAGTATCGTCCAAGCCCCTCGGGGCCGTCTTCCGCCTGGACGGGAAACTGTGGAGATATAATTGAGGTTACACACTCTCAGGCAGCCGATAGAATTTCAATAACGTCTAAGCTAAACTGTATCGAATGTACTTCCCCTACACCCGATTACAGCTGGAGAGTCGCCACTCCCGGAATAGGCACCTGGAATAGTGGAGACGGGAACAAGTGCAGCTTTGCAACTAGTTCGTTTGATCGGGCTACGGTCGTGTTGAACGCAACTTGTGATAGTAAAGAATGTCCTTCCTGTAAGCTATCTGTAGAGTATACGGAAGGAAAACCCGACTTGATAGTTGATAACGTTACTTTTGATAAAAGGTGTAACGCCAAGATCACGATTTGCAACAATGGCGCCGCGGATGTTGCCGGTAACTTTCCCTTCATCGTATCGCCAATAGTAAGCCAGTCTGCACAGGGCCCCAGCTGGAGTAAAACAATCTCCGGGCTGGCAGCGGGCACCTGTACTACTGAGGTAAATCATCAACCACCGGTAAAGGCCTCAAGTATTAAGGTTACCGTCGATCCTAACGACAGCGTAGAAGAGACTAATGAAACCAACAATGAAAGTGCCTTTTCATTGCCCCAGGATTGCCAACAACCCAGATGTAATTGCGGCCATTGGTCCGATACAGACGATAACGATGCCCCCGACATAGCCGTATCGGACAGTACCGTAAATGATGGAGAAACGGTTGCCGTGTATCCGGATGAATATCCGATAATAATAGAGCCCGGTTATCAATGTGAAGGGCAATGTACCGATCCCCCGACCTATAAATGGCACGTTTCCGGGGTAGGGACGCAAGCCGGATTTACCAATTCCGGTGGACCAGTCTCCGAAATCAACCTAAATGAAGTAGATCTAAACGGCTCTGGTGAATATGATGTAACTTTGGTCGCTCACTGTGATAGGAACACCTGCGAAAAGATTGGATTCAAATTGGTATTAAAGGAAAAATGTCAACCGAACTTAAGGTTTGGGAAAAACGTACAGGACCCGGAAACCGGTGAGTTCGTCGATGAAATAGAGGCGAGCCTGGGTACGGATGTGGCGTTTCTGATTATGTTTGAAAACTCAGGAAACTGTAATCTCGAAGATATTGCAGTAGAAGACAACCTGCCGGATTGTTTAGAATATGTACAGGGAAGTGCTTATTCCCCACTTCCTTTTGACACAGAAGAAGGGTCATCCGGAGTTACCTTCCATTTCACAGATCCTCTGTCATCAGGGGTAAGTTCACACCTGTTTTTTCTCGCTCACGTAATCTCGGAAGGAGAGAACGAAAACTGTGCAACTTTACACGCTGATAGCGCGGGAGGTGGGGTATCCGCCACTGATTGTGCAGTAGTTATCGGGAAAAAGCCCTGTAGTTGTGGGGAATGGATGGGTGTTTCAATCAATGGTAATCCCGTAACTGGCGGGATGACTACGGTCAATATAAGTGACCTTCCTTTAAGCCTAACTCCCGACTATGGGTGCCAAGGGAACTGCGATCCACCGTCACCTTTATTCGACTTGCTCGTGGATGGACACCCTGTAGCGTCGGGTCAGCCCTCGGATGAACTTTCTTTGACTTCAGCGGACCTGGATGGTCCAGGCATCTACGGAATAACTCTTATACCTACCTGCAATGGGCAGGAATGTGAAAAGTATTCCTTCAAAATGAAAGTGGAAGTTGGCAGCGGCCATATCTGCGTCCTTAAGTTCTTTGACACCAATGGTGATGGCGTGAACCAAGGCACCGGCGCTGGAGGTGTAGAACCCAACCTAGCTGACTGGCAGATAGACATCGAGGATTCCGACGGCAACTTGGTGGAGGCAGTCTCGACGGTCCAGGAAGACTGTAACCCGGTCGAAGTTGAGGCAGGAAACTACACAGTCTCGGAGAACGTGGAGGCGGGCTGGACACCGACCACGAGCTCCTCACAGACCGTGACGGTCTCTTCAGGAGAAACGGTTGAGGTCAGCTTTGGTAACACCGTGGAAGGATGTTCGGAATGTGATGACCCCATGTACGTCTCCAGTAGGCCCGATAACACCACATGGACGGATACTGACGGCAATCTGCATGATGCCGTGGTCGTCAATTACCCCGCCTACATTGACCTGCCGTCCAATCCGGAGGCAGGTGCGCAATGGATCTGGAAGGCTTCCAATAATCAGGGCTACGGTCAACCTCCGGGGACTGAAACCTTTACGACCACGTTCTCCGTTCCGCCAGGCTATGAAATCGCTGATGCTTGCCTGGAAATCAGTGCGGATGATATAGCTGAGGTCTCGCTAAACGGTTCCGACGTCATCACTCACCAGGACCAGGCAGGTAGTCCTGCCGGCTACGACGACGTTACGACCGACTCCGTTTCTGCCTCCGCATTCAACATCGGCAACAACGAACTCCGGGTTACGGTTGAAGATGTCCAAGGACGCAACGCCGCAGGGATATGGTCTCTGGAGATATGCCTTAAAGAGTGTAGAGACTGTATCTCCATGTATCATTATAATCCTGTGACGGATGAATTCACCTCTACGCCTCAATGGGAACACATGGTGGGGTGGTGGCCGTTTAACCACTGCCATCAGGAGATTCGAGATCGCTTCTCTCACCTTGAGGAAGACTGGACAGAAGAAATAGGGGGAGTAGAAAGCCAGGCCACGGGAGCGGATGGTATCCGATATGGAGCAATAAACGTTGGGACCAACGCCTATGACTCCTTCAAACACAACTTTGCCACCGTCCCCGAGCACGATGACCATCCCAATGCGCTGGATTTCGGCGACGGTAGTTTCGCAATCGACGTATGGATCAAGCCAGAACCACCCGACGATCCATCTGACCATTATGGGACGTTCATTGATAAGAGAGAAGCTGACGACGACGGCTATGCCCTCAAAGCTCTACCGACTGGCGCATTGCAGGTCCTCTTGAATCATTCAACCTATACGACTGCCCCAGACCTGATTACCGCTAATGAATGGAACTTCATCGGGGTGATTGTGGACAGGGAGAACGGTACGTTGTATATCAGGGTTAATGGGTTAACGTCAACACACATCTTGGATGACAATCCAGTTCTTGAAACTGATACTCCGCTCTGGTTCGGCAAGGATCATTTAACTGCTGACAATAGCTTTGGAGGAATAATCGACGAGGCAGAGATCTATGATCTTGGTCCGGTGGAAACCAGCAGCGGCTATAATGATCCTCTCGATCCCGTCTTCCTGCAGGATCTCTTTGAGAAGATCTACAAGTTGGGGACCTGCGGCAAATGTTATCCCGGTTGGCCTCATTACCCACACGAATGGAAGATGCATCATCCGCAGAAACCGGATTGGGAGGGCTGGGATGTGGATGCACATCCTGACTCGTGGTTGGCGGACGATTGGAGGTGTACTGAGACGGGACTCGTCTCGAATATTTACTTCTGGGGCTCCTGGGAGGATGAACAGGAAGGAAATATAAGTGCATTTCATGTTATGATCGCCAAGGATGAAGGCAATCAGCCAGGGGAAATACTCTGGGAAGGCACGTTTGACTCCTTTGAAAAGAGAGAACTTGGCGGATGTTGCTGGCAAGGATGGTATAAACACGATTACAGCTGTAGCGACGATGCCACCGGGCACGATCACGAGTATTTCTACCGCTACAGAATAAACGTCTCCGAGTTCATGGAACCATTTGAGCAACAGGAAGACAGGCGATACTGGCTGATTATCCAGCCCAGGATAGACGAAGGCAAATGGGGTTGGAAATCAAGCAGGTATCAATGGTACCACGATGCGGTTTGGGGCAAAGTACCGCCGGGAGGACTTTCCGTAGGAGTCAATCCTTCCAAAGAAGGCGATCTTTTCAAGCCCTCTGATTGCAGTCGCTCGCTTGACCTGTCTTTTGTCATTCACGACGGCCCGTACTTTGAAGACTGCGAATGCGGCGAATGGATTGATGAAAACGGCGACAATATCCCGGATGTAACCGTTGGCGGTCAGCTCGTTCCGACGAGCATGACGGTAAGCCTGAATCAGTCAGATCTTCCGCTAACTATTGATCCCGCATTCCAGTGCGAAGGCCAAGGCCAGCCCAATTGCGACTTAGAATATGACTTATTTGTGAACGACAATACAGTGAACACTGATCAGGGGCTCGTCTTGACCTTGGATGATTTGAACGGGACTGGATCTTACGGAATCACCCTTGTGCCGAGCTGTGATTATCAAGAATGTGAAGATTTTCAATTTAAGTTAGCGTTAGAGCCTGTAACCTGCGTTGAACCTCCCCAAGATATGGTCGCTTGGTGGCCGTTAGATTCGCCGGCTATTGGGCATGACATTGTCGGGCAGTACGATGGAACTCCGGGACCGGGGAATTGCAGTCCTCCTGCGATCGTATCGGGTAAAGTTGACCAGGCTTGTCGATTCAATCACGAGCCAGATAATCAGGGTATTATTCGAACCTCCGGGGGCAGCGATCCTTTCCAGGAGATTGGCGATGGTTCCTTCACTATTGACGCCTGGATCTACCCTGAAGAAATGGGTTCATCATGTCAGGGTCTGAATTTCCATTGCGAAGACAGAATCATCCTTGACAACCATGCCAATAACAGACACGTGACCGATCCCCCAGCTTGGACTGGACCCGGAGCCACCTTCTTTGTAAGAAATGAAGGATGGGACGGTACGAATAATCAATGGGGATCTATGAGACTCGGTTTGGCCATGAACACCAGCGAATTCCTCTCTACTTCATATTCAGTGGTGCCTGACCAATGGCAACACGTCGCCGTAACAATTGCAAGGAGTGGCGGCGTTCTAGCAGGAACCTTCTATCACAACGGTACCCCTATTGATACCTTTACACCGATTACGGGTAACCTCTACGATACCACAGGTTCGTTCCCGAAGCTCGATATCGGACACGCCTCACCGTTAAATTGCGGGTCATGCGTGTTTACTAATGACTACTTCAACGGACTGCTCGACGAAGTTGAAGTATTCGACCGAGCACTTGACGTTGCAGAAATTGAGGCAATTTATGAAGCAGGGGATCAGGGAAAGTGCAAATGCCTGTGCAACCATTGGCCCGATTCCCCCCAGGATGTCGATTCCGATCCGGACATAACA
>CAZENJ010000076.1:2788-10519 GCA_964513485.1 uncultured Thermotogae bacterium | reverse complement strand
GTATAAATCAGCCAGACTAAGCAGGTCCTGCCGGTTGTGGGCCAGAATCGGAATTAGCGGTCCAGGATTGCCACTTCGCCTGTAAGTGTTATAGAACTCCGGTACGAGGGCGCTGGGTATATCCACTTTCCTTTCTATTCCGAGCAGAGAACTCTCTATTGTCCCCAGCTGACAGTTTCTGGTGCGGTCGCTCAAAAATTTTCGGGTAAAGAGGTATAAATCCAGGTGGGGTTGGGAAAACTTTCGTCTCTGGCCGTAATAAGCAAATCGCCGTTCGATATAAGGCAAATCGAAGTTCTTACCGTTATAGGTTAGTACTACGTCAAGCTCGTCCAGCTTCTTCGCGAACTGAATTAGCGTCGCAATTTCCTGACCCGGATTCTCCGCCAGAAACTGGTGAACAACTACACCGCGATCAGCGGGCCTGGCCAGCCCGAGTAAAAAAATTGGCTGGTTGGACAGTCCCATGGTCTCTATGTCTACTATGGCGAACTGGTTTCGATCAAAAAGACCGGAAAGCCTGATAAATGAGGGGTGGGAAAGGTTTTTCCATCGGCTCAACAAATTGTAGCCCCGGACCGGACTGTCCCCGATAAAA
Organism: uncultured Thermotogae bacterium; assembly: GCA_964513485.1. Taxonomy (GTDB): domain Bacteria; phylum Bipolaricaulota; class Bipolaricaulia; order M55B111; family M55B111; genus JAGXLP01. The sequence continues at coordinate 9,921 of CAZENJ010000076.1, read as the reverse complement.
GCTTGCTTGACCTCCTTTGCTTTTTCTCCCCACTTGCGGTGCTCTTCCAGGTCGAATATGGTCTCGTAACCGTCTTTTTTCAGTCTCTCTTCGCGCACTTCCCCTATCCCGTAAACCAGCTTCAGGTCGGTGAGTATATCCTTCACCGATGTCTCCGGTTTCGTAAAAGTCTGGCACGTTAGCTCTTCCAGGTATAGCGTCTCGCCGTAGTCGTTGTTCACTTTCTCAAAATCAGTGGAGTTCAGGAGGCTTTCCCCGCTGTATTCCTCCAGCAGACCCTTTTTCAGTTGCTCGGCCATGACGTATTCGCTGTTGTAACCGGAGGAAGACCCCTGGCGGGAATAACTGCGTGCGGGGTTGAGGCCCCCTGCACCAGCTGCCCCTCTTAGTTTTTCCGCAATTCTATCTAGCTTTCCCATCCTCACCACCGGAGCTAAAGAGGTTAAGTCACCTGAACCGCGTCTATTTGACAGTTCAAATAATAAGCCAGTCCGGGCAAAGTGACAATGAACGAGAAAATTTTTCTCCTGCTGTAAACGACTTGACGAGATGAAGGGCCGAGACGGTCCGGAACCGGGTCCGGAGATCAAGCGGTTGCACCGGGAGAGCTCTTCCTGGTTAAGAACGGGATTGAGGTTCTAGGCGGAACGGTCCTTATACCTCAGGTGGAGCTGGAAAACAAGGTAACCGACCAGGGCAACTGAAACCGTAGCTGCAGCGGTGTAAAACGTATTGGCTATACCAACCAGGTCCTTGATCCATCCTCCCAGTAGCGGTCCCGCGAGCAAGCCTGGTCTCCAGGCGAGCATGCGAAAGGTAAATGAGGTGGCGGGACCGGTGTCTATTCCCTGGTCCGCGAAGATTCCCCAGCTGGCCGGAACCCTGATTGAATCGCCGAAACCGAAAAGTGCACCCACGAGGAGAAGCCCCCAGAAAGATGCCTGGAATGGAAGAATGAAGGCCGCGAGGGCGAAGATAATACCGCCGCCGATCACGGGGAGCGTCCGGCCGACTCTGTCCGAGAATTTACCCGCGGGAGCCTGACCCAGGGCAAACATGATGTACCTTGCGGCGACTACTGCTCCAAGCTGGACCTCTGTCAGCCCGACTACGGCGTAAGCATATACTGGAATAAAGACGATAACGATTGACTTTGCGAAGGCAAAGCAGATTTCAAAAGCTAACTGTAGCCTGAACTGGGATCCCGAGAACAATTCCGCCAGGTGTAGTCCCCCTCCGGCCCTGTCTTCACGATTTTCGCTCGATTCAGGCGGAACGAACAGGTAAATAAAGAAGAAACTTACGCCGTACAGGGAGGCGAGAAAAGTATACGGGACGCCAAAGCCGAATTTTCCAACCAGAAAACCGCCGGCCAGGGCTCCAATGGTCTGCCCGGTCGCTCGGAGGGAATTATACGTTCCGATGTTCCTCCCGCGGTTTCCCACTTTACTTCTAATACTTATGAAAGAAAGGCCAATTGAGGTCGTAAGGGCAACGGTCAGTCCCTGCAAAAGGCGGGCACTGAATAAGCTTGAAAACCCCGAGATTCTCCAGAAAACCAGGTACGTGGGGATTCCGAGCAGTAGGCCGGCAAGCAAGAGGGTCTTTCTGTGACCAAGATCGGCGTAGCGCCCGATCGGGTAAAGCACGATCAGCTGGGTAAGGGAGTAAGCCATGCCGACTAGCCCGACCTGAACGCCGCTCAGGCCATATATATCAGAGTAGATCCCGATAAAAGTTGAAATCATGGCTACGCCCAGACCGCTGGAAAAACGGGCAGTCGAAAGCGAAATGAATTGCCTCTTTTCGATTGGAAATCACGCTCGGAGTTTGTAAATAATTACCGTACTATATTATCATCTTTTAAGTCAGGCTCAAGCCCCAATAATGGTTTGAGGCTGGATATTATATTAATTGATCCCGAGACTCAAATTTTATGGAGGTAACAATGATTAAAATCGGTGTCGTTTATCACTCGAAAACGGGAAATACTAAACGGATGGCAGAAGAAGTGACTAAAGGAATTGAGGGAGCTGAGGGGGACTTTGAGATATCTCTCCAGCCGGTCGATAAGACCGAAAAAGAAGATTTGCTTGACTGGGATGGAATAATCGTCGGTTCCCCGACCTATTACGGTCTGCCCGCCGGCCCAATTAAGACTCTTTTCGACAGGTCCGTAGATTTTCACGGTCAGCTGGAAGGAAAAGTGGGTGGAGCTTTCACCTCGGCTGCTAACAGGGGTGGAGGAAATGAAACCACGCTTATCGGAATAATAGAGATGATGCTTATTCACGGAATGATAGTTCAGGGGACTTCTGAAAAAGACCACTATGGCCCCGTAGCCCTGGGAAAACCGGATGATCGGGCTATAGAATGTTCTAGAAGGCTCGGAAAAAGAGTCGCTCGTTTGTGTAAAAAATTAAAGAAGTAAATGGAAGCAATCAAGACAGCTTCGGTCAGTAAGAGTTATGGACCAACAAGAGCCCTGTCTCGGGTAAGTATTACGGTCAAAACCGGCGATGTTTACGGTTTCCTCGGGCCCAACGGAGCCGGAAAGACGACGATGATAAGGGTAATGCTTGGTCTGTTGAAAGCGGATGAGGGCAGGGTTGAGCTGCTCGGACACGATATCTCCGCTGGAACGAGTGCCGTCCTGTCCGAAGTCGGGGCTGTTCTGGCTCCTCCTTCTTTTTATCCGCATTTATCTGGGGAGACGAACCTAAAACTTTTTTCCGGGCTAAGGGAAAACGGTCGGTCGATTGCAAACGTTCTGGAACAGGTAAACCTGTCGTCGGCCCGGAGCAGAAAATTTTCCGATTATTCTACCGGAATGAAGCAGCGACTGGCAATCGCGGCAGCTCTGATAAAGGACCCGGAGCTATTCATTTTGGACGAGCCGACCAGCGGTCTCGATCCTCAGGGTCGGGTAGAGATTAGAGAAATACTCAAAAACATCGGGAAAGAAGGAAAGACCGTCTTTTTATCAACTCACCTCTTAAACGAAGTCCAGCAGATCTGCAACAGGGTAGGGGTGTTAAAGGAGGGTAAGTTGATAGCCGAAGACGAAGTGGTCCAGCTTCTCGGTGAACGGGGAGATACGCTTCTGGTGGTGGATAGCTCCCAGATCGATAGAGCTACCGAGGTTCTGAAGCAGGCGGAAATAGTCTCAAGGGTTAACCCGGGAGAGAATCAACTCAGAGTTTCCCTCAAAACAGGGAAGAACTCGGATCTTATCGGAATCCTGACCGAGGCCGGGATAGAGATAGAAGAGGTAAAAAACAGCCGGAAGAACCTGGAGGAGGTATTTATGGAACTTACGGCGGGAAGCGCATAAGATGAAGAACCTGATAAACATCGATTTTACTGTAGTGAGAAAGCGTCTCGCAAGCTGGATAGTTCTCGCTATACTTATCCTGTTTCTGACCATAGGCTATGTGGCGACTTACTTTTCTATCGGCCAGTTTCCCTTTGGAATGATGATCCTCTTGCCCCGCCACGTATTTGAATACTCCCTCTATAATCTTAACTCAAACGGGATATTGACCGCCGTAATAATGGGTGGACTGTTCTTCGGCTCACCATTCTCCTGGGGCACTTACTCGACCAGGCTGACCCAGCGGGATAGCAGGGGAAGAATATTTAGCGGTAAACTCATCGTAGCCTTGATGGTTTTGCTGGCCTGGCTCGTTTTCGGACTGATCGTTGGGCATATTATTAGCTTCTCCCTTGGTTTCATCGAAGGGAGTATTGTTTACAGAACGCCCGGTTTCTGGCCGGTAGTCCGAGGTTCTTTGCTGACGTTACTGATCTGGTCCACCTGGTTTATGCTCGGTGGAACCCTGTCACTTTTGAGTCGGAGTACGGCAATGGGGGTTGGTGCCGGGCTTGCCTACTACTTTCTCGAAAGCGTTTTCGTCTTTGCAATACCGGGTTTTAGCAAACTGGTCGAAGGTTACCGATACCTGTTCATTGGCCAGTCTACGTCGGCTGTATCCGCAAACCTTTTCCGTTTCGAGTTTTTTCAGGGAAGAGGGCCTTCGGATTTCGGTCTGTTGACCGGCGCGATAGTTCTAATCTGTTACCTGGTAGCCTTAGTGCTGGTTAGCTGGTGGAGATTTAACTCGATGCAATTTCCGGAGTAGCCCGGGATTACTGGCCCAATTGATTACTGCACAGCAAATATGGCTTTATCTCCGAATCCGGTACTCGTCGACAATTGACGCGACGGGCCGGCTGTAGCATAATTAAGGGGTGGAAAATGAAAAAGATCACCGTTAGCGGCGTGAGCAAATCATTCGGGCGGGAAAAAGTAATCAAAGAGGTCAACCTGGAAGTCAACTCCGGTGAGTTTTTCGTAATCATTGGCCCTACGGGCTGTGGCAAAACTACTTTTTTAAAATTGGTTGCCGGCCTGCTTGATCCGGACGAAGGGGAGATATTTTTTGACGACGAGAAAGTAAACGAGCTATCTCCACCGAAGAGACGGGTCAGGATGATCTTTGAGGACCATGCACTTTATCCCCACCTAAAAGTCCACTCCGAAAGCGGGTATTCCAACCTTAACTTTCCCCTGAAGATAAGGAATCTGGACCTGGATACTATCAGAAATCAGGTAATGAATATAGTTGAGCGAATTGGGATCGGGGAGAAGTTATTCGACAGGAAACCTGGCGAACTATCGGAGGGCCAGAAACAGCAGGTAGCTCTGGGCAGGGCTCTTACGGTGCCGCCGGAAGTGATATTGTTTGACGAACCCCTGAGAGACATGGATCCGCAGCGGAGAAAAGAAGCCAGAAAAGAAGTGCTCAACACGCATGAAGACTTTGAAGCTACTTCAATTTACGTAACTCACGACCTGGCGGAAGGTTTCTCCCTTGCGGAAAGAGTGGCCATCATGAAGAACGGCAGATTTATTCAGGTCGGTGCTCCGGACGAGATCCTCAACAATCCGGTAAACGAATTTGTCAGCTCATTCACCGGAAGCTATCAATCCACTTACAGGGAAGCTTTCGGAGAAGGCTAACAGGGAGACTCTTTTTAGTGCCTTTCCGGGAAGCGCTGAGAGGTGCTTTTACAGAGGGGTTCGGGGAAAACAGATTAACCCTTGAGGTCTTGACTTATTTTTTCCCTTTTTCCTTCAATCCTATCGACGACATCCGATATTATGCTGTCTATAGCGACCGAAAGGTCTGAGTTTTCAAGTATTCTGACGTTCTTTTTCTCGGCTACCTCCAGAATAAATTCATGGATGCGGTTGATCCTGTCAAAGTGGCTCAGGTACCTTTCCGGATCCCTCAGACTATCCTTCTCCCTGGAGTAAAAGTGTCTCCTGTGCGTATCCGAATCCGGCACGTCGATGATGTACTGGAAGAGGTACTTTGGAGTCTTGGCGAGGACCGAATTCAAATAACCGGGAACTATATGAACGCCGTCGACTATCATGTCCAGTCCCTCGGTCATACCTCGCTTAATTACGGATCCAAGACCCTTGTTCACCAGCGAGACCTGCTGGCTGAAGGCGTAAATTAGTTCGTCCGTAATATAGGGGGTTTTTAGACTGTCCATCGCACTGTAGGTTGATTGATGCAGCGTCGGAACGAGGTCCGGAGAAAGTACTCCGCGCATTATTTCCCGTACCGTATCCGTGCCGACGATCCTCTCTATCCCCAGACGTCTGCCCACCTCGGTAGCCAGAGTGGTTTTGCCTACGCCAGAACCGCCGCCGATAAGGATGAATACCGGAGTGCTTAGCTCCTTGAGTGCGTCCCTCAAACGATAGTAACGATCCTCTTCCTGCCAGCCTCGTTCTTGTAGTTTTTCCGAGACGATTTTCTTTAACCGGGTGGAACTTATTTTGCTTTCTTTCTCCGGGAATCCTCCGAGAATTTCCTTGACGATATTGTATGCTTCTTCTAGCGGCACGCCGGTTTGATATAGGGACTTAGCAAGTATGCCTTTTGAAAAAGGGTATTTTTTACCGTCGTTGATAACGTACATAGATTGCCCCCAGAAATTTACAGCCTTTCCTTTATTCCAAGCAAAAACACCCGCTTTTCTCCCGCCCAACCAAGTTCAAATTATAAGTGTATAACTAACTTCATTAGCCCCTGTGAATGCCGGAACTTTAACAATTGGATATCGTTAAGCCAGATAATTTAAGGTCCTCAGCCGACGGTAAATCCAGCACCCAGTTTAATATATACTTCGAAAGCTTAACCCCTTTACGGACAAAGATTTTACTGAAGATATACTTCCCAGTTTGACCATCGATATTAAACTGGGTGCTGGACCAATTCCGGTCGCAAAACCAATCGCTCGATTAAGCTGGTTTGAACTCAACGACGCGAAAAGACCGAGTAGCTTAGGTCAAAAAAAGTTCTCACAGACAAGTACCAGGTACCGGACTCTCCCCGTCAATCATAGCGTTATTCAGTATATCATTGTATTTATATTTTTCAATTATTCAAGATATAATCTGAGCATAATTACTTACCTCTAAGTTGTGCGATTCTCTTTCTTGAGACCAACTTCTAAAAGGGTATACGAGATGGACAAACTACTGTCTGAGAAATTTAGTTATTTCACCCAGTTGATGACACATAAAAAGTTTGCACCAACTTGGTCTCTCGAAACTTTCAGCTAACCTAATCAAGCCGCTAAATTTAGGTTACATTCAATTTATCTGCGTTTCATCCGCCTGACCTTTGATCATTTTTTATATTTATACCTTCTCCAGTACTTTTTCGTCATATTTTTTAGCCATTTAAAATGTAAAAAAACGTGAACTGACGCTAATACCCCTAAACTCAAGCCACTCCACTTGTGGATCTCTATCCAGAATATTCGAGCTCTGAAATAGCCGAGCGGGAATATCAAACCGGGCCAGATTAATACGGTGGATATAATCAGCAAAAGAACGTTTATCAACATCAAAATATCTATCGTGTAAAGCAAGGCGGATCTTTTCATTTTTCTCACCAAGAAATCCCTAGTAAACCTTCAGTACCGAGCGGCTAACATACGCTGGAGAATCACACATAAATGTTACTCAAGTGTCCAGATACGCTCGAGAAACCACTAGCTTACTCAGGGTCAATTACCAATAATAGCTGAGAATGCCCCAGGGCAAGCCC
>CAZENJ010000076.1:0-2778 GCA_964513485.1 uncultured Thermotogae bacterium | reverse complement strand
TCGTGTAAAGCAAGGCGGATCTTTTCATTTTTCTCACCAGGAAATCCTCAGGAAGCTTCCAGCATCTAACTTATAACAGAAGCTGGACAACCACACTAAAAGTTACTCAGCTGCCAGATACTCGCGAAAAACCCTTAGCTTGCTCAGGGTCACTGACTTTTCTGAGCAGGTTGGCTCAGGCTTACTTTATTTTTTCAAGATTTAAATACATATCCAGAAATATTTTTCGTATTCCGGGGAGTTAATTATTCTAACATCAGAAGGAATATGTATGTGGTTACCACGGAAAAATCTATAATTCTCTGAACCCGATTCGTATACAAAGCCGCAGCGCCCGTGGGCTACGCTGTTGTTAATCACTTCGACCCAGTAGCTATTGACTATTTTTGCCGAGCCGATGGATTCTTTCCAGTCGAGTTCGTAGTTTAGTTTTCCCTGATCACCCAGGGATAGAATAGCATCTATTGCCGTTACTGTACCTGGTTTAAATACGTCCTTTCTCAGATCATGGGGCTTTATCAGTACGTTGCTAAATTCCAGCGTTTCCTTTTGGCCTTCTATCACGACCTCCGGAATTATTATTTTACCGTCGTTTTCATCTCTTCTGGCCCCTTCTTCCCTAAAGACCCTGTAAACGTCTTCTATAAAAGAAGATTTTTTACGTTCAAGTTTAATAGTGGTCCTGTCTTTGTACGGATAATGATCCATTCGAAAGAGGTTCCGTTCCCGCCAGCCTCCGTCGTAGTAAGCCGTGTGCCACCAGCGGTTTTTGCCGTTTATGGAATCGATGACGTGAGTGTTCATTTGCCTATCAAAATGATATTTGAGGTCGATCTCTTCTCTGTCATCAAGATGGGCCAGTATGTCGAAGAGAGAAAAATGCTCGGGCTGAAATATGTCGTCTCTAATTGCCCTGATATCCTTCGCTTCGAAGTTAAATTTACCGATCCCTTTAATTTGAATCTTGCCCGGCAATTTAGGACCAGGGTCTTCGACTTCTATCCGCCCGGGAATATCATTTGCGGCTTTCCCTTTTCCTCCCTGCAACTGGTGATTATCGGCAGTTTCAGCAAAGGTTAGTTTTCCAAAATTCCTACCGGCTACGTATCCTCCCACGATTAGAGTCCTCAAAAATTGTCTCCTGGACATTGGCATTGTACTCTCCTTTGATTGTTGATCGGTTTGATATAATTACTTAGTGTTCGTAGAAATCTAAGCGCAAATCTTCATGTCATTAAAATTATACGCCAGAATTTTCAAAAATATGTAAGGTAGCTTACATAAAAACCTGGTATGTGAACCAAGAGGAGAGAATTTGATTTATTAAACAAGATGGAAAAAAACATTGCTTCATATTAAAACCGAGACTTTTCTGATAATTGATCTGGAGGCGATTTTGCGGCAAGTTTTTTTGAAACGAATTTCTTTCTGGACAACCGGTTGTGATCAGTGTATAATATATTCGCTGAAGGGCGTGGTTCAAAGTTATCTTTGATAAAGTTCAGCAAGTCGGTTATACGATCTGTTGACCAGTTTCAAGGGTAGTTTGTTCTGCGCCCTTTACTATTTAATTTCACCACAACCAGCCGATTCCTCCGCAGGGCAAGACATGGGGCTCAAGCAATTAGTTTGCTATTGGGGCCGAGATAGATATGGATTTACAGCTAAGATTTCACTTTCAGGTTACTTTAAAATTTGTTCATCTATAGCAAACTAAGTGCTTGAGGGCTTCCTCGGCAAGTTTTGGTGAAGGATATGATCATCAAAGCAAGACTACAGTATCTTGAAGTGTACTTGGGCTAGGCTTATTGCTGAAACTATATCAAGGAATTATCCCGATTTGGTGGGTAAAAATAAAATTCTCACTAAATAGTGGCGTTTTAGTGAAATTACTGTTCTCTTTTAATCAAGGGATTCCCCACTTTTCATCCTAGTTAATCTAGATAACGCATCCTTGTATCTACTACTCTCATCAGCCCAGTTTTTGAGTTTCACACAGGGGAAGTCTTCACATTGATAACAAAATTCTAACCCTTTTTCATCGACACAATAGTTAAGAATATCACAGTCCGAGGACCAGTGGGTTTTTCTATTTCCCTTGCAACTAGAACAGCGAATCTCTTCAACTGTTAGGTTTATATCCATTTCCCTCTTAAACCAGTCAACCGTTTCCTGTGCTACTTCTGGATCGTCCGTAGCCTTATATATGTCACACTCATTACAGAACAATCTACACGCTGCTAAAACCTTCTTCTCTTTTTCCATTTCCGTAACCAGTATTGTAACTTTGAAATTATATTTTTCAAGTCGACGGATTCGCTCAAAGAAAGCTTCATTGAGGTTACCATTTGTATCCTCAATTCGACGGTCAAGTTCAATGCAGGAAAAGTTATTGTCTAACGATCCACAAAACCCCGCGTCATTCTTCAGCGTAAGTTCACGTAACGAACACCACTCTAAAGGACTTGAAACGCGCTTTTCACTGTGGGGTGGCCGAGGACCCAATCCATAGGCGTTTTTGTTTCCTCATAGTTACTTTCATCGGAATGCCGTCTTGAATTGCTACGACACCGGGATCACGATCTGCATCCCGTTCTCACCAACGAATATCTCACCTGCCGAAGCAAAGTTAACCCAACTTGCGTTTGGCCGCGTTCCTGTGTGGTGATTTGGGTGAGCGTTGTCTTCTTTTTGCTATCGACCGTACTCAATTCATTACTAACACCTAAATCGTGCGATTCTCTCCTTTAAGACTCAACTCCTAACTAGGTTTACAAG
>CAZENJ010000075.1:0-10540 GCA_964513485.1 uncultured Thermotogae bacterium | reverse complement strand
CTCAGGATCCCTCTCACCATCTCTACTCCGTGAGGAGAGAAAGATACGGCCGTACCCAGTTCCTGTTCCATCTCGGCCGTATGTCTGTGGCCGGAAGGCATATAGCTCCGCACCACGCCCCTCCTTTCCGGGTGATGGCTGCCCGGATTGACTTTTGCACCGCCGGCCGAGGAACCGACCTTGGAATCGACGACCACCTTTATGATTCCCTCTCCCAGCTCCGAGACTATCGGGTAAAGCGGGATTATCGCGGCAGTTGCAGTGCAGCCGGGAGAAGCGATAAATTTTGCTTCCCTTATTGTCTCGCGGTGCAGCTCGGGCATCCCGTAAACGAACTCCTCGTTCAGTTCGGGATGTACGTGTTTCTTGCCGTACCACCTCTCGTATTCCCCCGGGTCGTTCAGCCTGAAGTCACCGGAGAGGTCGATTATTTTATCCGCCAGTCCCAGGTAATCGTCGATTAGTTCCATCGATTTACCGTGGGGGAGGGCGGTAAAGAGTAAATCCAGGCCGTCGTAGTTTTCCTGCAGAGCTTCGGGGTGCGTAAAACTCAAGTCGGTCTTATCTCTGAGATTGGGGTGTATCTTGCTGGCCGACCTGCCCTCGTTGCTCCGGGACGTGACGGCGACCAGGTCGATATTCGGGTGATTTAAAAGGATTCTGATTAGCTCTCCGCCCGTGTAGCCCGAGCCCCCGACTATGGCTGCCTTTCTGGTAGAACTCATCATCTCTTACCCCCCGCGACTTTCTCCACGTAATCAATTATCTTTCCCGGTATATCGACTCCGGTCGGCTCTATGCTGTTCTTGAATTCCACGGTGTAGTTGACCTCCGCGACGGTCAGACCCTTTTCTCCTTCGAGCAAATCGACGGCCAGAACCCCGCCTCCGACCGCCTCTGCCGCTTGCTGGCAGACACGATCAAGCTCATCGGTCACGGGGCAATTGCTCGCGTCTCCCCCCTGGGCCGTGTTGGTGATCCAGTGCTCCGATTCCCGATATATCGCGGCTATCGTTTCCCCGTCCACGACAAAGGCCCTAATGTCCCTGTTCGGCTTGTCGACGTATTCCTGGATGTAGAATATCTTGTGGTAGTAGGAACCAAGCTGGCTTTTGTGCTCCAGTACCGCCTCGGCCGATTCACGGTCGTTGATCTTTGCCAGAAGCCTGCCCCAGGAACCGGTTACCGGCTTTAGAACTACGGGATAGCCCATATCCTCTATTGCTGAAAGGGCGCTTTTCTTGGTAAAGGCGACCTTTACCGAGGGCGTCGGAACCCCGGCATCTCTGAGGGCTTTTGTGGTCGCTATTTTGTCGCCACAGATCCTGGCGGTTTCGTAGGAGTTGACGGTCGGAACGTCCCCGTTCTCGAACAGATTCAAGATGTAAAGCGCCCGGGAGTGGGAGACGTCCCTTTCCAGTAAGACATCGAGGTCGTAATCCCTATCGAAATCGAATACGAGCTCTCGGCTGTCCACACGATTAATTTCGTGTCCCCGGCTCCTGGCCTCTTTTATCAATAACTTCTCTTCGACACGGATTCGCGAGAAGAGAAGCCCCAGATTCAGACTAGACATTGTTGTTGTGTAACCTCCTCTGACCCCACTTTTGCTCGCTCGATGGTATAGTCGAGCAGCTCCGCGGGAATGTCACGATCAATTACTTTCATTGATTCTTTGAACTCCATCGAACAATTCACTTCGTTTATCAGCAGGCCCCGTTCGCTTTCCAGCAGGTCCACAGCCAGTGCGCCGCCGCCCAGAACTTGGCTCGTCGCTGAAACTATAGTCTCCAGCTCCTCCGTCAGAGGATAAGGGTGTGATTCCCCGCCGCGTGCCGCGTTCGTGATCCAGTGGTCCGATTTACGGTAGGCGGCTCCGACGACCTCGCCCCCGATGACAAAGGCTCGAATGTCCTTTTTACCAGTTTCGACGAAGTCCTGCACGTAATAAATCGAGTGATAGTGTGAGTCGAGGTGCGATTTATGTTCCAGAGTTGCCTCCGCCGATTCCCTGTTGTTCACCTTGGAAACCATCCGGCCCCAGGAGCCGTCCACGGGCTTCAAGACGGCGGGATAGCCAATTTCTTCTACTGCTTTTAGGGCGCTTTCCCTGTCAAAAGCCACCCTGAAGTCCGGAGTTGGTACTCCGTGCTTTTTTAGCTTTACCGAAGTAAAGGCCTTGTCGCCGCAGAGCTGGACTGTTTCGAAATCGTTTATCAACGTGATTCCCGTATTCGAAAGTAGTTCCATTATGTGATAAGCCCTCGATTGTGAGATTTCTCTATCAAGTAGCACGTCCAGCTCAGAAAGGTTAGAATCATTCCAGGTAAACTCCCGGGGGTCAACGATGGTTAAGTTTATCTCGCTCCTTTTCCGGGCTTCCTTGACCAGTAATTTTTCCTCGAGCCTGATTCTGGACGCCAGTATGCCAAGGTTGATCTTCAAGGTTTATTCACCCCAGTCTTCTTCTTCTTCCGGAGCCAGGTCGACCTCGGCCGGGTCCAGGCTCACCACTTCTAATTCAAGGCCGCAGGTCGGGCAATCCAGTATTTCGTTCTTGATAGTGTCGTCCGGAAGTTCAATTTCCGTGCCGCATTCGGGACAACTTGCCATTGTAAACACCTCCTGAATTTAATTGATAAAATGAAAAGGACGATAATACCTAAATTACCTTGCTAGCTGAAAAGCGGAAAACAAAAACGAGATAAGGGGATAGTTAGAAATGAAAGGGGATTAAATCCCCTTCGGCCTGAAGTGCAGCGGGGACAATAGAGAGCCGGCCTCGGACTTCCGCCCGGCCTGATCTACTTTGCTGCCAGCTTTGCTTGATAAGTGCGCGTCGGATTTGAGTTTCATAACTATTGTCCACCTATGTTAAGAACGAGTTTAACGAAACTTTAAGTTAAATTCAACCCAAGATTTCAAATATTTTTCCCAAATTTTTAAGCATAACCAAGCTTAACGAAGATTTACCTGCAAATATTTTGGCGAAAAGCTGAAAAGGGTAGATATAAAAAACTACCCTTGAAATAAAGGGCGCCATGCTGTAAATTCCTCGTTAAGAGGTGGAAGAAGCTATGTATAGATTCGAGAAAGGTTTTAACCTGTCGTTTCGCCTGGTGAACGGCTTCCTCATCTCTGCTATTTCCCCCTTGAGGAGAGGGCTAACCTCTCTTTAACACTTCTTTTTTTCACGGGTTTCCCAGTTTCTTTTAATTAATTCCACTTATCGGGTTTGATTTTTTCGTTGCCTGGTTAGTGCGCGAGTTCAACTAGTTTTCGTTAGCGGGCGGCGAATCGACTAAATGGGGCGAACTGTGTCTTTTGACCAACTGTAACTATAACTACTTTCGAGGTGAAGAAAATGGAAAAAGTAGAAGAAATTAAACCAGAAGAACGGACGACAAAGTCGAGTCTTGACGTTGATCCGGAACTGAAAGACGAGATAGATCATGTTCTGCTGATGTATTCCGGCGGCCTGGACACCTCCGTGATGCTAACCTGGATTCAGGACAAGTACGAAGCGAAGGTCTCAACATTTACGGTAGATGTCGGGCAGAGAGAAGCCCATCTCGATCAGGTCCGTGACAAGGCCCTGGATCTCGGGGCGGAAAACGCCTTTGTGGTGGATGCCAAGGAGCAGTTTGCCGACGAATACATCAGCAAAAGCATCAAAGCAAACGGGCTCTATCAGGATAGTTATCCGCTCAGCACCGCCATAGCCAGACCTTTAATGAGCGAGATAGCCGTCGAATACGCCAATTCGGAAGGAATATCTGCGATTGCTCACGGTAGCACCGGTAAGGGTAACGATCAGGTTAGATTTGAGGCTTCAATTACGGCTCTGGACGATTCTATCGAGGTCCTGGCTCCGATAAGAAAGTGGGATATGGGGCGGGACGAAGAGCTGGCCTACGCGGAGGAGAATGGTATTCCAATACCGGTGGACGTCGGCTCTCCCTATTCGATCGACGAAAACCTCTGGGGCCGGAGCGTCGAGTGCGGCGAACTGGAGAACCCCAATGTAGAACCACCGAAGGATGTCCACGAACTGGTCTCGCCGCTAGAGGAGACTCCGGACGAGCCGGAATACGTCGAACTGGGATTTGAGGGCGGGGTACCGACCGAACTGGACGGAGAAAAGCTGGAACTGGTTCCCCTGATCAAGAAACTTACCGAGAAAGCCGGCGAGCACGGGGTCGGTCTGATAGATATGGTCGAGGATAGAATTGTCGGGCTGAAATCACGGGAAATCTACGAGACCCCGGCCGCTTCGGTGATACTTAAAGCACATAAAGATCTGGAAAAGTTTTGCTCCACCAGACACGAGAACAGTTTTAAACCAATTGTAGATAAGAAGTGGGCGGAGATGATTTATCAGGGACTAGCGTTTGACCCCCTGGTGGCCGACCTGGAAGCCTATATTGAACAGGTAAACAAAAAAGTTCACGGAACGATACGGTTAAAACTCTTCAAGGGGAAGGCGAAGGTCGTGGGACGGGATTCGGAGAACGGCCTCTACAGCTATTCCCTGGCGACGTACGACGAGGGCAGCACTTTCGATCAGTCTTCGTCGGAAGGGTTCATAGATATCTGGAGCCTGCCGACGCGGGTCGGTTTTAATCACGAAAAGAAGAGTAAAGAATCAGGATGAAAGTCTGGGAACTGGAATCCAGCGAAGATAAAACGGACCTGGAACGTCTGGTCGAGCAGTTTACTTCCGGGCGGGACGTCGATTTCGACGCTCGGCTCCTGGATTTCGATATATACGGGTCGATTGCTCACGTTTCCGCCCTGGAGGAGGTGGAGCTACTTACGCCTAACGAGGCCGCAAAATTGCGGAATCAGCTTCGCTCCCTGCTGGACGAGAAGCTCGAAATCGCCCCGGAAGACGAGGACGTCCATACAAGGGTGGAGAACGAAGTAACCTCGGAACTGGGAAAGCTCGGGGAGAAACTTCATACCGCCAGATCCCGGAACGACCAGGTACTGGTAGATATCCGGCTATTTACCAAGAGCCGCCTCTTTCAAGTGACCGAAAAATTGCTTGACCTGGTCGGCAGTCTGCTTGAGTTTGCCGGGTCGGGTTCCGAAATTCCGATGGTCGGCTATACTCATTATCGAGAGGCAATGCCCTCATCGGTCGGACTCTGGGCTGCTTCTTATGCAGAGGCACTGCTGGACGACCTCCTACCGTTGGACGCGGCTTACGAGTTATTGAACCGGTCCCCCCTCGGCGTCGGTGCGGGTTACGGCGTTCCCGTCAACCTGAACAGGAAACTAACGGCCGATCTGCTCGGTTTTGACGGTGTCCAGAATAACGCGATTTACGTTATGAATAGTCGCGGTAAGTTCGAATTTAACCTGCTATCGGCACTTGGCGGAGTCCAGCTTGATCTGTCCAGGATGGCCGAGGACCTGATCGTTTTCAGCGACGAGAAATTTAACTTCTTTGAGATACCAGAGCCCTTTACCACGGGGTCCTCGATCATGCCTCAGAAGGAAAACCCCGACGTGCTGGAGCTGGTTCGGGGGAGAGCGGCCGCTTTTTCCGGGCATCTATCTAATCTTTTTTCCCTGCTTCACGGCCTGCGATCCGGTTACAGTCGTGACCTGCAGGAGTCGAAAAAGGCGCTCGTGGAAGGCCTGGATAGGTCGGAAAGCTCGCTTGCAGTACTTCCGCCGCTGATTGATGGGCTGGAAGTGAACGAATCGCAATTGCTTTCGGCCTTTACGGAGGAGGTACTTGCCACGGACCGGGTTTTCGATCGCGTACAATCCGGCCAGACCTTTCGAGCGGCCTATCGTGAGGTTAAAGAACTGCTTGAGTCCGCCGAAGGAGATGGAAGTATTGACGCCGACCGGGCAAAAGAAGCGATCGACAGAAGAAAACATCGAGGCGGACCGGGAGATCTTCAGCTGGCTTCGACGGAGGGTAAACTGGAAGAGGAAAGCAAGAGATGGAATGAGCGAAAAGAACTGTTTCGGGACGCTCTGGCGGAGCTGAAAGAACCTGAGGAAATTGATTCAGGGGGCGATTCTGGATGAAGCGGGCGTTACTGGGACTTGAAGACGGCACCGTCGTGGAAGGATTCGGGGTGGGGGTGAACGGCGTGTCCCTCGGCGAGCTCGTGTTTACCACCTCCTTTACCGGCTACGAGGAGGCGTTGACGGACCCTTCCTACCGGGGGCAAAACTTGCTGTTTACCTATCCGCTGATCGGAAATTACGGGATTCAAAAGGTAAATCCCCAGTCGGATAGAATCCAGCCGGAGGGGATGATAGCCAGAGAGCTATGCGAGCAGCCGGATCACGCGGACTCGGTGGAGCCGGTCTCTGAATATTTGACGCAAAACGAGTCGCGGGCAATTACAGGTATCGATACACGAGAACTAACTCTGAGGATAAGAAAACGGGGCACCGTGAAGTCAGCCATTGCAGTTGGGGGGTACGAGAAAGAAGAAGTTCTTGAGCTTGCCCGGAGCCAGCCACCGATTACCGAAAAAGATCTGGTCCCCGAGGTCAGCTCGGAGAAGATTGAGGTACTTGACGGTCGGGGTCCCCGCCTGGCGGTGATAGATACCGGGGCCAAGCGGAGCATAGTCCGGAACCTGACTTCCCGAAACTTCGAGGTTATTGTCTTTCCCCATGATGCGGCCCCCGAGCTGGTAGAAGAGTACGAACCGGACGGGTTGTTCTTCACGAATGGGCCCGGAGATCCGAAGCGGGCGCTTTCCCCCCAGAAACTCGTTCGGAAGTTTGCCGGAATAAAACCGATATTTGGCATCTGTTTCGGGGCGCAGATAATCGCACTTGCCCTCGGCGGCGAGACGTACAAGCTGAAATTCGGCCACCGGGGTGCGAACCAGCCCGTGAAGAATCATTCCACGGAGATCGTAAATATAACGGCACAGAATCACGGTTTCGCCATTGATGGGGACTCCCTTGCCGGGACCGGCCTTGAAGTTACGGAGACCAACGCGATAGACGGCACGGTGGAAGCGATAGAGGACGAGGCGAAAGAAATATTTGCCGTCCAGTATCACCCGGAAGCTTCGCCGGGACCGAGGGATCAGGAAGAGTATTTCTTCAACCGAGTTCGAAAAACGCTGGAGGGTAACTATGCCAAAACGCGATGATATAGACAAAGTTCTACTGGTCGGCAGTGGTCCGATTCAGATCGGCCAGGCCGCGGAGTTCGATTACTCCGGATCTCAGGCCTGCCGGGGGTTAAGAGAAGAGGGAATAGAGGTGGCTCTGGTAAACTCAAACCCGGCCACGATCATGACGGACCCGAATATGGCGGATTCAGTTTACATTGAACCTCTGACCGCCGACTTCATTGAGAAAATAATTGAAAAGGAACGTCCGGACGGCATCGCGGCGGGACTCGGGGGCCAGACGGGCTTGAACCTGACGGCGGAGCTGGATGAGAAAGGAGTGCTGGAGGAATACGACGTGGAAGTCCTTGGCACTCCCGTAAAAACTATCCACGACAGTGAAGACCGGGCAAAATTTAAAGAAATGATGAAGTCCATCGGGGAAGAGGTAGCAGAGAGCTCTCCGGTTCATTCCCACGCGGAAGCAAGACGAGCGAAAGAAGAACTCGGCCTGCCCCTGGTTGTAAGGCCGGCTTATACGCTTGGTGGTGCCGGAGGAGGGTTGGCAAAGACAGACCGGGAATTCGAGAACATAGTCTCCCGGGGGTTGAAGCTTTCCCGGATCAACCAGGTCCTGGTGGAGGAAAGCGTCGAGGGCTGGAAGGAATTCGAGTACGAGGTGATGCGGGACCACAGGGACACCTGCATTACAGTGGTCAATATGGAAAACATGGACCCGATGGGTATTCATACCGGGGAGTCCATGGTCGTCGCTCCGTCGCAGACTCTGTCCGACCTGGAACACCAGAAGCTCCGGACCGCCGCCATAAAGATAATTCGCAGGCTGGGAGTCGAAGGTGGGTGCAATATCCAGTTTGCTTTGAACCCGGATACCGGTGAATACAAGGTGGTTGAAGTCAACCCCCGGGTCTCCCGCTCTTCGGCCCTGGCGTCGAAAGCCACCGGTTATCCGATTGCGCGGGTTGCCGCCAAAATAGCTATCGGTTTGAACCTGGACGAGATACCGAACGACGTTACCGAAGAGACGCCTGCTTCGTTCGAACCGACCGTCGATTATACCGTGGTAAAAATACCGAAGTGGCCTTTCGAAAAGTTCCGGACTGTGGACCGTGAACTAACTACACAGATGAAATCTACCGGGGAAGTAATGGCCATCGGAAGAAACCTCGAGGAAGCGATTCATAAGGCGGTTCGCTCGCTTGACATAGGAAAGGATGGTCTCGATCCGAGCAATCGAAGGACTTTCGAATCCTTGAGTCAGATAGAAGAATTCCTCAAGCGACCAACGGATCGGCGGAAGTTCGCAATTTACGATGCGCTGCGGCAGGGTATGGACGTGGAAGAAATCTCGGAACACTCGCTGATTGATCCTTTCTGGATAAGAAAGTTTCGGAATATTATTCGACTGGAAGTCCGTTTGCGTGAGGATTGGCAGGGCAACCTGGAAGAAGCAAAGAGAAATGGTTTTACCGACGCCGAGATAGGAGAGATAGCGGAGGTGGACCGAAAGGAGGTCGAGAAGGAAAGGAAAGAGACCATCGATCTCGATTACAAAATGGTTGATACCTGTGCCGGAGAGTTTCGGGCGAAGACCCCCTACTACTATTCCACCTATACCAGAAAGGATCAGCTGGCGTCGGAGGTACCGATCGCGAGAGAAGAAATGAAAGAAAAGGACAAGGTTCTGATTCTTGGTGCGGGTCCGATCAGAATCGGTCAAGGAATTGAATTTGATTACGGCTGTGTCCACGCGCTGGAGGGGCTGGAGGAAGAAGAGTTCGAAACGCTTATGCTCAACAATAATCCGGAGACGGTTTCAACGGACTTCGATACTTCGGATAAACTGTTCTTCGATCCGTTAACCCTGGAAGACGTAATGAACGTTCTGGAAGAGGAAAATCCCGAGGGAGTAATAGTTCAGTTTGGTGGCCAGACCTCCGTCAACCTGGCCTCGGAGCTGAAGCGGGAACTGGAGAAAAAGGAAGGGGTTCAAACAGAGATCTACGGGACCGATCCTGAGATGATGGACGTCGCCGAGGATCGCGACCGGTTCAGGGAGTTGCTGAACGAGGTAAATATATCGCAACCCGAAAACGGAGTCGCTTGCACAATCGAAGAGGCCGACCATCTGGCGGACGAGATAGGCTTTCCAGTGCTCGTTCGTCCCTCTTACGTTTTGGGCGGGCGAGAGATGGAGGTGATCTATAATCGAGCCGAACTCCGGGAATACATGGAGAGTTCCCTGGAAGCAAGCTCGGGCGGAGCCATCCTGATCGACGAATTCCTGGAAAATAGCACCGAAATCGACGTGGATGCAGTTGCCGACGGGGAAGAAGTTTTGATCGGCGGAATAATGGAGCACATCGAACATGCGGGAGTTCATTCGGGTGATTCTGCCTGCGTCGTCCCTCCCCAGACTGTTCCCCCAAAAGTTCTGACGCGGGTGGAAAGGTACGTGAAGGAGATTGCCCGTGCTTTGAACGTAGTCGGACTGTTGAATATCCAGATGGCGATAAAGGACAATGAAATTTACCTGCTGGAGGCAAACCCCCGTTCCAGCAGAACCGTCCCTTATTTGTCCAAGGCCACCGGGATCCCTCTGGCCAAGCTGGCGGTAAAAGTGATGGGCGGGAAGAAGCTATCGGAGCTCAGTTACCCGGAAAAGTCGCGTGGAAGCGTCGCCGTAAAAGAAGTCGTTTATCCCTTTGGAAACCTGCCCGGCGTCGACCCCGTACTCGGCCCGGAGATGCAATCGACGGGGGAAGTCATGGGTATCGCGGAGAGTTTCGATCGGGCATTTTACAAGGCGGAGCTCGCCGCGGAAAACGAACTGCCCACCTCGGGAACAGTCCTTCTGAGCATCAGAGACGGAGATAAGCCGGAGATACTGCCGTTAGCGCTGGAGCTGGAGGAGGCCGGACTGAGGCTTCTCGGGACCGAGGGCACTGCCTCTTTTCTCAAAAATAATGGTGTCAGTATCGACGTGGTAAATAAGATCAACCAGGGCTCGCCCGACCTGCTGGACAGGATTGACGAGATAGACCTGATCATTAACACTCCGACGGAAGGAGAAAAGCCACACCGGGACGGCTTCAAAATAAGGCGGGCGGCTGTCGACCTGAAAATTCCCTATATTACCAACTTGCAGGTGGCGCATGCCGGTGTCAGGGCGATCAAGAACTTCTCCCGGGGAGCGGTGAACGTGGACACGATCGAGGGCTATCAGAATTAAGGAACCGTCACGCCGGACCGTTTTTCGGACAACCGAAAATGCCAATTCCAATTTAATTGATGCCCAATTCGGGCTAGGATTATGGGGGTCAATCGGACGGGAAAGCGCTGTTTTTAATTTAGACCTAAATCCAGCGGTTCTATCAGGTCAGCTGAAAGTTTAGGGTTGAATATAATACTTATTTTAC
>CAZENJ010000074.1:0-10650 GCA_964513485.1 uncultured Thermotogae bacterium | reverse complement strand
CGCCCTGAAAAGGCGGGTGTCCCCAGTTCGACTCTGGGCCTCGGCACCACCACAACTCTCCTCCTCAAATTTTTCTTCTATTTTTTATTTCGAGGTTCCCCCGGCCCAGTTACATTGATATTCTTCGGAAAGCTCCTTAAAATAATCCACCTTTAATCCTACCTACCTTCAACCAACCCATTGGTGATATCCATGACCGAGGTTTCGGTAAAAGAATCGGACGATCCAGCCGAAATTGTCGAAGAAAACGAGGACTGGCACGACAGGGAAGCAGAAATTTACGACCGGATAAGAAGTGAGCTCTGGAACTTTTACGAGCAGCGCAGGATTACAAATGACGTCGCGAAAATTAGGGATTTTTCGCCCGGAAAGCACGCGGTGGATATTGGTAGCGGCACCGGTAACCTTGTCCTGAAGTTTGCTGAACTCGGTTGGAGAGTCGAAGCAGTCGATGTTTCCGAGAACATGATAGAAGTGATGAAAGCTAAAGTCAGCTCCGAAGAAGAGAGCAGGATTAATTTTCACCATGCTCCCGCGGACGATTTTTTAGATAATTTGCAAAAACGGCCGGGTACAGTCTGCTTCAGCTCTGTCCTGCATCACCTGCCAAATTACTACGAGACTCTGGAGACGGCGATCGAGAAGCTGCCGCCGGGCGGACTAGTTTATATAGTGCACGAACCGCTGCCCGCCAAGCTTGAGAGGGAAGAGTCCAGATTACGTTATCTCGACAAACTTTTAACCCCGAGGGCGAGTTTCCGCAAGTGGCAGGGGCCTGAGAAGGAAAG
Organism: uncultured Thermotogae bacterium; assembly: GCA_964513485.1. Taxonomy (GTDB): domain Bacteria; phylum Bipolaricaulota; class Bipolaricaulia; order M55B111; family M55B111; genus JAGXLP01. The sequence goes on along the minus strand of CAZENJ010000074.1, from coordinate 9,862 downwards.
CGAAAAGGTGGATTATCATATTGATCGAAACGACGGGATTGAACTGCCCGAATTAAAGGAGTTCTTCCGGGGCCGAGGAATGACGATAGTAGAGGAGAGCAAATATACGACCTGGAAGAGCGGTGTTCTTTCGGGCTTTGATGACGTGCTGGAACTCACGGAGCGGACGGACTTTAAAATTATTGTCCGGAAAGGAACTGATTAATCGAGCCTCCGCCTGAGCAGAAGCAACGTCGCTATCACGCCGACCATCAGCAGCGCCATGGATCGCATGGAAACTATTATCCCGAACTTCTCGGCGATAACTCCCATTACCGCCGGGATAATCGAGATCCCGAGCGGATCGAACGTCATAACCAAACCGTTTATCGGTCCGCTGTGTCGGGGGTAAGTTTTTGTCGCCAGGGCGAAAAGGTTAGGGAAGACGGACGAAATGACGAAACCGATTGCCACGACGACCCCGATCCGGGCGTATCCCTCGACGAAGAAGAACGCCACCGCGATCAGGATTGTGTTGAGAGCGGCGGACCCCAGGAGGATGGAAATATAGGAGAACTTCTTTGTGAGATAGCTGTTAAGTATCCTGCCCGGAACGTAGGCCCCGATGAACCCGGTCAGAGCAAAGTTGGCGACGCTATGCGGCAAAGTACGGGAGAGAAAATAGGGAAGCCAGGTGAAAAACCCTCCCTCGACCCCCACGTTGAGGAACAGGGCAATTCCGACATAAATTACTACGGGATTTTTGATTATCTCCTTTAGCTGGGACATGGTTAGCGGTTTTTCCTCTATGTTGGCGGGGAAGTTGGAGGTCTTTAGCATTAAGAAGAAGATGGGTACGAAGGAGCCCCCCATAATGTAGTAACCTATCCGCCAGTTGGCGAAGTGAAGCACGAGAGTTGCGATAATCGGACCGAAGGCGGCACCAAAAGCCCAGACTGCTTCGTGGATGTTGAAGATCGTTCCCTTGTTATCGGGATAGAGGTGGCTCAGGATTGGCCGGGTCAGCCCCCCGGGCAGGCCGCCGGACATCCCGCGAAGGACAATGGCGACTATTAATAAGGAATACGCCGGTGCGAGGCCGATAAGGAAGGTCGTTATCGCCGTTAGCAGGGCGCCGAGCCGAATATATTTCCTGATATCGACCCTTCCGGCCACCATGCCCATGGACAGCGCAACTACGGTAAAACCGAGCGTGCCGGCCGGGGATACCAGGCCGAGCAGGGACTCGGACACGCCGAATTCCTGCTGAAAATTGGGCAGTAAAGCTCCCCGCATCTGCATAACCACGGCACCCAGGCCGAGGTAGAGAAGGGCAGAAATGGTCCATTTCTTTTTTGTATCAAGATAGCTAGCTTCGTCTGTCATATCCCGATTTTTTCCGGCACTCCTTTTTGCTAGATGATGGTTTCTAAAATATAGGGGGATAGTAATTGAGTTTCTAGTCAATTACGCCGTACCAAGGTGCGGAACTTTTAACAACAACACAGTAAGGTCAGAAACCTTTTCCTTTAACGACAATCGACCCAGCAGTCAATTCGGCACTGGTGGCACTGGTCTTGTACCCCTGCCGGACTTTAATGAGCAGGGCGAATTGACTGCTGGGTGCCTAATGCAAAGTTAATTAATCCAGTCGATTCCTCTCCAGAGGCTGCCCCGGGGCTCAAGGGCTTACTCGGCAAGTTTTGGTGAAATCAGGAAAGGTCGCCGCCGGGTGGTTAAAAGGAGTACTCGCTTAAAAAGGTCACTTCGACGGGGAAAGAGGTCAGGTCAGTATCCGTTTTGACCAATAACTCTGAGGAATCGGTGGGGGTAAAAGATATCTCCCCGGTCAGGGTTTCGAGCTTGTAACGGAACCCGTTGTCCACCGGGGACAATTCGATCCCCAGCGAGAGGCCAATTACTTCCCCGCCGGTCTCCAGCTCGAGGTCAATGTTTCCCGCCTCAAGATCCTTTGCCAGACCCAGCGACACCGGCCCCAGTTCGAGATCGTTAAACCCGGCTTCTTCGGGCGTGAACTCCCGCCGGGACGGGGAAAAGCTGCCGTCCAGGAATAGCGTTCCCCGGGGAAACTCCATTTCCTGTTCCAGTTTCAGACTATTCTCCTGGATATCCCAGGTTATATCGCCGCTCAGTTCAGGAATGAATTCGATTTCAGCTCCCAGGTGGCTGCTGTAATCGACCCCCAGTTCCGCCGGGCTATTTCCTTCGAACTCGAGCTTGGTTCCAAGCTCCAGTGGCCCCGCCGACAAGCCGCTGAGTTTCAATTCCGATTCTTCGGGGGTCAGGGAAAGGGATTTTCCCGTTTTCGAGAAGATCCCGGCAATTTCAGCGGTCACCTGACCGGCTATTTCATGATTCACGGCGAGCTCGAGTTCCGCGGTAGCGTCGCTATTCGCTTCGGTGGAAGGAAATTCCGCCGAGTAATCGCACTCGAAATCGGTCTCAGGCCCGGCCTCGACTTCGCCGGTAACGGCTAGCGCCTCCAGGCTCCTCGATTTAGGCAGGAAGTCGAGATCCAGTTCGCCTTCTACCCGTTCTTTGGAGAGTCCGAAAGTTATTTCGCTCTTGCAATAACCGTTCCGGTCGAACTCGGAAATCGTTTCCAATTCGAAGGAATTTGTTTCGAAGCTGAGGCTTATTTCCGAATTGTGTTCGGGCAGGAACTTCAGCTCGGTTGGCGCTACGGTAATCCCGTTATCCAGCTCCAGACTAAAGCCGGTATCTCCCCCCGCTAAAGCCTTGAGCGACGGAAAAACCAGCAGGTTTAACGTAAGGATAATCGCGATAAATCCGATGGTACTGATCCGGGACAATGTCGGTTTCGAGAAATCAGGTCGCATGTATTGAGATATAAAAAAATAAAAATTTTAAAATAAAATGCCTCCTGATTCAGGTAAATTTGTAATTCACCCCTTTCTGATCAGGAGGCTGGAAAACTATTATCTTGGAGGTTATGTATTACCCGTTCTGTAGCTTATAATTCTTAATTCTGTCGAATACTATAAATCTTCCTCCCTGTCTTCGGACGGTCCTCGTTCCAGAAGTTTTTCGGCCAGCTGGGCCAATTTCAGAAATGCTATCAGGGCACCGACTCCTGCAAGTAATCCGCCAATTCCAAATAGCAGCTCGCCTAGTGAAAACTCCATTTCGTACCGCCTTTTCTAGTTTTTGTTAAGGCGATCCTACTCTCTGAAATACCCCCCCAGATGGACTAGCCGGATGAAAATTGCGGAGATTCCCACCGATACGGTCAAGAAACTTAGAGCCTGAAGTAAATCAGTTGCAGACATCCTGGCCACCTCCGGGGACGTATCAGAAAGCCTCACCTACATCTTTTCCAGATATCCACCTAGTCTAATTAACAGGATGGCGATTCCAACGGAGACCAGCAGGTAACCAACGGATTGCAGTATCTCCGTCATTGTCTTCACCTCCCTGGGCGAGTCTTTGAAATTAAACTATCTTATCAGGGAGAGGAAGGCAAACCCCTGGGTGACTTCCCGGACGGAAATTCGTAACCCCGGAAAGGAACGTTTGAGGCCAGACGGCCAGGGTAGTTCCAGGTGAAGAGCGAATTAGCTACAGACCGGACATTTAGGATTTTTTTCCAGCTCGATCTCCTCAAAACTATTCCCGGCTAAATCGACCGACAGAAGGGTGCTGGTAAGGAGTTCTCCGCGCCCGGTTACATATTTGATCGCCTCGTTTGCCATCATAGTTCCAGTTACGCCGGCGGAGGTGCCGAGAACCGGCAATTCTTCCTTTTCGGGAGGTGGGTCAGGGAAAATGCAGCGGAGACAGGGGGTCTCGCCGGGAACCACCGTGGTAATCTGCCCCTGAAACCCCTCGATTGCGCCGTGGATATAAGGTATTTCCATCTCTACCGCGTATTCGTTCAATAAATACCGGGCCCGAAAGTTGTCCACGGCGCCGATTAAGAAGTCCGAACGAGGAATATCTCGAATATTCTCCCGGGTCAGTTCGATCCGAAAGGTGTCCAGCGATACTTCGGGGTTCAGTTTTTCCAGCTTCTCCCGGGCCGAATCCGTCTTACACCTGCCCCTGTCCTCACCCTGGTGGAGAAACTGTCGATTGAAGTTGCTGGTCGATACCCTGTCGTAGTCGATCAAAGTCAGGGAACCCAAACCGGCCATTGCCAGGTATGTTGCGGCGGGAGAACCGAGTCCACCAAGACCAACTACCGTTCCGGTGGCGTTACCCAGTGCCTTCTGACCGGTTTTGCCGAACAGCGTTAGCTGCCTTTGATAGCGTTCCATAACTCTCCCCGCTCCGGAAGATTCTCAATCGCGCATTTCGAACCCGGGAATTCTCAATTTTCTTTCCAGCTTGTCGACCGAGGTGGAAAATATGTAAACCAGAATCAAGTAAATTGCGCCAACTACGATAAAGGTGTCCGCGAATCGGAAGTAGCGCCCCGCCATTATCTTGCCCACTGAAGTGAGCTCTTGCGCCCCGATCATGAAAGCAACGGAAGTGTATTTCAGGGTGTATATTACGTCATTTGACCAGGAAGGAATGACACGCCTCAGCGCCTGGGGCAGAATGATCGTTCGCATGGAAGCGAAAAAGCTCATACCGACGGACCTCGCCGCCTCTAGCTGGCCTTCTTTGATGGATTGGATCGCCCCGCGCAGGTACTCTGCCTGATAGGCGCCGCTATTTAAAGCAAAACCGACTATTGCCGCGATCAAGGAAGGAAGGTTTATCCCCACTTCCGGCAGGCCAAAGTAGATAATAAAAAGCTGAACGAGCAGCGGTGTTCCCCGAAAAAGCTCGATATAAAAAGAACAGAATGCTTTGACCGGTTTCGGACCGTACATCTTTCCGAGCGCCAGAAAGACTGCCAGCACGGCCGCCAGACCCATGGAGGTGGCGGTCATTATCATGGTTATCTTTACTCCCTCGGCAAGGGCCGGCAGTATCTCCCAGATGTAATTCAGGTAGTTCATGGTCGAGCTCCTGCCTTACCTATCTCGTGCGGCAGCTGGCTTTTCATTTTTATCTCTCCAGTTCAAACCCCGGTATCATGTACCTATCCTCCAGGTAAGCGAAGAACCTCGTTCCAGCTCGCGTTATTATCCAGTAAATAATCGCTATCGTTATGTAGACGGTCAGCGGGTTGTACTCCCTGGCGATGATGTAATTTCCCTGCTGCAGGATTTCCACCACGCCTATGGAAAATGCAAGAGAGGTGTCCTTTATAGTTATCGCGTACTCGTTGGCACTTGCGGGAAGGGAAAACCGGAGCATCTGGGGCAGAATCACCTCGAACAGGGCCCTGGGTAAGCTGAGGCCCAGCGACCGTGCCGCCTCCAGCTGGCCGGTACCGATGGATTGAATAGCCCCCCGAAAGTAGTGGGTCTGGTAACCGGCGTGTCTCAGTCCGAGGGCCAGCATCGCCGCCCAGAACGGCGAAAAATTTATCCCTATTTTGGAGGGACCGTAGTAAAAGATAAAAAGAAGAATTATCGCCGGCAGGCTGCGAAAGATCCAGGAAAAACCGGAAAACAGGGAGCTGAGGTATCTCGGTCCGTAAACTATTCCCAGGGCGATGAATATCGCCACGACGAACCCCAGTGCGAAAAAAGAAAAACCTAACTCCAGAGTTACTTCCAGTCCTTTCAGCAGTGCCGGACTGTTATCCCAGAGCAGGGTCAGCTGGTTGACAATGGCTTCCAATGCGCTTCGCTCCAGTTTCTTTAAGCAAAAAGGGACAAGCAGGGATGAGCCCGACTTGCCCCTCTATTATTTATTCGAATATTATCGATTGACTTACTCGCGATATTCCGGCTTATTCATTATTTCCTTTATTTTACCGGACTCTTTCAACTTGTCCAACCCGTCGTTTAAGAGCTTCAGGAGCTCGTCGTTTCCTTCCTGGACGGCGTAGCCGTAGGCCTCTCCGGTTCGGAAGTAACCGACTATTTTGACCGGTTTGTTCTTCACCAGAATTTCGGCGGAGGTCTTATCCTGAACTGAGGCGTCCACCTTGCCCGCTATGAGGGCCTGTGTTGCCTGAGGATACGACTCGTACAGTTTCTGTTTCAGGTCGTAACCTTTCTCGATCAGGTTTTTCCGGACCCATTCGGCCCCGGTCGTATTGCTCTGATTGCTGATAGTGGCTCCGTGGGTCAGGGCGTCGAACATATTGAGGTCGGAATCCTCTCTGACGAGGACGGCCATTTCCGTAAACCAGTAGGGGTCGGTAAAGTCGACTTTCTTTTCCCGTTCTTCCGTGATGGACATTCCCCCACCCGTCATGTCGGCTTTGCCCATATTGACCATCGGGATTAGAGAACTCCAGGAGGATACCGTAAATTTTACGTTGAACCCTTGCAGTTTCGCTATCTCCTTGATGATATCGATATCGATTCCGACGAGATTTCCGTCTTCGTCGTAATAGTCCCAGGGAGCCCATTGTGCCTCGGTCGCAAAAGTGTAGGTCGGTTTGTCCGCCGCGTATCCCAAAGCGCCGAAGGCAAATACTAACCCCAGCACCACAGCGAGAACTATCGTCAAAGTACTTTTGGTTTTCATGGTTTTTACACTCCTCTTGATGTGTGTTTTTAATTATACGAGAGTTTCCTCTCATTGTTGAGAGTCTTAGTTACCTTGCCTCTAACCGTACGGCAATGCCAGGTTAATTCTGTGTTTTATGATAAATAAAGGTAGGCAAGTTCGACCGGAGGGGAGGTCGAACTTGCCTGAATGCTCCGCCGAGGGGGTGTGAGCATTTTTTGAAATTATCGTCTTGTTTTCAAAATCATCGTAACCCCTTAATTCTTTTTTTGGGGTTCAACTTGCCTCGGTGGAGGCAGGTCATCTATTGGTTAGTGAAGTATACGATGGGCTTTGTAAGCCCATCTTGTACTTGTCGCTGATGCCGTCAACCGAGTTCTTTGTTGTTAGTTCAATAGCCTTCATGGTTTCAAGTAAATACCCCTTTTTCACTCCACTAAACAATTTCCATTATAATATCATAACGTCACAGGATTGTCAAGGTTAAATCCGGTTTAAGACGTGATACTACAGAATCCGGAGGCAAATTTTGTATTTCTTCCGGGCCGCTTTGCCCAGGGACCCAGGCTTTTGTTTTGCGTAGCCTCCTTTTACCCGGTCAGTCGGTTCGGCAGAAGTATAAAATACTGAAGCCACCGTCCTGAATTACGTTTGCCGGGAGACTCTCTAAATTGATTTACAATTTCGCCCTTCGTGACGTAAAATTTACAGGTGATTTACATGAGAAGTAAAGTTCTAACCTCTGTGGCGGTATTTCTGGTCGCCCTTTTTCTGCTTCCCGCGGCCGGGTTAACTGCACGGGGTAATGGCGATTCTGCCTCCGAAGAGTTTCAATTAGTCGACTACCCCCAGTACGGTTTTGGAGCGCAGTTTGTGGCTCCTCTGGGGGGGATAAGTTCCCGGGTCTGGCTGAACTCCAGGTTTGGTTTCGAAGGGGACGCCGTGATCTGGCGTTCTCGGTACAGCGGCCTCAGTGGAACGCTATCTTCCCGTGTTCTCTACAAAATTGTGGACAGGGAAACAACTGATTTCTATCTGGCCGGGGGCGGGGGATACGATATCGGGTCCGGAAAAATATCCGGTATGGGGACGGGCGGCATAAGCATAGCTCTGTTCTCCAGCAATTTTAAGGTAAATCTGGAGTTTGGAATGCAGGGCGGCAATGATGGTTTCTTTGGCATGAGCTTTGGTTCGGGTTTTCACTATTATTTCTAAATTGTTTACAGTATTTCCTTGTACTGAACCGGAAAGTGTCATATTGTAAAGGTCAATTCTCTGTATAAAAAACAAACAAATTAAGGTGAAAGGATGGAGTTAGAAAGCAAAAAATACTGGGTGGGTATCAACATGAATTCCGCGGTGACTCCGAATCGATTTCATCTATTGCTCAATCATTTTCCCACCGTGGAAGCGATCTGGGAGGCAACCCGGGACGAGCTGGAAGAAGTACCCGGGTTTTCCGATGGAGTCGAGGGCTTCTGCGATGATAGGGATCCGGAGGAGCTGGAAGAGGAAATGGAGAAGTGTGAGAAACTGGATCTGGGGGTACTGACTCTGGACGACTCCGCGTATCCTGACTCGCTCCGGGCGATAGACAAACCGCCGCCGGTCCTCTACGAAAAAGGTGATTACCGGACAGACGATCAGCTGGGAATAGCGATGGTCGGAACGCGAAAAAATACGAGTTACGGAAAGAATATTGCGCAGGAACTCGCGGCTCAGCTGGCCCGGGAGGGGATAACGGTGGTCAGCGGTATGGCCAGAGGGATCGATTCCTTTAGCCATAAATCCGCCCTGGGTGTGGACGGTCGTACCGTGGCCGTCATGGGAACGGGCTTCGGCCATACTTATCCGAAGAACAACGCCAATCTGATGCGGAAGATTTCCGAGAACGGAGCCGTGCTGACGGAATTCCCTTTCGACCGCGGCCCCGAGCGGTGGACTTTCCCTCAGCGCAATCGGATAATTAGCGGCCTGACCCGTGGAACAATAGTGGTCGAGGCTCCGGAGGAGAGCGGAGCCCTGATAACGGCCCACGATGCACTATCCCAGGGCAGGGAGGTCTTTGCCGTGCCCGGTGACGTCAGGCGTCCGACGATGAAAGGGACTCATGGCCTGATAAAGGACGGGGCGAAACTGGTCGAAGACGCCTCGGACGTGCTGGAGGAGTTCAAGGACATCCAGGCCGCGCTGCCCTTTCCAGAGGAAGCTGAAGGAGGGGATCAGGATATAAAGAGCCAGTTAAACGATAAACAGGAAGAAGTCTATTCGGAACTGGATTACGAACCGATTCACTTCAACGATATCGTCGCACAAACCGACTTTCCCCCGGCCCGAATATCCCATATAATGTTCCAGCTGGAGATGGAGGATCTCGTGGAACAGCTGGAAGGAAATAAGTGGGTTAAGACCAGATAAGCTACCGCCTACCGTAAGGCTTACTTTATTTTATCAAGAATCAGGAGGTCTGTGAGCAAATGGAGAGAAGTTTAGTTTTGTTAAAGCCGGACACAGTTCAGCGTGGATTGATGGGGGAAATTATTGCCAGGCTGGAGAACAAAGGGCTAAAGATTTCGGCGATGAAGCTGATGCGGGTCGAAGACGACCTGGCCAGGGAGCACTACGAGGAGCACGTCGAGAAGGACTTTTTCTCGGATCTGTTCGAATTCATAACCTCCAGTCCGATCGTGGCAATGGTCGTGGAGGGTGAACGGGCAATCAGCGTTATTCGTGGTATGATGGGAGCGACCAATCCTTTCGAAGCGGAACCGGGAACTATTCGGGGCGACTACGGTCTGGATCTAACCAAGAACCTGGTACATGGCTCCGATTCCCCCGAGTCTGCAAAGCGGGAAATCGATCTTTTCTTCGATCAGGAAGAAATTCTGGATTACGAGTTAACCAGCAAAAAGTGGAGATAACTTCGTTTAACACTTGGTCAAGGTGAAGTCTGACGGGATCGGGTGAAAATAAGCTGCATAAATACCTTTAGGTGATTATATGGGCAAAGAAGAAGTTCGCGACAGCAGGTTAGATAGAATTAAGAGCGAACACGGTGAAGGTTCGATAATGTGGATGGGGGATCAGGAAGCACTGGAAGTAGAGACTACTTCGAGCGGTTCGCTCGCACTGGATATTGCGCTGGGTGCCGGCGGCGTTCCCAGGGGCAGGATCGTCGAAATATTTGGTAAAGAGTCAAGCGGAAAGACGACGCTGGCTCTCCATTTCCTGGCCGAAGTTCATAAAGCGGGCGGGTCCGCGGCATTTGTCGACGCAGAACACGCGCTCGACCCGAAGTACTCGAAATCGATCGGGGTGGACC
>CAZENJ010000073.1:1633-10898 GCA_964513485.1 uncultured Thermotogae bacterium | reverse complement strand
CCTGATGGTTTGGGCTCTTCCCGGTTCGCTCGCCGCTACTTCGGGAATCGATTATGCTTTCTCTTCCTCCGGCTACTGAGATGTTTCACTTCGCCGGGTTCGCCTTTCACCCCTTACTCTGATTCGGAGGTGAAATGCATGAGGTTATCTCATGCAGGTTACCCCATTGGGAAATCCCCGGATCAATGCTTGCTTGGCAGCTCTCCGAGGCTTATCGCAGCCGGCCACGTCCTTCATCGCCTTCCGTTGCCTAGGCGTCCACCATCTGCCCTTGTCAATCCGTTACTACTACAGGATGCCTATTAACCTCACCCGTCTGTCAAAGATCAACTTGCGTCCGATTTGCGATAGAAAATATAGTGGTTGGTGGGGGGATTTTCAAGTGGCATCGATCATTAAAGGGATAAATTACCGGGTTAGAATTTAGTTTGCTACCTGCTTTCGGCGAAACGATCGCCGATCTCGATATGGTAGCCGTTGACGAAATCCGTACCGCTCATCTCGCACCTGGACTGTGGTTGCACTCTGGTTAGTTTGACGGCCGTTTTTTCCCCGCATTTTACCACCAGGCCGAGGGACCCGGAGTCGATTATTTCGCCGGGCGGGATCTCCTCCCCGAAATCTTTCAGCGGGAGTCGTTCCGCCAGTTCACCATCCAGCTTGCCCAGGTCTCGGGAACGACAGACCTGCAACTTCTCACCTTCCAGAAAGGTATATGCGCCGGGCCAGGGATAAGTGCCCCGGATCAGGTCGTGAACATTATTTGACGGCTGGCTCCAGTCAATCAGCCCATCCTCTTTGCTTAGCTTAGGTGCAAAGCTCGGTTCTCCTGTCTGCGGCTCCGGTTCCAGGCCCTTCTTCTTGAGGCCATCCAGAGTCTCCAGAATCAGGCTTCCGGCCATGCTTGCGAGCCGATCGTGAACTTCTCCCGCCGTTTCGTTTTCCCCAATTTCGGTTCTGTCTTTGAGGAGGATGGGGCCGGAATCCAGCCCTTCGTCCATGATAATGGTCGTAACCCCAGTGACGCTCTCCCCCCGAATTATAGCCCAGTTGATCGGAGCCGCTCCGCGATATTTTGGCAGGAGAGAACCGTGTATATTGACGGGCCATTTGACCAGGTTCAGCAGTTCGGAGGAAATCTTCTGGCCGTAAGCGGCGACCACGAATCCTTCCGGGTCTACTGAGCGGAGTTTTTCGAGTGAGGCCTTGGAGTTGACTTTCTCCGGTTGAAAGGTAGGAAGCTCCAGGTCCAGTGCCGCATTTTTTACAGCGGTGCGCCCCGGCTCCATTCCCCGACCGCTGGGGCGATCCGGTTGAGTTATCACTAACTTCACCCGGTGTTCTTCCGCCACTGACCGCAGGGAAGGTACGGCAAACTCTGCCGACCCGATAAAAATCAAGTTCACTTTTATTAACCCCTTCTCATTGCTCTGAATTGAGGGTGATTGCCACAGTTAACTTTGAAGCTTATTATATTTTAGCTGGAAGGGAAACTCAATCGTTCCGGATAGGTATTGAATTGCGGTTAAGTTCGAAAAAAATAGTGATCCAAAAATGGCCGACGGCAAACACGAAAAATTATCCAGGATACTCCGTCTTGAGAGGAAAACGGGTTTTCAGGACGAGGCGGTAATGGGGGGACTGGAAAGCCTCTCGCCGGATCTGGTGAAAAGCGACGCGATAAGACAGGCACTCGAGGGCTACTCCGAAAAAAAGCCCTATGATCGCCAGGAGGTAGTGGAAGAAATTGAGAACTTGATCAAGGAAGACGGCAGTCCGGCGGGAGAGAGCGACCTCTCGCTCCACCAATCGGTAAAGGGGGCCGTCGGAGTTGGGAGGAAACGAGCTGAACAGTTCGAGAATCTGGGGATCGAAACCATCCGGGATCTTTTGTTTCATTTCCCCCGCCGCGTCGAGGACCGTCGGGTCGAAAAAAGTATAGCGGAGGTAAAGCACGGCGATAGCTGCACGGTGGTCGGGAAGGTGGAAGGCGTTACTAAACTAAAGCCTCAGGGTAATATCGAGCTGGTCAAGGCGGCAATTCAGGACGGAACTGGAAAGATTTATCCCGTCTGGTTTAACCAGCCCTGGATAAAAAATCAGCTCAGGCAGGAATCAGAGGTAGCTGTTTACGGAGAAGTAAAACGTGAATACGGGGAGCTGCAGATAGAAAATCCCGTCTGGGAACCGAAAGAGGATAAGGAAAAAACCAGAAGGCTGGTTCCCGTATATCCGGGGACTGAGGACTTAAGCCAGAAGGTCCTCCGCTGGGTAATCCGGAAAAACCTCGAAAAATACGGGTCGGCGATCACGCAATTTCCCGCCGAACAGATCGCCGACAAATACGGCTTCGTAAAAAGGCGGGCTGCTCTCGAAAAAATCCACGCACCGGAGGAAGAAGGAGATTACGAACTGGGACGAGGGAGCCTGGCATTTTCCGAGCTCTTTCTCTTTTACACTCAATTGTTACGAAGAAAGGATGAAAGGAGGCACAAGACCCCTCGGGTTGATGTTAGCGGAAAATCTCTGGGCGAGTTCAGGAGACACCTGCCTTTTACATTGACTGAAGACCAGGAGGATGCCCTGGATACAATCAGGGGCGATCTAAAATCACCGGAGCCGATGAATCGGTTGCTTCAGGGTGACGTCGGCACGGGCAAAACCGTCGTTGCGGCAGGGGCGTGTTTTCTAGCCGGTAGTTCCGGTTTTCAGACAGGATTCATGGCTCCGACCACCGTTCTGGCCGAGCAGCACTACAGAAATTTAAAGAACCTGTTTTCGGATCTGCCGATGGACGTCGCTCTGCTCACCGGTGATACTGCGAAAAGCCGCCGGGAAGATGTACTTTCCCGGGTTAGAACGGGCGAGCTTGACCTCCTCGTCGGAACGCACTCGCTGCTTGAAGATACGGTAGAATTCGCTCAACTCAATCTGGTGATCATCGATGAGGAGCAGCGGTTTGGCGTCGCTCAGAAGGAAAAACTGGGCTGGACTGAAGGTCCGGTAAACAAGCTGGTTCTCAGCGCCACGCCAATACCGAGAACTATCACCGCCACAGTCTACGGGCAGTACGAAGTAACCAGGCTGGAGCAGTTTCCCCGGGGAGAAAAGGATATCAGTACATACTGGCTTAGCGAGAACAAGCGGGACCAGGTGTACGAATACGTAAAGGATAGGCTGGAGGAAGGTAGCAGGGCCTTTGTAGTTCTTCCCCTGATCGAGGAGTCGGAGGAGCAGGATCTGCGGTCCGCGGTCAAGACTCACGAAGAGCTGAGTGAAAAGAAACTCAGTGGGTTTGAGCTCGGTTTGTTACACGGCCGGATGAACCAGGAGGAAAAAGCAGAACAACTGGAAAAGTTTGAGGCCGGGGAATACGACGTTCTCGTATCGACCACGGTGATCGAGGTCGGGGTGGATATACCCCGGGCCAATATGCTCATCGTAGAGGAAGCGGACCAGTTTGGGCTGACCCAGCTACATCAGCTGCGCGGCAGGATTGGCCGCTCGGGGGAGAAGTCCTACTGTTTTGCCATTGGCTCGCCGACCACGGACGAGGGGCGGGAAAGGTTAGAAGCATTTCGTGATATTTCTGACGGATTCGAACTGGTGGAAAAGGATCTGGAGATAAGGGGTCCGGGGGACCTTTTGAGTTCGGCTCAACACGGATTTCAGAACAGTTTCCGTGCCTGTAATTTCTTACGGGATTTCGATATAATGACACAGGCCAAAAAAGAGGCAAGCAAGTTCAACGAGCGGGAAGACCCGGCCGCGCTGGAAGAGGTTTTTCGTGATTATTTCCCCCGCGGTCTTGAACTCTTACGACCCGAGTAAATTTACAGGGAGGAAGGCGAAACAAACCGCACTTTATGATAGACGAGGAAAGCGTAAAACACGTCGAAGATCTTGCTGAATTGAGTCTGACGGATTCGGAACGAGAAGAGCTCACCGAGGATCTGGGCAGAATTATTGACTACGTCAACAAGCTGGGCGAACTGGATACGGAAGGCGTGGAACCGTTGCGACACATCCTGGAAGTCCAGAACGTTTTGCGGGAGGATCAGCGGCGAGAAAATCTGGACCGCGAAGAAGTTTTTAAAAACGCACCCGCCCGTTCGGGGGACTTTTTCCGCGTTCCCCCCGTTATCGACAGGGGTTAGTGGAGCACGGGAGATAATTACTCGTTTCGGATACGGTGAAATTTGGAATAACCTACCTGCCCCTCGGGTATATATAGGTGCCTACTTTTTCTCCCTTCAGGGCCCTGGCCGTGGCGCCGTCTTTGAATAGATCGTATATTACCATCGGGATCCCTGTATCCCGACAGATATTGGCCGCTGCCAGGTCGATAATTCCGAGTTCTTGCTCCGCCAGGTCCTTAAATGTCAGAGAATCGAAGAACTTCGCCTCCGCCGCGGAAGGATCGTCGGAATAGACCCCCCTGACGTCCGTTCCCTTTAAAATCAAATCGGCATTTATCTCCCCGGCTCGCAGGGCGGCAGCGCTATCGTTGGTAAAGTAAGGATTGCCGGTTCCGCCGGTATAAATTACGATACCGCCGCTACTGAGATGAGAAATTGCCCTGTCGGGATTTATGGGGCTGGAAACTCTATCGATAGAAAGAGCGGACTGGAGGAGAACCGGTATGTCGAGGGATTGTAGCCTATCCCTGAGAACTATTCCATTTATTATCGTAGCTACCATGCCGGCGAAGTCTCCCGCGGTTCTGTTCAGTAACTCCTGTTCTCCTCCTCGAATTATGTTCCCACCGCCGACGACCAGGGCTATTTCCTTACCCAGTTTCCGTGCCTGCTTGACCTGTCGCAGGATATATTGAATTGATTCCGGGTCCAGCGGGTCTTCGCCGCCAAACCCGGCACCGGAAATCTTTATTAGAACCCGCGCCGGGGCAATTCTCGTGGGTGAACTATTAGTTGAATTCAATCTAACTGTTTCCTGGGTTCGTCAGGTGAACCCGGTTGATGGTTTCAGTTAACTGCAGTTATTCTTCTGCTTCCTCTTCTTCCTCGTCGGAATCCGCGCTTACGTCGAACCGGGCAAACCTGCTGATTCTAATATCCTCGTTTACCTGGGCCGAGAGTTCGCCCATGATTTCCTCGATAGTTCTATCCGTGTCCTTTACGGATTCCTGCTCCATCAGGCAGATTTCCCCGTAGTACTTGTCCATCTTTCCCTGAACGATGTCGTCGATTACGTGATCCGGCTTGCCTTCTTCCTCCGCCTGGTTTCGGTAAACTTCTTTTTCCTCTTCGACGACTTCCTCCGGTACGTCTTCGCGGGTAACGTATTCCGGAGACGCTGCCGCTATCTGGACAGCTACCGCGTTGACGAATTCCTTGAATTCCTCGCTATTTGCCGTGAAATCGGTCTGGCATTTTACTTCTACAAGCACTCCAACTTTGCCGTCGTGGTGGATGTAAGATCCTACTCTACCTTCGCCTGATTTTAACTTACCTTCGGACATCTCCATGCCCTGTTCGCGGAGCGCCTGTTTTGCTTCTTCCATGTCTCCGTCTGCTTCCTGCAGGGCCCTTTTGCAATCCATTATACCTACGCCCGTTTCCTGCCTCAGCTTCTTCACTTGTTCGGTACTTATAGCCATGAGTGTATCCTCCTGATTGGATTATAAATATATGGTGTTGAAATCTACGCCGAGGCGCCTTCTACTTCAGCTTCTTCCTCTACCTCTTCTTCCGATTCCGAAGGGTCCTCTTCCATTTCTTCCGTCTCAGCTTTTTCTTCCTCCGCTGTCTCTTCTGCCTCTGATTCCGGCTCTTCTGCTTCTTCTTCCCCTGAACTTTCGTCTTCCATTGATTGATCGGCACCTTCGCGGCCTTCGATGACGGCATCAGCCAATCGCGATGTCAGCAACCTGGTGGCTTTGATCGCGTCGTCGTTTCCCGGTATTGGATAGTCGATCAAATCGGGATCACAATTGGTATCAGTTATCGCTATTACGGGAATATCGAGAATTCTGGCTTCGTGAACGGCAATTTCCTCCGTTTCCGGATCGATAACGTAAACCATGTCCGGCGGTCGTTCCATATCCCTGATTCCGTCGTAGTTTCTCTTCTTCTTTTTGAGTTCCCTGCGTAACTTGACTACTTCTTTATTCGGTAACTGATCGAAGGTTCCATCTTTTGACATCCGTTCGAGCTTGATCATCCTGTTGACGCTGTCTCGAATGGTGTCAAAGTTAGTTAACGTTCCCCCCAACCACCTGTGATTAACGTAGTGGGCGCCACAACGTTTTCCCTGTTTCTCTATGATGTTCTGTACCTGCCTCTTTGTCCCGACGAAAAGGATCTCAGCCCCGTGTCTGGTCTGCTCCCTGACGAAGTCGTAAGTCTTTTCGAACAGAGCCTGAGTCGACTCGAGATCTATTATATGAATCCCCTTTCTTTCCATAAAAATGTACTTATCCATCTTGGGGTTCCAGCGCTGAGTCCTATGCCCGAAATGGACACCCGTTTCTAAAAGTTCCTTCATGGTTAAGAGTTCCACATCTTTTCCTCCTTTATCTCTTGTAAAGATATAGAAATAAATGCCTGTGTGCTGTACTTAAATCGCTCGAAGGCGAGAAGATTATACCAGAATATCGGCTTTACCTTCAAGGTGAGGAGCTATAATTCCCTGCTAACCTCTGACTGAAACCTAACTAATTCGAAACTGCACAATTGACTGAAAAGAAAAAGACCTACCCGCTTTGCCAGCAAGTAGGTCTTTACCCGTATTTTGCATAAAATTTTCCGAAATAACTATATCTTTTATCTCTTAGTTGAGTAACTGCTTTATCTTTTCCTTGTTGAAACCGACGACGATTTCACCGTTGATGTCAATTACCGGAGTACCGCGCTGGCCTGACTTCTCAATCATTTCTTTTGCCTTTTCACGGTTCTCTGATACGTCGTAATCGGTAAAGGAAATACCGTTTTCGTTGAAGTAATCTTTTGCCTGGTTACAGTAAGGGCATGTTGGAGTGGTATAAATTGTTACGTTTTGGTCGTTCATCCGTTGTCACCTCCTGGCTTTGTTTAAGAGTACTTCTGGATTAACGCCAATGTTCTCCAGTAGTTGATAGTCGATATCGTAACAGTACTTTATCCCCTCTTTATTTTTTTTCAATATGCCGGCCTGGGTGAGTTTCGAGAGATGGTAAGAAATATCCGGCTGACTAAGTTCCAGTTCGTTTGATATTTCCTTGGCACAGATGTTCTCGTTATCCAGTACCAGCGAGAGGATATTAAGCCTTTGAGAGCTGGCCAGTGCCTTAAATACAAGCTCACTCTCCTGTAGACTAACTGTCGTATTTTCGTTCATGGTTATCTGCCTCGGATTAAGTATAGTAGTAGAGAATAATTTTGTCAATATTTAAAATTTTAAAATATTCTGCATCCCTGATTTGTTTCTCACCTGGTTGTCTAGTCTTTATTTAGTTAGACTCATTCTCACGTCCGCTACACGTGCACAATCAGGTGAAGCAATAATCGGATTTAAGTCCAGTTCGGTGATTTCCGGATTATCAACGGCCAATCCGGACACCCTGAGAACTATATCTACCAGAGATTCTATATCTACTCCCGGATTCCCCCTTATTCCCTTTAGAATCGGGTAACCTTTTATTGACCTGATCATTTCCCGTGCCTGAAGTGGTGAGACCGGTGCGACTCGGTAAGCTACGTCCTCGAGAACCTCGACGTAAACGCCCCCGAGCCCGAACATGATCAACGGGCCGAACTGGTGATCACGGTTGAGACCGATGATTACCTCTTCGCCCTCCCCGGTCTCCTGAACCCTGATTCCGTTTATCTCTGCTTCCGGGCGGTTGTTTTTCAGGGTGTTCATCATGTGGTCAAATTGTTGCCGGATCTCAGCCAGTTTGACGCCGACTTTTACGCCCCCGGCGTCCGATTTATGAATTATGTCCGGCGAATCCACTTTTAGCACTGCGGACGAATTAAATCCACTTGCCAGTTCCTCTGCTTCTTCAGCAGACCGAGCCAGTGCGGCAGACAGCGCCGGAATCCCGTAATCCTCCAGGATTTCCATGCTTTCCAGGCCAAGAGTTCTGGTCCCGGCACTTCGGGCCTTTCTTATCTTGCTCGCCGCCGCTTCCCTATCCACCGAGAAGTCGGGGGGAGCGGATTTCTCCTTCTGTTGAATCTCCCCGTATTTAACGAGCACGGAAAGCGACCTTACCGCCCTGGCCGGGTCGAAGTAGTTGGGTACGCCGGCAGTTTTCAGGTTTTCCTGGGCTTCGGGTTCCAATTGACCACCCATCAGAGTCCCGACGATCGGTTTGTCGGTCTTCTTTCTCGCGTCGGCCAGAATTTCCGTTAGTTCCGGGTAGGAGAATATTGCGGCCGGCGCGGACATGGCGAGAACTGCCCCGACGTTTTCGTCCTCGATTATATAACTGAGCGCTTCGCGGTAATCCTCTTCGTCGGCTTTGCCCGTCAAATCTATCGGGTTCTTCCGGGAAGCCAGCGAGGACAGAACCCCTTCCAGCTTCTCCAGCGTTTCCTTCTGTAGTTCCGCCAGTTCCAGCCCGTAACCATCCAGGGCATCGGCCGCCATTACACCCGGTCCCCCGGCGTTGGTCAGTATCCCGACTTTTTTATTTTGCGGTGGCTTCTGATGGGCCAGTATCGACCCGAAATCAAAAAGTTCTTCGATATTTTCCGCCCGAATTACGCCGCTTTGTGTGAAGGCTGCATCGTAGGCATCTTCACTCCCCGTGATGGTTCCGGTATGTGAGGCGGCGGCACTGGCACCTTCGTCCGTCTTGCCCGATTTTACGACGATAATCGGGGTATCCTTCGTAACTTCTTCGGCGACTTCAATGAATTTTGCCCCTCTTTCAATCCCTTCGAGATAACCGAGGATGACGTCAGTATTCCTGTCCCGGTTCCATTCCTCGATTAAATCTATTTCGTCCAGGACCGCTTTGTTGCCGAGAGAGACGAAATGGTTAAACCCCATACCGACCTCGTTTGCCCAGTCGAGCACCGCCGTACAGAAGGCACCGCTCTGGCTCATGAACGAGATGTTGCCCGGCAGGGCCATCTCCTGGGCAAAAGTGGCGTTGAGGTTGGAGCCGGTCGATATAACGCCTATCGCGTTCGGGCCGATTAGATCTATGCCCTCTTTCCGACAGATTTCAACTATCTCCTCTTCCAGCTTTGCCCCCTCCTCGCCTATTTCTTTGAATCCACCACTGACAACAATCGCGTCCTTTATTCCGGAT
>CAZENJ010000073.1:0-1623 GCA_964513485.1 uncultured Thermotogae bacterium | reverse complement strand
TCGCAGCACCTGAAGAACGATTGCCGCCGGAACCGCGATAACAGCGAGGTCGATCTCGGCGGGGATTTCGCTGACGCTATCGTAACATTTTAATCCTTCCAGCCGATCGGCTTTTGGGTTGACCGGAAATATCTCTCCCTCAAAACTCTCCAGTAAATTGGTTAAGACCTCGCGCCCGACCTGACCCTTCTCGCGGCTGGCACCGACGACGGTGACGGAAGATGGATGAAACAATTTGGTAAGACTCACTGTACCCCTCCTACATTACCCCTCTAATAAATTAATTGTGCAAAAAACCTCTCTTTCTCTCAAGAATACCGTTACCCCGCTCCTGCCTCCATTGAAATTGCGATGGTGATTGCGTAACCTGAGATATCGGAGGAGAGTAATGTTAGATATTCTCAGTGAAGTCCCAAAAATCCGGGAAGAGTACAGGGAGCTCGAGAAGAAGATGGGTAACCCGGACGTCATCGAGGGTAGCAATTATCAGGAGATATCACAGAAATACTCCAGGATAAAGGAACTCCTCAAACTCGCGGAGGAGCTCGAAGAAGTGACCGAAAGGGTCGAAGAAAACCGGGAGATGATGGAGACCGAGGACGACGACGAGATGATCGAGTTGATCCAGGAGGAGCTTGCGGAAAACGAGTCGAGGAGAGAGGAGCTCCAGGAGCAAATTAAAAAGTTACTTATTCCAGAGCCGAAAGAGGATCAGAAGAACGCGATTCTGGAGATCAGGTCCGGTGCAGGGGGAGATGAGTCGGCTCTATTTGCTGCTGATTTGTTGAGATTGTACCGAAGGTACGCCGAAAAACAGGGCTACGAAGTCGAGACTCTCGAGAGCCGCCCGACTTCCATCGGTGGGTTTACCCAGGTATCCGTGGCCATCGAGGGTGACGGAGCCTACGGGCAGTTCAAGTACGAGAGCGGAGTTCACCGGGTCCAGCGGGTCCCGGAAACGGAATCCTCCGGGAGGATTCACACTTCGACGGCAACTGTGGCAGTCCTGCCGGAGGCGGAAGAAGTCGACGTAGAGATCGATGAAAACGATGTCCGTATCGATACGTTCCGTTCGTCCGGGCCGGGAGGCCAGCACGCTAACGTGACTGATTCTGCGGTCAGGCTAACACATGAGCCAACCGATATCGTAGTTACCTGTCAGGACGAGAGTTCACAGCATAAGAACAGAAAAAAAGCCTGGCGGGTTCTGAGGTCGAGATACAAGGAGAAAATAGAGGAAGCGAGAGCGGAAAAGCGGGAAAGCAAACGGCGCGGACAGATCGGACAGGCTCAGAGAAGCGAGAAAATCAGGACCTACAACTTTCCGCAAAACAGGGTTACGGATCACAGGATCAACTATACAACTCACAACATAGAAGCAATTCTGGAAGGGGACATTGACGAGCTGATTACTGCCCTGGAAGAGGCGGAGGAAAAAGAAAAACTGGAAAATCTGGATATAGCCGAGTTGCTGGAGAAGAGTTAATTTTTTCGGAATCGGCCTATCCAGGCATTACAAACGGATTTGCCATCCTTGAAAATAGAAAATAGAGGCGCTAGAATAATCAGGCATGGGTCTATAGCTCAGTTGGTCAGAGCGCACGCCTGATAAGCGTGAGGTCC
>CAZENJ010000072.1:0-10994 GCA_964513485.1 uncultured Thermotogae bacterium | reverse complement strand
CGTCCCGGATTCCGCCTCCGTAGATAAGAAGGACCCGCAGAGCTTCCGCAGCGTGAGTCCAGGGAAGGACGTCATAGAGCTCGAAGGTCTGGCCAAACAAATTTCCAAGCGGGACTTTCGGCAGCGGAAAGAACGCCCCGACTATGAAACTGAGCGGCACGGATATCAGGGTTCCGAGGTTACTGGCCTGACTCTCGTCCTCGGTGAACGACGCTAAAAGCAGTCCAAGCGCCACCGAAGCAACCCCCGCGATCGCCGCTATCAGGATCGAATAGCCCAGGGAAACGAGGCCGCCGGCCCAGTTGAACCCGATTAGAAGCGCCACCCCGAAAAGAATTAGCACCTGAAACACGGCGCTAATGCTCCAGGGAATCAGCGTCCCCAGAAGGAGATCGAACGAACTCATCCTGGATAGCTTCAGTCTTTCCAGCGTCCCCTTATCCACTTCAGCGGCCAGCGAACCGGCGACGCCGATGGCGCTCATCAGAAGGGCAAAGATAAATATCCCCGGGGCGTAGTAGTCGAAGGTCGTCAGGCTTTCCGTCCCGGAAATGCTTTCGGATTTTACCCGCACGAGCTCGGCCCGCGTGGATGAACCCTCGCCAAATTTATCCGAAGTCGCTTCCCGGGCCCTGCTTGCCACTTCTTCCTTGAACTGACTGAGGACTCCGACCAGTATACCCCGGGCCTTGTTGTAGGCAACGTACCCGGGATCCCCTTTGATAACCAGTTCAGCGGTTTTATTTTTAACTTCCGGCAGGGACCTGTCTTCCGGCAAGTCTTTCATGTTTCGGTCGGCAAAATTTTCCGGAGTAAAGTCCTCCGGTTTGAAACTCTCATTTCCGGAGGAAGTCATTTCGTTGAATTCAGTTATTATCATTTCTCCCACGCTGCTGGTGACCTCCCTCCTGACTGTCCTGTCGATGAGCTGGCTGACTGACTCGGAGAAATCGGTCGGTATTTTCAGCACCACGGCGACATCTCTGTCCTTTAGAAGCTGATCTGCCTCGCTGGCGCCGACTGACCTGATCTCGAACATGGAAACGTCGCTGCCTTCAAAAGTCAGTCCTTCTACCGCAGTGACGAGTTCTTCGCCAAAATTTTGTCGCTGCTTCTCGCCTTCGGCATCGGTTATCACGGCACCTTCGTCCCGATTTATCACTCCAATCGAATAGGGCTTGTTTTCTCCCTGTCCGCCGCTAAAAGCCAGGCCAAAGACCAGCATGAAGATCGCCGGGAACGCTACCAGAAAGGCCAGCCCCTTTTTATCCCGAAAAATTTCCTTGAGACCTTTGATCGCAACGTATAGAAATTTCATCAGTCGAGCCCCCTGCCCGTCAGGTGAATGAAAACGTCCTCCAGAGTGTTGGTTTGGCTGATCGAAACATCGGAAACGGCGTAGCCGGACTCTTCCAGGGCTTCGGTGAAGTTGTCGGTTTTATTCAGGGCATCGAGCGCTCTGACGACGACCCTGTTGCCGACTTCGCTCGCCTGCATTACTTCGTCCAGCTCTTTCAACCTCTCAACCGCCTCCGGATTTTTCCGTTTATCGTTTAGTTCAATTTTTATCGAGTCCCCTTCCCCGACGCTCTTCTTCAGATTTTCCGGGGTATCCACCACTATGAGCTCACCCCGGTCGATTATACCAACCCGGTCACTGACCCTGTCCGCCTCTTCCATCAGGTGAGTCGTCAGTATAATGCACCTGTTTTCCCCCTGCCTCAGCCCTTTGATGTATTCCCAGACAGAATACCTGGTCTGAGGATCCAGCCCGGCCGAAGGCTCGTCGAGGACGACTATCTCGGGATCGTGAACGAGACTCATTCCCAGATTCAGTCTCCGCTTCATCCCTCCCGATAGTTCAGAGGCAAGATTATCCCGACTGTCCTCCAGTTGAAGGTCTTCGATCAGTTCATTCGTCCTTTCTTCTAACTTCTCCCGGGGCACGCCGTGCATGTTCCCCATAAAGCGGATGTTCTCGTAGGTAGTAAGTTCTTCCCAGATAACCAGGTCCTGCGGACAGATCCCGACCTTTTCCTCGACGCTGGAATTCCCCATTCCCGCTATCCGGACTTCGCCGCCGGTAGGGCTCAACAATCCGACCATCATCCTTATCGACGTAGTCTTACCGGCGCCGTTCGGCCCCAAAAAACCAAAAATCTCACCCTGTCTGATTTCCAGATCCAGACCGTCGACGGCGGTAAATTCGCCAAATTTCTTCGTCAGGTTCTTCGTTTTTATCACCGGCTCGGTTAACTCAATTGGTTCTCACCTCGATGAAATATATTGGGCCATATCCGGTATGACATTAATTGTGGGGGTTTTCACCGTGTTATCAAAGGGGTCATGTATGTAATTCGAAATACCTGGATAAAAACGAAGACTTTCGCCCACTCCTGTGCCAGAGGGTATCGGGAAGCTTAGACATTATACCCCCCTGGCTAAATGGGTCGATAAAGTTATTTGACGGGAGGGTAATTCTATTTTAGAATCAGTTAAGTGATTACAGGTACAAAGCATAACTCAGGAGGTGACTGAGATGAAAAACGACTATCATAAAGTTCATGGTTCCCGGCAGAAGTTGCACCGAATTGCCGTTATCGTTCTCGGAATTATTTTCATCGCGTCTAGCTTACTAACCGTCAGCGCCGCCGATACCGAAGACGCAGAGCTTAAAATCATTCAAATAATCCACGAGGGGGAACACGAGACGGTATTAATCGTCAATATGACCCGGGAAAAGATAGATCTCTGTGGTTACGTGCTCAAAGAGGAAAAAAACGGAAAAGTATACGATTTCGGGAAACAGGCCGACTGCAAATCAATCATTCCTCCCCTGAGCGTAATGCGTCTACACAGCGGTAGCGGATCGAGCAATTACTACGCCAGCTGGCAGGATCTACCCTGGACTAAATCGGACGTCTGGGCGGAATCCGATAAAGCAACACTGATGGATCCGCACGGAAACGTAATATCCACTTTCGAGTACGGACAAAATAACTGACCACCTATTGAATCCAAGAGTGCAAAAGGGTCGAACAGCGTGTTCGGCCCTTTTTTCTTTTTCACCAAAACTTGCCACCCGCTGTATCGCTCCGTTTCTGGTCAATGAAGATCGACCATGGAAATTCATTATTCCATTCATTATTCCAACCGTATTTCTCTTCCCCGCTATACCAGCCACGTCAGAGACAATTACGAATTAAGCTGGAAATAAGATTAATCGAGAACTATTATTGATTAGAAGCCTATATAATTAAGTTTCAAGGGGGGAGAAGATGACCGATCAACCGGGAGTACTTTCATATTTAACCCTGGTACTAATATTTGGGCTCGGTTTGATAGTTCTAACCGGCCTTACCGGGGACAAAGTATCAGCGAGCGACGAAAAGAATCTGCCGGAGATAGATAAACGGAATTACGATAATATTGAGAAAGCCACGTTTGCCCTGGGTTGCTTCTGGGGAGGAGAGGCCCGGTTCGGCGCCGAGCCGGGCGTGATTCGGACCAGAGTTGGTTACGCCGGCGGTACTGCCGAAGACCCGACTTATCGAAATATTGGCGACCATACGGAATCAATTCAGGTATTTTACGATCCGGAAGAAGTTTCATTTCAGGAGCTCGTCGACATATTCTGGGGTTACCACGACCCGTTTGCCGGTAGTTACAGCAACCAGTACGCAAAAATTCTTTTCTACCATGACGGGGAACAGAAGCAAATAGCGGAGACGAGTCGGGAGGAAATAGGGGAAGACAGCGATAAAACCGTCGTCACCAGAGTGAAGCACCTCGATAACTTTTATATCGCCGAAGACTACCACCAGAAGTACAGGCTAAAACAGAGCAGAGTTTTTATGGAGAGCCTCTCGGAATACTACCGGGATTCCAACGAACTAAGGGATTCGACGGCCGCAGCCAGGCTAAATGGCTACGTAGCCGGATACGGAACTCCTGAAGACGTAGAGAATAATCTTGAAAAACTGGGTCTTACCCCTGATGCACGGGGCAAACTGGCCCGGAAATTTGGACTCGATCCTGATGTAAACTAACCTGTCGGGAGAGCGGGGGTTCGGAAACTCAAAAACTAGCCCAGCGGGTCCTCGCTCTCCTATTCTTTTAACGGGCCCTTCCCGCCTTCTAACTGCGCACCGTTAAACTTATCCCCCCAATTACGGTTACCCCGCCGCCGATCTGTAACCAGCTGACGGGTTCCCCCAGAAGGAGAAAAGCCACCGTAAAGGCAATTATCGGTGTCATGTTGTTAAATATGGCCGCTCTGGTCGGACCGACTGATTTGACGGCCGTAAACCAAATAAGGTAACCCGCGACTACGGCAAACAAAGCGGAATAACCGAGAACAGCCCAGCCCGTAACCGGGAGCAACCCCCAGTCCTGGGCAAATACTCTGTCGTATCCGTACAGCCAGAGGAACGCGGAGCCAACGGCCATCGTAATAGCGGTTAGCCTCAGGGGCGAATAGCGATCGAGCAGGTCCCTGGATAGAACCGTGTAGGAGGAAAGGGCGATAGCCGCGGCCAGGGTTAGCGCGTCCCCGATCGTCTTCATCCCGCCAAAAGCCAACCTGTTTCCGCTGCCCAGAGTAACCAGAAAGACGCCCAGGAACGCCAGGACAATTCCCGTCCAGGTTTTGAGATTGACCTCTTCTTTTTTCAGGCTAGCCGAGAGTAACGCCGTCCATATCGGGGAAGTCGCTATCAAAAGGGATGAATTTCCCGCCGTGGTAAGAGACAGGCCCCTGATGAAAAATACCTGGTAAATTGCGTGCCCGATCGCTCCAAGGAAAAACATTTTCAAAAAATCCGAGAAAGGCATGGACTCCCATCCTTCCTTTGCAAACAGGATAAGCAGGATAACTGCGGAGGCAATGCTGAACCTCAACACGTTAAAGGCCAGGGGAGAAATCCGGGTAATGACCCACTTGACCAGACTGAAGTTAAACCCCCAGATTAGAATCGCCACAACAAGAAGAGCGTAGGCAGTTTTGCTGCTGACTTTTTCCATTGACATATTCCCTGATGTTAACAACTTTACTGGCTAATTCAAAGGGGGGCAGTTAATATTAAAGAACTGGATTTCGGCACTGCACAACCGGTTTATGCCTCGTAGATAACCACCCTACTGACCTCCGAGCCGTTAGATAATTCCAGTGGAGTGTTCAGAACTCACCGCTTAATTACGTTAAAAACATTTTTAATTGAGTCCCGGAATAAGCTATAATTTTTTGGCAAACGAAAGGATATTGTGGAACTTGCACATAAAAGGGTTTCCGGTAATCCGGATTATAATCCGTTCGATGATGGTCGGACTTAATAAAAAGGTTCCTGTAAAAATCGGGAGGTTTTCGATGATAGAAAAACGAGATTTCGGTTCGACAGGACACCAGAGCTCTGTCACCCTGTTTGGTGGCGCGTCACTTTCTCAGGTCAGCCAGGAAGAAGCAAACGAAACCCTGGAAGTTTTGCTGGAGTACGGGGTAAATCATATCGATACGGCTGCGAGCTACGGCGAATCCGAACTCAGAATAGGGCCATGGATGGAGGAGTATCGGGATCGTTTTTTTCTGGCGACCAAGACAGAGGGTAGAACTTACGAAGAAGCAAAAAAGGAGATCAGAAGTTCTCTCGAACGGCTCAGGGTCGATCGGATAGATCTCCTGCAGTTACATAACCTGATTCAACCGGACGAGTGGGAAACCGTCTTCGGCGAGGGTGGTGCCCTGGAAGCTGCGGTGGAGGCCAGGGAAGAAGGGCTTGTCCGCTTCCTCGGCGTAACCGGACACTCTCTCAGAGCCCCGGAGATGCACAGGAAGAGCCTCGAGGAATACGACTTCGATTCCGTGCTGCTGCCGTTCAACTTTACCATGATGCAAAACGATCAATACGCCAGGGATTTCGAGGAACTTGTCGAAGTTTGTGAAGACAGAGGAGTTGCCATTCAGACAATAAAATCACTGGCAAGAAGGCGCTGGCGTGAAGGCGAGCAGGATAGAGCAACCTGGTACAAACCCCTGGAAGAACAGGAATACATAGACCGCGCGGTCAGCTGGGTATTGGGTCGTTCCGGGTTCTTTTTGAATACGGTCGGTGATATTGATCTGCTTCCGAAAGTACTTAATGCGGCAGAACGGTTCTCGTCCAGACCGCCCGAGGAAGAAATGGAGAAGATGGTTTCCGAGAAAGGGATGGAGGCCCTCTGGCCCGAATAATCGGGGAGTAACTAACTTTTACACCTGTACTGAACTTTTTCGCCAATAATTAGAGCAATTGGAGGTAATACCTATGGAAGTCAAAGAAGCGATTCTCCGGCGTCGGTCCGTGAGATCGTTCGAGGACAAACACGTGCCCCGGGATACTCTGGAGGAAATAATGGAGTCCGTCAGGATGGCCCCTTCTGCCAGTAATCGCCAGGACTGGAAATTCGTGATAGTCGACGATCCGGATTTAAAGGACGAACTGGCCCGGGCCGCGCACGAGCAAAGCTTTGTCGCGGAAGCACCCGTGGTGATTGCGGGGGTAAACACCGAAAGAAAAACCATGTCCTGTGGCGTCGAAGCCGGGACCGTCGACCTGGCAATTGCGATGGACCACCTGACGCTCCGTGCGGCGGACAAGGGACTGGGGACCTGCTGGATCGGGGCTTTCGATCAGGAAAAAACGAAAGAGTTACTGTCGGTCCCGGAAGAAGCAAAAATCATCGGCCTGATGCCCCTGGGTTACCCCACTTACGATCTTACCAGGGAGAATAAACGGAGAAAAGAGCTAAAAGAGATATTGAGCTACAATATCTACGGATGATACATGAAATCATTAACCGAACTAATTCAGGACGACAGGGTTAGCGCTCTTAAAGGAGTCCTGGGGGAATACAGCTCCCTGCTCGTCGCCTTTTCCGGCGGCGCGGACAGCAGCTTTCTCCTGAAAGCCGCTGTCGACTTCCTCGGGCGAGAGAGCGTTCTGGCGGTAACCGCTTCCGGCGCCATACACCCGGAAGAAGAAATAAGTAATGCCCGCCAGACGGCCCGGGAAATCGGGGTCGAGTGGTTACTGATAGAGCAGGACTATATCGGGCGCGACGTATTTCGTTCCAATCCGACGGATCGCTGTTATCACTGCAAAAGAGGTTTGTTCCGCGAGTTACAAGAGCTGGCCGAGAAGAAGGGGCTGGACGCAGTGGCGGACGGGAGTATAATGGACGATACTGCCGGACACCGTCCGGGAAGGAAAGCGGGAGAAGAGCTCGAGGTAAAGCGACCATTGGAGGAAGCCGGGATAACAAAGAAGGAACTCAGGCAACTGAGCAAGAAGATCGGACTTTCCACCTGGAACAGACCGTCAAACGCGTGCCTGGCAACTCGCGTGCCTTTTGGAGAAGAAATCACCGAGGAGAAGTTGACCCGGATAGAAAACGCGGAATCCGCCCTGCGTGATCTCGGCTTTTCCGCCCTGCGGGTCAGACACCACGGAGAAATAGCTCGAATAGAAGTACCGCCCGAGGAAATAAGCAGAGCCGCCGGAGAAAGGATTTCGATCGTGCATGGCCTGAAGGAGATCGGTTTCGACTACGTCACTCTGGATCTGGAAGGCTACCGCAGCGGCAGCCTGACGGAGACTATAAAAGGAGAGAAAGATGCAACTTAGAAAGGAGTTTTTTCATGAAGTCAGAAAAAATACGTGATTTGCTTTTAGCGGTACAGCGGGGAAACGCGTCGATAGATGAAGCTCTAAAAGGACTGGAGGAGCTTCCCTTTAAAAACATTGGCCACACGAAAATAGACAGCCACAGGGACCTGCGGCGAGGCGCTCCGGAAGCGGTCTACTGTGAGGATAAGACCAAATCACAGGTCATGGAGATTCTCGCCGAAATGGTACCAGGAGACGACGTCCTGGCCACGAGGGTCGAGGCAGACGTGCTGAGGGATATCAAAGGGGAATATCCGGAAGCCAGGATTTACGAGGAATCTTCCCTGGCCTTTATCGGAAATTTTCCCGGGGAAACGCTGGGGAAGGTCGCCGTGATAACTGCAGGAACATCGGATATACCCGTGGCCAGAATTAGCGAGGTAACGGCACGGTCAATGGGAACCGAGGTTGATACTGCTTTTGACGTCGGAGTCTCGGGCCTGCACAGGGTAGTTAGTATTCGGGACAGACTGGTGGAAGCCGATATTGTCGTCGTCGTGGCCGGAATGGAGGGTGCTCTGCCCAGCGTGGTGGCGGGGCTAGTGAATACACCGGTCGTAGCAGTGCCGACCGACGTCGGATACGGGGCAAACCTGGATGGTATAGCCACTTTGCTGACAATGCTGAACTACTGCGCTCCCGGAATCACGGTCGTAAATATAGGAGATGGCTACGGTGCCGGTTATTTTGCCGCCGCCACAGTCAGGAAAAATAGGGGCCGAGGCGAGACGGGGAACGGTGAAAAAAATGAATAAGGAAAGGAAAAAGATCCTGTTTCTGGAACCTTTTTCCGGGATTGCCGGAGACATGTTCCTCGGCTCCCTGCTGGACCTGGGCCTGGAAGAGGCCTGGCTGCGCGAAGTTTTGACCGAGATCATCCCGGAAAAAACTCGGGTAAAAGTCTGGAGGGATAAACGCGGAGAAGTCTCCGGAACGAGATTTGCCGTCGAAACACGAGAGGAACCGAAACACCGTGGGCTGAAAGACGTCCTTCTTCTTCTCGACGGTTCAAGGCTGGAGGCGGAAATCATCGAAAGAAGCAAGGAGATGTTTGAACAACTGGCTGAAGTGGAAGGGAAAATTCACGGCCTCCCGAAGGAAGAGGTTCACTTCCACGAGATCGGCGCAATTGACTCGATCGCGGACATCGTCGGTGCCGCCGCGGCAGTCTCGCGAATCAATCCGGACCGGATTTATTCGAACCCGGTAAACGTGGGATCTGGTACTGTGAGCACCGCCCACGGAGATCTCCCGGTACCGGCACCCGCGACGTCCCAATTGCTGAAAATTGGAGGCGTCCCCACTTTTTCCACGGCAGATGGAACCGAACTCACAACCCCCACGGGTGCCCTAATCCTCGCGACTTTCGTTGACGATTTTACTCGACCGGAGATGATCTCGGAAAGCATCGGTTACGGTCTGGGCTCCAGGAAGCTCGAAGGTAGGAGTAACTTTCTCCGGGCAACTCTGGCAAGTAGCATCGAAACTACCACTTCACCGGATGATAAAGAAACCGAGATTTTACTCGAAACGAATATAGACGATATGAACCCCGAAATTTTCCCCGAGGCCGAAGCGAAATTAATGGAAGCCGGCGCCAGTGAAGTGTTCAAAACCCCGATTCAGATGAAGAAGAACCGCCCCGGGGTCAAGTTAACGGTAATCTGTCCCGCCGGTCTGCGAAAGAAAATGTCCAGCATTCTGTTCCGGGAAACATCCACGCTCGGGGTGAGAGTGCACGAAATGGAACGAGAGAAGTTAGAGAGGAAGACGAAAACTGTGGAGACCGAATTCGGGCGGGTTCAGGTAAAGCTCGGCTACGAGGAGGGTGAACTCGTCAACATAGCCCCGGAATTCGAATCCTGCCGCAATCTTGCCGAGAAGACGGGTGAACCCCTGAAGAAGATTTATCGTCGGGCACTTGCCACCGCGGAAGACAGCCGAGAAATTAAGAGAAGTTCTCATTAACAGGGGAAAATCCCGGTCAAGCACCCCATCCTTCCGGGCGGGGGCTGGAAAAAGTCTCTTCAAAACTAACAACTACGTACTTCAAGAAGCGTGGGCAAGCAGTAAGACCCCGATTCTTCCTCGGTAATTTTAGTTGATTCGAAGTTGTCTCAGGGGGTAATTGCTTCAAAAGGTTCTGAAGTCAACTCACCTTGAGTTCATAAACTAGCACCTCATTTCACCATAATACCGTTCATGACTTCTTTTCCCCTCTAGCCACGTCTTTATCTCTTGCACTAAATCTCAGTTTGACAAAGAGATTCATTCATGATAAACTAAAAGCGCTTCGATGATTGTACAAAAAAGGGGCAATAAAACACACTATGGCTGACAGACCAACAATTGACGATGTTGCTGAAAAAGCCGGTGTAGCCGCTTCTACAGTTTCTCTAGCGCTTAATAATAAACCACACGTCAGTCAGAAAACCCGGGAAAAAGTCCTCGAAGCGGCTCGAGAACTTGAATATCACCCGAACACGGCGGCCCGGAGCCTGGCCACCGGACGCTCGAAGACCATTGGTTTGCTTATACCGATCGATTTAAAAAGTGTTTTCTCGTCGACCGAATTCTTTCAAAAGATGATTTCGGGCATGCACCGCGGAGCCGGCGAAATGGGCATGACCCTTTCGCTGCAAATTGTAGAATCCGAGGAGGAAGCGATAGAAAGGATCGAGTACGCGGCTCGGACGGAAACGGTCAGCGGATCGGTTATAACTCACCCCTCAAATTCAATGCCTTACCTGGACGTTATCCACGAGTTCGACTACCCGGTAGTATTCCTCGGGGACCCCATAGAGAACGAGCCCTACGTGGACAACGACAACCTGAACGTGAGCCGGATGGCGACCGAACACCTAATCGGACACGGCCACGAAAAGATAGCGATGCTGACGGGACCGGAAAAGTTTACCGTATCGCGTAACAGGACGCTTGGCTATCGATCCGCGCTCGAGGAAGCGGGTATTTCCTTTAACGAGTCACTCGTCTGGGAATCGGAACTTAACGAACAGTCGGCTTACGAGACCGTCATGGCCAGGGCCCCAAACAATCAATTCACTGCAATGTATATCTCGGTCGAAGTTCAGGCCGTCGGAGCCATGCGGGCGCTGCGTGAATTAAATATGGAAGTGCCCGAGGACGTGGCATTAGTCGTCGTCGGCGAATCAGAGCTTGCCAAGCATCTATCTTCCCCTTTAACGACTGTAGACCTGAACACGGAAAAGTTAGGTTACCTCTCGGCAAAAAAATTGATAAAGATTATCAAATGTGAGGAAGAAGAACCACAGT
>CAZENJ010000071.1:0-11038 GCA_964513485.1 uncultured Thermotogae bacterium | reverse complement strand
ACCTTTCAAATTCGAATCCTGGCAACAGTTCCCGTAGTCCCCGCTTAGAGGTAACCAAGGTTCTCCAGCTTCTTCCTGGAATCTTCCGGAACTTCGTTGATCTCCCTGCTCATGTAAAAGTCTTCCGGTCTACTGTACCTCGGTTCGCTAGAAGATATGGCCCGGATTACTTCCCCGTCCATCTGTTCCGGAATCGGAAACGAGAATAGATTTAGCAGGGTCGGGGCGATGTCCATTATTTCCGCGTTCACGTTTCCGGAGCCAACCCCGGAACCCGTGGCCATCAAGATACCATTCCTCCGGTGGTTGCCGGGCTTAAACGGAGTGTTGAATAGCTCGTCCGAGAGAAACATCGCGGCGCCAAAACCAAGCGTATTTTGTTTTAACGAGTTAAACATAATATCTGGTGCGTCCTTCAGGTACGGGCCGCAGTATAATTCCTCTTTCGTCTTTACCCATTCCGCCAGCTTTTGATCCGTGTCGGCTATTCGGACCTCTTTGAGTTTTTCCTTTATCTCCCCTGTCAGACGATTAACGTCCGCACCTTCGAGCGCTCCCTGGCTTTCTCTCCCGGCGATGTTCAACCTGACGTGACCGATATCGGATTTTGAGTAAGCGGCAGTTGCCGACCAATCTATGTCCCTGTCGGAAAGGAAAAACGCTTTTAAGGCCGGATGGGAGGAAGCATTTATTATGCTGCCGCTGACAAGCCCCAGGTTCTTGACGATCGGGTAGATCTTTTCCCCCAGGGGCTTGAGCCTGTGCTGGTTCAGACCCAGCCGGGACAGCGTCTGTTTCATTAAAGTTTTTGCGCTTTTTTCAAGTGTTAAATAACCTTCTTTCCTTAACCAGTTATTGACGTTGAATATCCTGTCTATCGGTCCGAACCCGTGATCGGAGACTATTATGAAGACGGAGTTGTCGGGAGCTATCTCCATTGTATTTCCTATCTCCTCGTCCACCTGCTTGAATACGTCAAGCCGGGGGTCCCAGTCCTCCGTGACCTCGTCCCAGAGAAAGTGCTGAACCAGGTCGGTTGCGAAATAGTGCGCCATAAACAGATTATTGTCGCTTTCCGATCCGGGAGAAAAGAGATGTCTTTTTACCAGATACCGACTCGCCTTCCCCCTGGATGCGGCGGCCCGTTTCAGGTATCCCACCCATTCTTTCTTTGAACCGCCCATGTACTCCCTGACGTAATGATTGAATTCGGGGAAAGAGTCCTCCAGTTCCCTCATCAGGTCTTTTGGATGGGACCTCTCGGAAGCGTTCTCGGGCGTGAGAAAGCCGGGGACGATAAAACCGTTGACTTTTTCCGGGGGATAGGTCACCGGAAGTGATAACAGCCCGACCCTTCCGCCGTAGGTGCTGATCAGGCTCCATACCGTTTTTGTCCTGATAGAGTTGCTGTTGATTACCTTTCCTTCGTAGGAACTCGAAGTATCTAACCAGTTATAAACACCGTGCTTGCCGGGATTTACGCCGGTTTGAAAGGAGGACCAGGCGGGACCGGTCAGGGGTGGAAACGTGCTTTTCAGTTTGCCAGATATCCCGGAACGGCTTATTTTTTCCAGATTTGGTAGGTGGCCCTGGTCTATCCACCTGTTGACGAGATCCGGGCTTGCCCCGTCGATCCCGAAGACAAAAATATTCATCTTATATCGTCGAAATCACGCGCTTTGTCCGGCCTTCGCAACCAGACTACGTTAAAATAATTTATTGCATGATGGATAAAGAACCTGAACCCCCAGTCGTCCAGACGCCGGGCCGAAGTCTCCACCTTCATGGCTCCATTGTAGAGTATTTTTCCGTGGTTGGTTAATCTTTGAGACAGGTCCACGTCCGGGGCGGACTTCATTTCCAGGTTGAAGCCCCCGACTTTTTCAAAACCTTCCTTTGAAACGGCCATGTTGAAGCCGTCGAAGTGGGGTTTGCCCAGCAGGTCGTTTATTTTCAAAAAAGCCGTGAAGCCGTATTTGGCGAGCCAATTGTAGTAACCGTCGTTATCGTGGAAAGTTACCGGCCCGTAAGTTCCGATGACCTCGGGGTCTGAAAAAGCCTTTTTAATTTCACTTAACCAGTTCGGTGGCACTTTCGTATCGGCATCCGTAACGGCGATAATCGGGAAGTTAGCTTCGTCGAAGCCTGTCTGGCAGGCTCTGGTATATCCCTTCTGCGGTTCCTCTACCACCCTTACGCCGAATTCCTTCGCCACTCTGGCCGTATCGTCGGTGCTGGCGTTGTTTACAACTATAATTTCGTACTCGCCGTCGAAGTTCTGTTTTTTCAAACTTCTTAAGGGTAGTTCGATCCAGTCTTCTTCGTTGTAGGCTGGTATAACTACCGAGATCTTGTTGGTTGTTTTCATCGTCCATCCATTATAGTAGACGGCTTGGTCCTCCGAAAGGGGAATCGACCCGGGGCTATGCCTTCAGGCATGAGCTTTTTCTGATTCGTCAGAGATATTTAGAGCCCCGCCGACGAGGAGCAGGAGGCTGCCCCCGAAAAGCAGCACCGTAAAAACGCCGAAGTGGTCAGCCAGGAGGCCGAAGACAGGGGCGATAACTATACCGAAAACGGATCGTAGTTGCGAGTGAACGGAGAGAATAGTCGCGCGCTCTTTGCTCTGAATTCTGGTTCCGAGAAACCCGACTACCATGGGCTTCCTCAGGTTGTAGAGGGTATAGAAGAACAGAAAAGCGACTGCCGGCACGATCAGGGAATCGAGAAGTACGCCGACTCCCGCTATAAAGAACAGGGCGACGTCCAGCCAGAGAAGCCAGTTGAGCGAACGGGCGAGACTGCCGACTTTTTCCATCAACTGAGAAGATTTGCGGGACGAAATAAAGCTGTTGATGTAAATGAAGAAGTAAATTATCCCGATTAAAATGGAAGTTCTGCTCTGACCGTCCTCCAGCGAAAGCAATACCGGGACGGCAAGAGCATGAGTTTTGATTATCGGCTGCAGGTAATCCTTGCCTATCTTGAATAAGGAGTCGAAAATTGACGCGTTGACCAGAACTCGGGCCATCTGTTCCTGGGAAAATATCGAACTGAAACTCGACTTAAACTGCTCGTACATCCGACTTATGGAGAGATCGGGGTTCGATAGGTCGCCGTCCAGTTCCGGAGGATAGGTCAGCATCAATATCAGATCCAGGCTGTAAGGTAACAGGGTGGCCAGGAAGACCACGTTGTAATTTCCCCGGAAGAAGACTATCAGGGCCGCGAGCAGGGCGGAAAGCGCAGAACCCAGCCTCGAGGCCGACCGTGTCTTTCCATAGTAACTTACCTGTTCTTCGCCCCTATCGTGAATGTCCAGGTATTCCATGATCATTGACTTGTGCGTGCCGGAGCGGAAAGCCTCCCCGCTGGCGAAAAGTATCATGGCCGGGATAAATAGGTAGAAGTCCGAGAAAAAATAAAAGACGAGAAAAGACAGGATGTAGGAGCTAAAAGAAAATACCATTGCCCGTCTTCTACCGGATAGATCGGCAACCGCTCCGGTCGGTATCTCAAATAGATTTACGAAGATTTCTCTAATACTGATTAGAATACCGATTTGAAAGTAGGACAGCCCGTTCTCCAGGAAAAACAGGTAGAGAAAAGGCTCGAAGAAACGCAAGTTTTTCAGGAAACCGTAAGCGGAAAATTTTAGTAACATTATCAAGTTCTCCGTTTCCGGAATTATATATCTCGCTTAATATACCGGGCTCGCCCGGAGGTCTCAACAATAATTGCTGGTGGAGGGGCGGCGATAATTTTCTAGGGGCGCCGTCCTCTTGCGGCAGGGTTCTCGACTCCGTTTCCTGGGACAGGGTAACTGACTGAAATCCAGAAATAAAGCTGAAAACAACATCACCGAATGCGTGTCGATCCATCCTGATGAATCTTAAAGAAGGATAGTGGCTTTGCCAAAAGGAGTTTATTTAGCTACTTGCGTGATTTTTGATAAAAAAACAAATACAATTTAAAATAAATAAAGGATTGATTTAGAACGATTTATCGTTCAATGCGCAAAAAAGTAAGTATTTTAAATACGGGATAGCTCCCGTCAAGTATTTTGCTGGCTTTCGGGCGAGAGGTGGGAGGAATAGGGGGGAATTTTACAAAATCGATCTATAGTGTTAGTATGGTACATGGACGGCAAATAAATTAAGAAAGAAAGGGAGGTAAGAAATGAAAAACGGTCGTAGCAGAACTGGATGGTCCGGTGCAATAATTACTCTTTTTCTGGTAACACTTCTGAGTGTAACCGTTGTTGTTGAAGCTAACGGTGTGGAATATACAATTACTCAGGGTACGTTCTCCCAAACGATAACTCCCCTGGAAAAGGCAGAAAGTGTCGCGAATTTTTACGATTATTGGTCCTATGAAGCACATACGAATCCCGATATAGAATTACGCAATCAAAGTCTACTTTTTCTTTACAAGAACACGAACACAGGTGAAGTTAGTCTTGTTATCATTCACGACGATGGCGAGGGGACCGCGGGTGACGGGGGAGTGGTTGAGTTCACTTTTTCCGGATTGCCCGCTTCGACAGATGTCTCGGTAGAAGACGACCCTGAAGACGATGATTACGCGTTAAATACTACGATTAATTGGGACTGGCCGGATTATCGGACTGATGGAGGAGCTTTTTCCAATATCGGAAACCAATTTACTATCTCCATAGATCCCAATTTCATCCAGGGAATGACTGATTGGAAAGTAGCTACCGGAAATATAAACGACCCCACGTACGTATCAATTCCCGATATGGAAGCGCCAATCGAGATTACTACTGGAGCCACGGTTCCGGACGCGCCGGGAGGACTTTCCGGTACGGCACTTTCTACCAGCGAGATCCGGCTCAACTGGTCCGATAACTCGGATAACGAAGACGGATTTAGGATCTATCGTGGCGGCACGCTAGTCTCCACGGTAGGAGCAAACGTTACCCAGTACACCGATACAGGACTCGCGTCCGATACTACCTATACTTACGAGGTCACCGCTTACAACGCTAACGGAGAATCCGGTCCTTCTAATTCAATCAACGTTAAGACCGATGCCGATGAGCAGCCGGACTCCGTGTTCTCCGTCGACACAGATACCTGGAACCTCCTGTCTATTCCACTAACTCCCGACCCGAACGACTGTCCCAGCGTGATTGGAGACGACCTACCGGCTGGAAGTACCTGTGCCGATATCACCTGGGGTTCCTGGAACGGTTCCGGCTTCAGAGAATTGACGAGCATGAGTCCTTTTGAATCTTACTGGCTCTGGGCTCCGGAAGCGATAGAGCTTGGGGTTTCCGGTACCGAGCCTTCCAGCAAGGAAGTTACTCTGGAAGATCGAACGGGCTGGATTATGTTCGGTACCCCCGTAGAAGTGGACTGGGGGGACGTGCAGATCAAGGAAAGCGGTGGGTCTTACCAGAGTATCAAGAGCGTGGACTTCACCGCGGCCGATTCGCCAGTCCATTATGCACTGTTTGAATACTCCTCAGGGGCCGAAGATTTCCTGGTTTATCAGCAGCCCGGCTGGGATAGTTACACGCTGAATCCCTGGAAGGGTTATTATATCTACGTCTACGGCAACGCAAATACGCCCATCTCGCTAAAATTCGAGGAATCGGGTGGGCCGCCGACCCCTCCGACACCTGGTAAGGCTCAGCAGGGAACGCTATTAAGAGAATTGGAAGGGTCGAATGTCCCGGCACCTCCGCCTCCTCCGAAGCGGGAAGCGACACTGGACTTCTTTGACGTCACGGCTACAACTAGCTCCACCGGAGATGGCTCTCGGATAACCTTCTCGGTCGCTGGAAAATGGGCCTCCTCCGCGGAGGGCTTACGGGTTAAGGTAAAGGACTTCAGTGGCAATACGTTGTTTAGCTCGGAAACTACCGGGGATTCGCTTACATGGACCGCTGAAGGTGTACCAAACGGGACTTACCTGTACGTTGCGTCGGTAAAACACAACGGAGTTTTCGGAGAAGTTGATATCGGAAAGGTGCTGATTCTGGAATAAAGACAAAAAAATTACGTGACCGGTTAACCGGCGCGTATTGGATTTATATCTGGATTAGTAGTAATTCTATTTCAGCCCTCCGGAGACTTTCCGGAGGGCTGTTTTTATTGCTATACCTGATCTGCTAAAGGTTGAATTCGGACCTTTTGGTTCCTGTGGGAGGAAATCTACCTGAGTAAGTCAGAAGATAATCCGGTCTCCTTTGAAACCGGGCAAGAAATCTCTAAAATATACTAATTGTTAGCACGTTTACAATTACTGCTTGAATAAGAGTTACGAATCCAGTAATAGTAATATAACCTGAAGGTGGGAGTGGTAAAAGTGAGTAGCTCGAATCCTGTTCCTAAGATGAAAAAAAAGATGGAAAATGCCGTTGACTCCCTGCAGGAGGAACTGAACAGAGTACACGTAGGACAGGCGAATCCGGCGATGATTGAGGATCTGAAGGTCGAATACTACGGGACTGATACTCCCCTGAACCAGATTTCCAATATATCGGCTCCGGAGAGCGGGCTCCTGGTTATTCAGCCTTACGACAGCAGCCAGATCGAGGCAATCGAGAAGGCTATTCTGGAGTCGGATCTCGGGTTAAACCCGAACAACGACGGCGAAATCGTCAGGGTACCGATACCAAAGCTCTCCGGTGAGCGAAGGGAAGAGCTTGTCGACGTAATAGAAGAGAAAGGTGAAGAGGCAAAGGTTTCTCTGAGGAACATCAGGCGGGACACCAATAAGAAGATAGACGAACTCGAGGACGAGGGGGAAATTACGGAAGACGACAAGTACATGCTTGAGGACGAAGTGGACGAGATTACTTCCGACCTGACGGACAGGATAGACGAACTGGTGGAGAACAAAACGGACAAAGTCCGTGCCGTCTGACCCGTCCGATATATCTCGCCGGAGTAATTATTAGCCAGTTACAATCCTGGCTAATTCACGAGGGAGTCCACGGAATCATAAGACCGTTCCGGGAGTTAGCTCTATCACTTTTTCCGAGCTTTATCCGATTAAGTTAATCGGACTTTCTGGATTGGTACTGGGAGAGATTCTGTTTTTTACTCTCGGTAACGATTTTGCTTTTGGTCTCTGGTACGGGGTCATAATAGCGCTGGGGATGAACTATCTGCTGGTTACGAGGACGAGGGAAATACTTGATGATCGCGCCGAAGACGATAAAATTAGCTGGCGTGTCTCTTTTTTTGCACTTGCCAGGATTATTATCTATGGTCTGGCCCTGGCGGTCGCCACTCTAACCAATTGGTTAAATTTTTTTGCAGCGGCCGGTGGGCTTATCTTACCCCTGGTTGCCTTGAGGTTCGTAATGGCGTTTAAGAACGTTCGGTCCGGAGGTGGATGATGCTCGAACATTTAGGAGAGAAGCTTGTATTGCAGCTGGGCGATTCCAACATTATGGCGCTTGATATAAAGGCCCTGATCATGTCCTGGATAGTCATGGCGATAATTATTGCCTTTGCCTGGTGGTTGAGGCAGGGCTTAAAACAGGACGTAGAGGAAAAACCCTCCGATAGACTGGTAATACTGGAGTCGCTGATGAATTTACTGGACGAGCAGTTTGCCGATGCCTTCGAATCCGAGCAGCTCAAGCTACAGCTGTTCTCGTTTATCTCTACATTGTTTTTGTTTATTACTATTTCCAACTGGGTTTCGATCGTGCCCGGACTATCATCGCCGACCCAGGATTTCAACATTCCTTTGAGTTTTGCCCTGCTCGTCTTTCTCGTTTCCCACTACTACGGAATGAAGATTCAGGGTACCGGGCGTTACCTGAAGGGATTTGCCCAGCCTTACGCTTTCATGTTACCGATGAATTTGATTTCGGAAGTGGCAAAGCCGCTGTCCCATTCCTTCAGGCTTTACGGGAACGTTTTCGGTGGAGCCGTGCTAATTTCAGTTTTAACCGCAAAACTTCTTCCCGTAGTTTTACCAGCGATATTCCAGATGTTTTACGGATTGTTTATCGGGGCCATTCAGGCCTTTGTCTTTGCGTTACTGGCAGTTTCGTATATCAATGTAGCAGTTGCAGAATAATCAATATTCTCCATAGGAGGTATATTCGATGGAACTTTCCGCAAGTATAGTTACGGCAGCGAAATACCTGGCAGCAGGATTTGTCATGGGAATTGGATCAATCGCGGCGGCTTACGGTGAAGGACAGGTCGCTTCGCACGCGATCGACGGAATGGCACGACAGCCCGAAATGGAAGACAGTCTCCTGCGAACGATGGTTATCGGTCAGGCAATAACGGAATCTACGGGTATTTATTCGCTGATCGTCGCGATAATGTTATTAATGGTAGTTTAATTTAGGGGTGTGCTATGGGACTAGAATGGCAAAAAATCATCCAGAGTCTTAACTTAACGATTATAGCCAACTGGATCAATTTCGCTATTCTTGTGGCCGTTCTGTCCTGGCTCCTTTTTCGACCTGCTAAAGAGTTCCTGCAAGAGAAAAAGGAAAGAATAAAGTCCCGGATAGATAATGCTCAGGAAAGAGAGGAAACAGCTGAAGAGCTGAAAGAGCGCAGGAAAAAAGAACTGGAAGAGGCGAAAGAGAGACGCAGGGAAATAGTTCAGCAAGCTGAGCGTAGAGCCGACGAAATAGTTGAAGATGCCCGGGAGGAAGCCGAGAAGGAGGCATCGAGGATAGTCGAGGAAGCAAAGAAGGAAGCGGAACAGGAAAGACAGGATGTCCTCGAGGAACTGGAAGAACAGTACGTTGATGTCGCCCTGGTGGGAGCGGAAAGAGTCCTGCAGCGGGAGATAGATAGAAAGGATCACGAGGAGTTCATCAACTCTTTCTTCAAAGAACTTCAGGGTAAAGAGCTGGACGTAAAATGAAATCGATAGAAGTAGCCGATAGGTACAGCGAGGCACTATACGAACTGGGAAAAGAAGAAGGGATACTGGACGGAATTCAGACCGACCTGGGCGAGGTTGATCGGGTGCTGGAAGAGAACGACGTTTTCTTCACCTTTCTGACTCACCCGCTGGTACCGAACGAGGACAAAAAAGGTATTCTGGATGACGTATTTGGCGAATCCCTGCTTCAGGAGACCCGCAATTTCCTGAAACTCGTAGTCGAAAAGGACAGGGAAGATTATCTGCCGTTAATTTACGACAGGTTGAGGAAAATTCGCAGGGACGAGGAAGAGATCGTCGAGGTCGAAGTCACACTTCCCCCCGATTTTAGCGGCGAAGATATCGTAGAGGAAATAGAAAGGAGATTAACTGATATAGTCGATAAGCCCGTCCAGATAACGGATGTGAGCCAGGACGAGGATCTCATCGGTGGCATTAGACTAAAAGTCGGCGAGCAAGTAATAGATGGCTCCGTAAGGGCCAGGCTTGAAGGCTTGAGGGATTATGTAATAGAAGGAGGAAGCGATGGTAGAAATTAAGAGCGACGAGATAACTGGTTTAATCAAGGAACAGATAAAATCCTACGACTATTCCCTGTCGATGGAAGAGGAAGGGGTGGTAGTCGAAGCCGGGGACGGAATAGCCAGGGTATTTGGCCTGGAAAACGCCATGTCCATGGAAATCCTGGAATTTCCCGGCGGGATAAACGGGCTGGCAATGAACCTGGAAGAGGATAATATCGGTGCGATTCTTTTCGGAGACGTCGAGGAAGTTGAGGAAGGGGATAAGGTAAAGCGTACCGGTAGAATTCTGGAAACCAAGGTCGGTCCGGAACTGCACGGAAGAGTAGTTAGCCCTCTTGGCGAGCCCAGAGATGGGAAAGGTGAGATTCGGACCGATAAAACGAGGGATATCGAAATCAAGGCTCCGGGTGTAGTTAAAAGGAAGCCGGTAGAAGTGCCGCTCCAGACGGGATACAAGTCGATCGACGCTCTGACACCGATCGGCAGGGGCCAGAGGGAGTTAATAATCGGTGACCGTCGCACCGGTAAATCGGCAATCGCCGTTGACACCATATTGAATCAGAAGGACACTGACGTCCATTGTTTCTACGTGGCGATCGGTCAGAAGACTTCGACGATTGCCAAGACGGTGGACACCCTCAAGAAGAACGGGGCGATGGAGTATACCACCGTGGTTACCGCCAACGCGGAGGACCCGACTCCGATGCAGTACATTGCTCCCTACGCCGGGACGGCCATGGCGGAATACTATACCTATCAGGGTCAGGACGCATTCATAGTTTACGACGACCTGTCGAAACACGCCGTTGCTTACAGAGAGATTTCGTTGCTTCTCCGGCGACCGCCGGGGAGAGAGGCGTATCCCGGAGATATTTTCTACACTCATTCTCGCCTGCTGGAAAGGTCCGCGAAACTCAACGACGAAATGGGTGGCGGTTCACTGACGGCTTTCCCGATCGTGGAAACCAAAGCCGGCGATATTTCTGCCTATATTCCGACCAACGTGATTTCGATTACTGACGGGCAAATATATCTCGAGTCGGACCTCTTTAACCAGGGGTTCCGCCCGGCTATCAACGTCGGTGACTCCGTCTCACGTGTCGGTGGCGCGGCCCAGAACGACGCCATGCAGGAAATTGCCGGAGAACTGAGGCTGGAGATGGCCCAGTACCGGGACCTTGAAGCCTTTGCCGAGTTTGCCTCGGAGCTGGATGAGGAATCTCAGGCCCAGCTCGCCCGGGGTGAGCGGGTAATGGAAATGTTGAAACAGGATCAGTACCAGCCGATGCCCGTGGAAAGGCAGGCCGTCTCGCTTTACGCGGCCGTAAACGGTTACCTTGATGACCTGGAAGTGGAAGAGGTAAAGGAATACGAGAAGGAGATGCACGACCACCTGGAGACCTATCACGAAGACGTCCTGAAAGACCTCAAGGAAACGGCAGAATTGTCGGAAGAGATAGAGGAAGAACTGAAGATGGCGCTGTCCGAATTCGACAAGTCCTTTAAGGGGGAAGGAGATGCCACAGGCGCGGGAGATTAAGAGCCGGATAGCCAACATAAAGGACATCAAACAAATTACGAAGGCAATGAACGCCATCGCAATGGCCAAGGTGACG
>CAZENJ010000070.1:0-11169 GCA_964513485.1 uncultured Thermotogae bacterium | reverse complement strand
ATATTACCCTGGCATGCTGAAACTGGATAATTTCCTGCGGTTTGCCCGCTACTCTTACCATTCTATCAGATTTTCTTAAGTAGCCTGGCTGAAAAAATCCGGGGAAGAAATATCCCTGTTTTTCCCTGAAAGGTATTTGAAAAGAAATGTTGTTTTTGTTATGATAAGTTTCGAGTTTGTTTAGGCTTTTTTAGGTTTAAGTTGATTCCGAGGAGATCCACTCATGACAGAAAAGTACGACGTAGTGATTGTTGGAGCTGGGGTCATTGGTACCGGGATCGCAAGAGAATTGTCACGGTACGAACTGGATGTAGCTGTTCTGGAAAAGGAGCCCGACGTGGGCTGGGGGACTACAAAAGCAAACAGTGGAATAGTCCATGCAGGGTACGACGCCAAACCAGGAACTGTCAAAGCTTCTTTCTCGGCTCCCGGGAATAAAAAATACGAGGAGTGGACGGAACCGCTTTCAGTCCCGTTTGTCAGGGTCGGCTCTTTCGTGTCTGCAAAAGACGGGTCTCAGGACGGTGAGCTCGAAAGATTAAAGAAACAGGGGAATGAAAACGGCGTTGAGGGACTGGAAATAATCAGGGACAGGGCGAAGATTGGAGAGCTCGAACCAAACATATCCGAAGACGTCGAGGCCGTACTGCACGCTCCTACGGCGGGCGTCGTTGCTCCATATAAATTGACTATTGCCCTTTACGAAAACGCCAGGGACAACGGGATAAGCTTTTTCTTCAGTTCGCCGGTAGAGGACATAGTGCGACTGGAAGAACCCGAAGAAAAAGGAAAGTTTACAGTCATAACTCCCGAAAAAGAATTTAAAAGTGAATACGTAATTAACGCGGCGGGAATTTCTTCCGGAAAAATAGCCGGCATGGTGGGCGATGGTTCCTTCTCAATATTTCCCGCCCGAGGGGAATACCATTTACTGGACAGCGAACTGCAGGGCTACGTTAAAAAGATAAACTTTCCCCTTCCAACCGGTGAAAGCAAGGGTATCCTGGTCACTCCGGCCGCAGAAGGGAGTATTATATTTGGCCCAAACCACCAGCCACTGGAAGAACCGTCGCTGGCGACGACAAAGACCGGACTGGAAGAGGTCTATAGCGGAGCAACCGATCTTTTTCCGGATATTGATACGAGTAAGATAGTGACCAATTTTGCCGGCCTGCGGGCCAAATCGGGATCGGACGATTTCGAGATCGGAGAATCCGAAGCGGTCGAGGGGTTTATCA
This sequence comes from uncultured Thermotogae bacterium, assembly GCA_964513485.1. Lineage (GTDB taxonomy): Bacteria > Bipolaricaulota > Bipolaricaulia > M55B111 > M55B111 > JAGXLP01. Next base: position 9,931 of record CAZENJ010000070.1, on the reverse strand, counting down.
ACGTAGGCGGTATACAGTCACCCGGCCTGACGGCAGCACCTGCGATTTCCGATCATGTAGTCGACCTGCTTGAGGGAAAGGGCCTGCAGCTTAATCCCGACCCGGAATTCGACCCCGAGAGGGAGCCGATACCGAAATTTGCTGACATGGATACGGAAGAAATCGCCGAGTATACCGACGATTTTCCCGCGGCAAAGGAGATCGTCTGTCGCTGTGAGGAAGTAACCAGAGCGGAGATAGAGGAAGCGATAGATCGCGGGGCCGATACTCTGGACGGAATCAAGTTCAGGACGCGATCGCGCATGGGTAGCTGTCAGGGTGGCTTCTGTACTCCGCGGCTGGTTGAAATACTATCCAGCAAGCTGGGAGTCTCGCCAAAAGAGGTCACGAAAAAGGGAGACGATTCCCGTTTACTGGCTGAAGAAACGAAAGAGGGATGAGTCAAATGAAAGATAGAATAAACCGGATAAAGAAGGATATTGTAGTGATTGGTGGCGGCCCCGCGGGAATGGCGGCGGCCATCCGCGGTGCCGAGGAAGGTGCCGATGTAACTCTTGTGGAAAGGGATATAGAACTTGGTGGTATATTGAACCAGTGTATCCACAACGGCTTTGGCGTTGAAATATACGGCGAAGAACTCACCGGACCTGAGTACGCGGAAAGGTTTACCCGAAGGGTTGGTGGAAACGATGTGGACGTTCGACTAAATAGTTTCGTCCTGTCTCTGCGCCCGGACAAGGTAATGACACTGCTAACGCCCGAGGGCGTTCTGCAGGTGGATGCCGATGCAGTTGTACTGGCGACCGGAGCAAGGGAGAAATCCCGGGGAGAGATACAGATACCGGGTGATAGACCCTCCGGCGTCATGCCTGCGGGCACGGCTCAGAAGTTTATCAACAAGAAAGGGTTCATGCCGGGTAAAAAGGCCTTCGTTCTCGGGTCGGGCGATATCGGCTTGATAATATCCCGCCGGTTGACCTGGGAGGGCGCTGAAGTCGTCGGCGTGGCCGAGATCATGGATTATCCCACCGGTTTGAACCGAAATGTAGTCCAGTGTTTGCACGATTACGATATTCCGCTACACCTGCAGCATACTGTAACTAATATCTACGGAAGCGACAGATTGGAGGGTATAGAACTTTCCCGCGTCGACGAGAACTTTCAGCCGATAGAAGGTTCCGGAAAAGATATCGATATTGATCTGCTATTGCTTTCGGTTGGTCTGGTGCCTGAGAACGACTTCTTCAAAGAAGCCGGCGTTACTCTGAGTCAGAAGACAGGGGGAGCTCTGGTCGACGAATGGTTCCAGACGGACGTTCCGGGGATATTTGGCTGCGGAAACGCGATCCATATCGAAGATCTGGTGGACTGGGTAACCATGGATGGTTTTAGAGCGGGGGACGGAGCAGTTGCTTATGCCGGGAACGGAAATCTACCGGATGCTGATAAAGAAGTCCTCGCCGGGGAAAACGTGAACTATGTCGTGCCCCACGAGGTAAGCGGAGAAGACGAGTTCCGCTTTGCGCTGAGAGTTAAGGAACCAATGGAAAACGTCGATATCTCTATAAAAGGAACGGATATTTCTTACTTCAAACGGATAGTTACCCCAGGAGAGATGGAGGTCGAAAAGGTCGAGGAAGAGGATCTGTCCGAAATCGAAGGTCTGGAACAGGTCGAAGTAGAGGTAACCAGGAGGTCCTGATGCCGACAAAAGAATATACCTGTACTGCCTGCCCTAAAGGTTGTACCGTCGAGGTAGAATACGAAGGAGACGAGTTAATAGATGTCTCGGGCTATAGCTGCATCAAGGGGAAGGAGTACGTCGAGAGCGAGTTTCACGACCCGCGAAGAATTCTAACTACGACGGTCAAGATAAAAGGCGCCAGGTACCCGAGAATTCCGGTTCGGACGGAGACCGGAGTGCCCAAGGATGAACTGGATTGTTGTCTGGAAAAACTGAACGGGGTAGAGCTAGAAGCGCCGGTCGAAGTCGGAGAGATTGTAATTGAGAATATCTGTTCAACCGAAATAAACGTAGTGACCAGCAGGTCTCTCGCCAGGGTTTCAGAAAAAGCCGAAGGTGAGGTTACTTTATAGCGCTGTATTGATGCCGTCAATTGTTTCTGGGTTAGGTGGGCCACAAAAGTTAACGGGTAAACTTAACTATCTGGATCGATATTTCCTCAAGTTATTTTGATTGGGAGGTGGTTGTCGTCAGCACTGAAAAGTACGTTGGAGCGATTGATCAGGGTACGACCGGCACGAGGTTCATAGTTTTTGATCACGACGGAGAACAGGTTAGTTCCGCCTATCGCGAGCACGAACAGATCTACCCTCAACCGGGATGGATCGAACACGATCCGAGCGAAATCTGGAAAAATTTGAAACTCGTCACGGAAGAGGCGCTGAGTCAGGCGGAGCTGACGAAAGAGGATCTGGTGGGTATTGGAATCACCAACCAGCGGGAAACCGTATTCGTCTGGGACGAGGAAGGCAGACCTCTACATAACGGCATAGTCTGGCAGGACAGGCGAACGGCAAAGAGATGTGAAGAACTTCAGGGGACGGAAATCGAAGAAAAGGTCGAGTCCAGAACTGGTTTAAGGGTCGACCCTTACTTTTCCGGCACCAAGATAGAGTGGCTCCTTGAAAACGTGGAGGGATTGCGAAACAAGGCCGAAAGAGGAGAGGCACACTTCGGGACCGTGGAAAGCTGGCTTATCTGGAAGCTTACCGACGGCGAGGTTCACGTGTCGGACCACACGAACGCTTCCAGGACGATGTTGTTTGACATAAGAAAGACCGAATGGGATCGGGAACTGCTTGAATTCTTCCGGATTCCCCCGAAAAGCCTGCCCGAGCCCGTGGAAAACGTGAAAAAGTACGGGGAAATCAGGTGCTTCGGGCCGCTGGACCTGGACGGCGTTCCCATTGGCGCGGCCATGGGCGATCAACAGGCGGCGCTTTTCGGCCAGGGTTGTTCCCGGGTCGGAGAGGGAAAGAACACTTACGGCACCGGTTCCTTCCTGCTGGTTAACATCGGTAAAAAACCTAGCTTTGGCGACAAACTGTTGACCACCGTTGCTTATTCTATCGACGGAGAGGTTACCTACGCACTTGAAGGTTCCGTGTATTCGACTGGAGCGACTATTCAGTGGTTACGGGACGGGCTTGGAATAATTGAGGAGGCCGCGGAAACGGAGGAGCTTGCCTGTAGTTTGGATGACAATGAAGGAGTTTATCTGGTCCCGGCTTTTGCGGGTCTCGGTGCTCCGCACTGGGATTCGAATGCCCGGGGAACGATCATCGGGCTGACCCGGGGAAGTGACGAACGTCACCTGGCCCGCGCCGGCCTGGAATCAATTGCTTACCAGGTGGAGGACGTCCTGCGGGCGATGAGGAAGGAGTCCGGGGAAGAGCTATCCGAACTAAGGATCGATGGAGGAGCCGCGGAAAACGACTTCCTCTGTCAGTTTCAGAGCGATATTGCCGACTTACCGGTACTCAGAACCGACGTACAGGAATCTACCGCTCTGGGGTCGGCGTATGGAGCCGGGCTGGCTTTCGGCTTCTGGGACGATCTGGACGAAATAGATCAATTAACGAAAAGTCGGAAAAACAAGCTATTTGAACCGGAAATGGACCCGGACAAAAGAAGTCAGTTCTATGGAAAATGGAAGAAGGCAGTTAAGAGGGCGAAAAACTGGGATTTGTGATTATATTCTCATGCTTAGTTATGTTTTCTTTCGTTTTTCTTGAAATTTGATTGAATTTATGTTACATTAACTTTTAGTTCCGAGAGCTGGTTTATTATTTGGCAGGCAGAGCGCTCGGAACTTGAAACAGGCTTAAGTTCGAATCTCCAGATTCCAGGATGACTTGGGGGTGCGGTCGGGACTTTTTCGACTATCCTGTAATTATTTCATTAAAGCGAAAGCTAACTTTCCAAATGGGCATCGGGTTTAATTTTTCCAAGTCGAATTGCTCTAGAACAATATAAGCGAGGAGGCCCTATCGATGGGAATTGAGGTGTCGAATCTTACGAAAAATTATGGTTCGGAGGTCGTTCTGGAGGACCTTAACCTGAACGTCCCCGATAATAGCTTCACCAGTATCGTAGCTCCTACAGGTGCTGGGAAAACTACTTTGTTGAGAGTGATGGCGGGGGTGGAGAAACCGACGGATGGGAAGGTTTACTACGACGGTGCTGATGTAACGGACATACCCGTTCAAAAAAGAAATATTTCCATGGTTTATCAACAATTTATTAACTATCCTTCTCTTACTCTCTACGAGAATATCGCTTCTCCCCTACGAGTTTCCGACGAGGACCTGTCGGAGGACGAAATAGATTCCCGGGTCCACGAGGTTGCAGAACTCTTGAATATTGAAAGTCTCCTGGACCACCTGCCGGAAGAAGCAAGTGGAGGGGAAAAACAGAGGACTGCTATTGCTCGGGCTTTGATCAAGAACCCTCAATTTACCTTTCTGGATGAACCGCTGGCAAACCTTGATTACAAGCTCCGGGAAGAGTTGCGGGGTCAGTTTCAGGTTATTTTTAAGGAGGAAGAAAGTACATTTATTTACGCGACTCCGGCCCCGGAGGACGCTCTATCCATGTCGACCCATATCGGCTTCCTCCACGACAGAGATATTTTGCAGTTCGGTGAAAGGGAGGAAGTCTATTATCACCCGGATTACGTCGAGGTCGGGTCCTACTTAAACGAACCGCCGATGAACGTGCTCTCCGCGGAACTCATCAAAAAGGAAGATAACTACTACTTCAAGGTTAGTGATGACCTGCATATCGAGGCCTTTGACTATGAAAAGCTGGAACCCGGCAGGAGCTATCTTCTGGGGATTCGACCGCAGGAAGTGGAAATAGGGGAAATGGAGGGAGGGATAAGCTTCGAAACACTCGTTTCCTTTAACGAAATCGTGGGATCAACTACTACGCTGCATTCGGATCATAAGGAGCAGGAAATAATCATTTTCGTCCCGGAAGTTCAGCGCAGACCCGAAGGGGAACAACTGACCGTATCAATAGATCCACAGAAGCTCTACGTGTTTAACGAGGAGACCAGTGAGTTCGTGACTCAGGGAGCAAAGACTACTTTAGGAGAAAAGAAGTGATCAATTATGTCTAAAATAGAGTTGCGCGACATAACTCATGTCTACGAGTCAGGCGGGGAGGAGACGGTAGCCGTCAGGGACGTTAATTTAACCCTGGAAGAAGGTACTTCCAACGCACTAATCGGACCTTCGGGGTGTGGCAAGACGACCCTGCTGAATATTATTTCGGGTCTGCTGACGCCCACGGAAGGAGAGGTCTTGATAGACGGCAAAGACGTAACGGAGCTACCGCCCCAGGATAGAGATATTGCTCAGGTCTTTCAATTCCCCGTTGTTTACGATTCCATGGACGTATTTGGCAATCTCGCCTTTCCCCTCCGAAACCGGAACGTCCCGGAGTCCGAAATAGAAAGCAGGGTCCAGGAAACGGCCGAACTTCTTGGTCTTGCCGATAGACTGGATGAAAACCCGGGTAGCTTCGGTCCGGAATGGAGCCAGCTCGTTTCGCTGGGCAGAGGAATCATTCGCCATGACACGACCGCTCTGTTGTTCGACGAACCGATGACGGACGTTGACCCCGGTAGAAAGCTCACCCTGCGCAGAAGGATCAGTCAGGCTCAAAGAAGGCTCAAGGTGACGTCCCTCTATGTTACGCACGATCAGCACGAGGCCCTGACTTTCGCGAACAAGGCAGCGGTGATGAACAAAGGTCGAATCGTTCAGTACGGAGCTCCGGAAAAACTTTATAACGAACCAGTTTCCACTTTTGTCGGTAACTTTATCGGGAGTCCCGGAATGAACTTTATTGATTGTGAATTCGACGGAGAAAAGTTGAAAATCGGGGGATTTGAAGTTGGTTCGTCCGAAGATTTCCGAAACAAACTTGATCCTGACTGGACGGGGTTGGAGCTCGGTATTAGGCCAAATTTAGTCGGGGTTTCGGATGAGCCGAGTGAAGGTAAGAAGATACCTGCTACTGTTACCTTGACCGAACATCTCGGTAGTTATCAGATCATCACTCTCAGCGTCGAGGGACTTGGTACGGAGATAAAAGTCGAGCTACCTCTGGAAAATAGAACCAGCGAAGGGGGTAAGTTATTTATCGGTATGGATCCTGAAAACATAAGATTGTTCCGAAAAGGGGAGGCAGTCGATAATGGGGCCAAATAAACTTATAAAAAATCCTATTTTTGCTGAGGAGGAGAGCCGATGAAAAATAGAGCCTGGTGGTTTTTGATACCCGCTTTGGCCGTCATGTCACTCAGTGCTTTCATACCTTTGATGACGGTAATTAATTATGCTCAGTACTCCGTTTTTCCCGGTTCCGCTCCACAATTTATCGGAATGGAAAACTTTACCGAGGTGCTCCAGGACCCGGTATTTCTCGGTTCGTTGAAGCGACAGGTCCTTTTCAGTTTGGAAGTGCTTTTGATTGAGATACCGCTGGGCCTGGGGCTCGCGCTCGCTCTCCCGAAAAAGGGAAGATGGGTCGGGTGGAGCCTGGTCCTGCTCGGGATTCCGCTTCTTATCCCCTGGAACGTGGTTGGAATTATCTGGAGGGTCTTTACTCGTTCCGATCTCGGGGCGGTGCCCGCAATTTTCAACTGGTTTGGTTATGCAGGATATAACGCCTCGCTAAATTCGGCGGATGCCTGGTGGACGGTAGTGGTAATGGACGTCTGGCACTGGACCCCACTGGTGGTATTGCTTTGCTACGCCGGTTTACAGGCTGTGCCCGAGGAATTCTACCGGGCGGCAAAAATTGATGGCGCTTCCGCATGGTCGACTTTTAGATACGTGACCCTGCCAAAACTCAGGCACGCACTAATTCTGGCAGTGTTGCTCCGCTTCATGGACTCTTTCAAGATCTATGCAGAACCTTTTCAATTGACCGGCGGAGGGCCCGGCAACTCAACCACGTTTTTGAGTATATATACTTCTAGGAAGGCAATCGGTGGGTTCAATATGGGGTTCGGGGCTGCGGTATCGATAATTTACTTCTTTCTCGTAATCCTCATATCCTGGTTGCTCTATACCATGATGTTAAATATTGGAGGAGGTAGTTCCAAATGAAAAAGAGGAACCTGGCTTTGTGGGTGTACTTCGGTTTCTTGATCATGCCGATCTACTGGATGTTAAATACCTCGTTCAAAACGAACGACGAGATTCTCAGCTACCTTCACTGGTACCCCCACGATTTTACAGTACAGAATTACGTCAAAATCTTTACCTCACCCTTCTGGCGCAGGGGTTTCTTGAACTCATTAGGTTTTGTTTCTTTGAACGTGATAATCGTTATCGTGGCAGCAGTGCCCGCGGCTTACGCCTTCTCGCGCTGGAATTTTAGAGGAGATAAGCACCTCTTTTTCTGGCTATTGACAAACCGAATGGCTCCTCCGGCAGCGTTTATCGTTCCCTTCTTTGCACTTTACTCCAACATCGGGCTATTCGACACGCATCTGGCCGTGGCCCTGGCTCACGCCCTGTTTAATTTACCACTGGCTATCTGGATTCTGGAAGGATTTATGTCGGGAATTCCAAAGCAAATTGATGAGACGGCTTTCGTGGACGGGTATAGCTTCCCCCGCTTTTTCTGGAAGATATTCTTTCCGCTGATTTCACAGGGGATTGCGGTTTCCGCTTTCTTCGCTTTTCTCTTTTCCTGGGTGGAGTTACTGCTGGCGCGGACACTGACTTCGACCGTGGCCAAGCCGATAACTGTGACTCTTTCCCGTAGCCTTGGTGCAGGGGGCTGGGACTGGGGAGTCCTTGCGGCTGCAGGTGTGCTGACGATGGTACCCGGTGCCCTGGTGGTTTACTTTATCAGGAATCTGATGGCTAAAGGATTCGCAATGGGGAGGGTCTAATTATGGGCTGGATGCGCTGGACTTTACCTTCGGCATGCTTCTTCGGGAGCATAGTGGCGATGTTGATCTTTTTGTGGTTCTACGACGTGAAGTCTCCCGGGTATCCCAGGAAAGGGTGGTTACCGATAGAGACTACCCGGGGCGATAGAGTCTTTATCAGCTTGCTTGCCCTGGGCAGTACGGTATTCATCTGGCTCGGAATGGTCCCTTTTCTGTCCATATGGTGGGCGATGGGAATAGGTGCCGTGGAAGGTGCCGTCATATTGAGATGGTTTTGAAGCTAAACATCTATTACAGCAGAAAAAACTGCCGTGGAGGTGGTAGCGATACGTCGAGCTAATTTTTGACCTGGATCATCAGCAACTATACTCAATACCTACCTTAGGAGGGTAAAAATGAGTCATAAGTCCACAAAATGGCTGGGGTTAACCCTGGCACTACTATTAGCTCTGTCATTCAGTTTAGTTGGCGTGACTGCTCAAGATTGGCCGGAAGAACCGAACTTTCCGAAAATTAGTAAAGAAGAAGCCATGGACTGGGCGGAATCCAAATGGGGGCCGCTCTCAGAATACGAACAGGCGGCAGTTGATTGGGTGTACAAAGAATTTCAACCTTCGACCTTCACGGTTAAGGAGCAGATCGAAGAGCTAATCTGGTTTGCTCACGCGGCAGAAGGGTACCGCAAAGTTTCCATCGACTCGGTAGCAGAAACTATCAAGACTCACAAATGGGAATCCGACGTGCTGACGAAAGCATTTAATGATATTACCGGGATTCAGGTAACTCACAATATAATTGGTGAAGGCGATTTAATTGAAAAACTGCAGACGCAACTTGCAACCAGACAGAAGATCTACGACGTCTGGGTAAATGACGCAGACCTGATTGGAACCCACGTCCGCCTGCAGGACGCAGTGAACCTGACTGAATACATGAACGGCGCCGGATCGGACATCACTAACCCGAATCTGGATCTGGGCGACTTCCTGAACCCCGAATTCGGCCAGAATTACGAGGGTGAGCAGATCCAGCTTCCGGACCAGCAGTTCGCCAACCTGTACTGGTTCCGCTACGATTGGTTCAACGACCCGGACCTAAAGGCTGAATTCAAGGACAAATACGGCTACGAGCTCGGTGTACCGCAGAACTGGGCGGCATACGAGGACATCGCTGAGTTCTTCACCGATCACGTAAGCAGAGCGGAAGTGCCCAACCCTCCACCGAAAGGAAACAAAATTTATGGACACATGGATTACGGTAAGAAAGGACCGTCACTCGGATGGAGATTTACTGACGCGTGGCTTTCCATTGCGGGGGTAGGATCGAAGGGGCTTCCCAATGGTATGCCTGTTGATGAGTGGGGAATTAGAGTTAAAGACAGGAAACCCGTCGGCTCCATGGTAGCCCGTGGCGGCGCCCTGAACGGACCGGCTGCTTACTACGCTCTGGAAAAATACGTGCAGTGGTTAAACGAATACGCTCCTCCGTATGCAGCCTCGATGGGCTGGTCGGAAGCCGGACCGGTTGCTTCGAGAGGTACCGTTGCACAGAGACCTTTCCAGTATATCACGTTCCTGTCAGCTGAACCGTTCACTTCCCCGGAATCTACCGTAACCGACGACGAAGGCATGCCTCTCTGGCGAGTGGCACCGACACCTCACGGCAGGTACTGGGAAGAAGGGATGAAGGTCGGCTATCAGGACGCGGGAAGCTGGACCATTCCCAAGATGACACAGGGTGAGAAGCGCGAAGCTTCCTGGCTCTGGGCCCAGTTTGCAGTTTCCAAGTCCATAACCATGCGTAAATTCGCCGTGGGACGGACACCGATCCGGAAATCTACAGTTAACTCGGATTACTGGGACAAACACGAAGGCGAACTTGGTGGCTTAATTACCTTTTACAAGTCACCCGTGGAGAAACTCTGGACCGATACCGGCATGAACGTACCTCACTACCCGCTGCTGGCAGAACAGTGGTGGAAGGAAATCGGT
>CAZENJ010000069.1:0-11253 GCA_964513485.1 uncultured Thermotogae bacterium | reverse complement strand
GGTGATAGAACGGGAGTCGTCGGTTTCTCCAGTCGATACTCCGAGAACGCCGATGTCAAACAGGGTTTGACGAGTAACTTTGTTGATACGAATGCGAGTATCGATAATCTCTCCGGGAATGGTGGCACTCCTCTGGCAGCAGGTATTGAGGAGGCCAGAGAAGAAATGCTGAACAACCCAAGTCCTTCTCCAGACACTGAGCAGTACATGGTTTTTCTCAGCGATGGTGAGGACAGCTACGGAACAGATTTCCTAAACGAAGCAGAAATCGCCGACGATCATAATATCACCATATATACTGTTGGCTTCCAAATTTCATCCGGGGGAAAACAAAACCTCCAGGATATCGCCAATGCGACGAATGGAACGTACTACCCTGCAGAAAACACGACTCAACTCCAGAATCAATTCGAAAAAATCGTCGCCGAAATCAAACCCACCCTCGTGCAGAACGATCCATATCAGATCGGAACTAGTTCGCAATTATTCTTGCCGAACAAGACAGTCGGCACCGCAAGTGGAAACGTTACGGACTACGCCCTCAACGATCCGAGCATCGACTCTGACCTTGACTTTGGTGTATCCGTCGAAGACGGTGGTAAGTTCACACTGAACATCACAGAATACCCCTGTGAATCGTGGCAGTCCACGAACGAAACGATTCGGTACGAAAATGGGACGAACGTCACCGACAGTAACGGAAACCCGTATTACAAGAGTGCGTGCATCGAGGCAAACGAGAGTAACCCGACGAATATCTCACTCTCGAGTGACGAAAAACGGGTGAAAGTGTTTACCAACCAGAACACGACCGCGGACCTCCCGGCGAAGTCGCGTGACCGGCCGTGGGAACAGGGCGTTCGGGAGATACTCGCGGAGAATAATCTCCTGAACGGGTCTGCGACGAATTTGCAGAGCAATCAGGTCGTGTTGGCGTACGAACTCACGGCGAGCGATTCAAACGTAACGAGTCAGGGCGATTTCAACGATATCGTCCTGCTCGTTGATCTGGGATATGCTGATGACGAATACGACGTTCGATGGGCGGTCGATATTCGAATCGCCGAACTGAAAGTTTCGTGATCGTCAGGTTCGAACCTCGACCTCGACAGTGATGTCGCGGACGACGACAGTGGAGGAATTACACCAGTAGGTTCCGCTTTGGTTGGTCCAACCGCTCGATTCGAAGTACTCGCGCCAAAGATTGGCAGACCGTGATGCATCAGCAATTGTAACGGAAACGTTCCCTCGCCGGACGGCTGTCTCCGAACGGTCCAGACGAATTGTCGGTGAAACCTCACCCCCGAACGAGGTCTCGGACCCGGAGATATTCGTGACTGTTAGCGAAACGACGTCACCAGCCGCAACTTTGCATTCGAGGGCAGCCTCTCGTTGCATGATGGCGCCATCCGGCCAGGTCGTGTGGACCGCTCCCGAATCATAGACGGTCACCGTGTCTCCCATAGTCAGGGCGATGGCATTTGGCTGGATGGTGGTCGAATTATTGATTGTGAACACGAGCGGTGACTCCCTGATCTCCAACGTGCCACCCCGAAGGTTCATCGACACGCTGCGACGGGGCGCCTGGTGTGAGAGCAGATCGTCAATTTGCCTGTCGAGAATCCCCATCGCTGATTGGGCACTGGAATCCCGTTGTGCGTCGTAGACATCCTCGATCGCGGCGTACCCCCCTGTCGACACGATGGCCACCGACGTAATGATGAGCCCAAACGAGAGCGCGAAAGCGACTACGTCGCTGAGACCACGGGTTTGGTCTTTGAACCGTCGTGACGAACTCATCGTGCAGCCTCCGTAATCCAGATTGCCGAGCTGTTGCCACGAATCACAAGCGGGCCGCCGTTGATGCTGGTTTCCCTCACACTGGTGACGTTCCGAAAGGGTATCCTCTCAGTTACCGTCCCACGATTCGTTTGCGATGTCAGTTCGAGACAGGCGATGGACTTTGCAGTTGCGCCATCACAATCCCCCTCGTGGGAAAGCACGACGGTGTAGGATGATCCTACAATTCGGTCGGGAAGGGCAACGACAACAGTCAGGTTTTCCACCGTTCCCTCGTTCATCGCACTTTGAATCGATTGATCGACAACCGTTATTTGTGAGGCGAGTTGGGATCCTTCGATACGCAACGATTCCTCCGTGCTGATTTCCTGTTGTGAAGCAAGGAAGTTCGAGCCAGCGACCAGTAAGCCTGAAATCAACAGCGTCGTGATCCCGATCGCGAGGACGTGACCAACAGCTGTCGACACTGCTCGATCCCTCATGGTGGTGTCCCCACTTTGGTCGTATTGATTGTCGTCGTGAACCGACTTCTCCGGCTTTCGTACGTATACCGAAAGATTGTGGGTTCAGTTGACACGACCGTGATATCAACAGAGGCTCCGGACTGTCGAATCGTCGAATTTCGGAGCAACCTCGCGTACGTGGTCGTGTTTCGTCTGAGATCGTTGGGGTCAGCAATCGAGGCGTTCAACCGCTGCAACGAGGTTGCGATCTCCTGTCGATACACTGCACCATCTTCGACCAGCTCGAGGTCGTTGCTCCCTGGTTGGACCTCGGAAATCAACACGCTGTTAATCGTAACTGCGAGCCCAGCGATGATGACCGCGAGGGCGATCGCGCCGATCAGAATGATCTGCCCCCGACTATTCTGCGAGAACTTCACCATACGGTAATACGCACCTCGACGACGTTGTAAATTGGACTACGTGTGGCGACATCTTTGATCGGATATATCTGACTACTCACGTTTTCAATTGGCTCGTCTGTCGATGCCGGACCAGTTAATGTATCAGAATCGAACAATGTAACGGGGTACACCGCTGAGACTGCGTCTCGATTCGGCGTCCCCTGATAAACCATCACCATTTCGCCGACGTCCTGAGAATCCGGACGCTGATACGTGAGAATTACGTTGTAAGCGTATCCCTCGGCCGTGAACGTGTCGTTCAATTGATCGCCAAACTCGGCGGGGGGTTTCTCGTCCCCATATCCGACTTCAGGTCTCGATGCACGCGCAAAGGTCCGTTCGGCAGAGGAGTCGTTCCAGTAGCGAACGTAATAGCTGAGGTTTTCGGTTGGACGGGTCGCAGTTCCGTCAAGAATGTCCTGTGCCTGATCAGCGAGGGTTTCTCTCGTTGCGGTATCGATTCCACCGGTCGTATTCGGCGTGACAACGGTTGACTGGAGCGCAAACAGGAGGGCAGTGAGGACGATAAGACTACTAATGACAGCTTCCAGGGTGAACGCCTGTCCACGGTTCGCCTCCGAAAAGGTCCGGAACTTCCCAATCAATCTGCTGATTACCATATGCGCACCTCGATCCGACATGTCGGATTACACGTTGTATTCCGAATGTCGATGATTTGTTTGGCAGTGACTGGGTTCTGATCGCCCGTATACCCTGGGCCCACCCCATGCATCTGGGTGGAGCCGTTCCAGACTGTGACGTTGAGTGAATATCTGGGATGGAGCCCCACAAAGGCCCGAAGTTCTGACTCGTTTGCACCGTGGTCGGAAAAGAACGCTTCGACAGTTGCGTTTGAGGCTGAATACTGACTGTGGTCGGTTACCTCACCGTCAATGAGATCGCCGACTCGTTCCGCGTGCGCCACCGCATCGTCATCGACGGTGACCAGTATCGGTTCGAAAAACGTGGGCGCCATCGCGAAGGTAAACGCGATCGCGAGCAGGAACACTCCCATCGCCATCCCATAATCGAGTGTTGTCTGCGCTTTCGTTCCCATCATATGAACGACCACACCACCAGCGCGATGGTCGGGAGGACGACGGCGTACTTCACCCCGGAGAGGAGTCGCGCGTCGCTGATGTACCCCGAGATCATGCCCGCCAGGATGCCCTGGATCGCGACGGCGTGGAAGAAGAGCAGTTCCAGGCGCTCCACGTCGATGCTCGCGCCGAAGGAGGCCCCCGCGCCCGGCGCACCGCCGGCGCTCGATGCCCGGTCAGTCAATCCCGAGAGCACGCCCAGGAACTCGACCTGGAGAATCACCATCACGGCGAGCAGGGTCAGGTAGGTCATGACGATGATGACCACCTGCATTCGGGCCCGGGAGGTCCGTTCGCGTTCGATGTCGTCCTGGTTCTCGCTGGCCTGGGCCGCCGTCGAGAGGACCGCCGTGATCCGATTGGAGGCCTCCTGGGCTTTGGTGACCAGGTTGATCGTCCGGGCGAGGCGGGGGACGTGGTACTTATTGTTGAACTCGACGAGGGCCTGTGAGAGGGTCATCCCGTAGGCGACTTTGGCGTAGATCTCGTCAAACTCCTCGGCGAGCCGGCCAGTGGACGTGTCCGCGACCGTGCGAATCGCTTCGAGCAGCGTCAGGCCGGTGTCGTTCGCGCTGGACAGTTTCCGGAGGTTCTCGGAAAGTTTTCCCGTGATTCGGTGGCGAGTGTACTGGTTCCACTCGTAGAAGACCGACAGCGGCACCCCGATAAGGTACAGTGGCAGGAACACCGCGAGGAAGGTCGACCCGACCGGGTTCGCGACCATGGCCGCCATCGAGGTCGGAAACAGGCCCGCGAACAGCGCCCGACCCAGTATCACGAGCGTGATCGGCACCGTCACGGCGAGGGTCGCCAGGGGGTGGTCCCGGAAAAACAGATGCGGCCGGCGGAGAAACTGTCCGATAGCGTACCGACGCTGTCGACTCGCGATCCGGGAGAAGACGGCAGTCTCGTCGTCGGGGGTGGTGGGCCCAGTCCGATCGGCGGTCGTCTCCCCGACGACCGCGGGGTCGAGGTAGCCGTCGCCGGGGTCGTCCTGTTTGACCGTCGAGACCATGACGAGAAACGCCACGCTCACGAGCGGCAAGAGGACGTACACCGTGGCGTAGAGGAGGAACTGCTGGGACTGCCCGAGCATGCTCATGACGACCAGGACGATGATCAGGAGCAGCGGAAACAGCGAGAGCGTCATGTACATCTCCCCGAACAGCTCGAGAGTCTGCAGCGTGAGCTCCTGTTGTTGTTTGGCCGTCCGCATGTGGGTCTCCTTCTTGTCCTCGAGGAACTCCGCCATGTCCCCGCCGCTGTTGATGATCGAAAGCATGTCCGTGTAAAACTGGGCGAGGTCGTCGCTGGGAGTCTCCATCGAGCGGCGGCGGATCGCGGTGCGGTAGTCCACGTCGAAGTACTCGGTTTCCTGGACGATCGTTCGGAATTCGAGCGCGACCTCGCCGTAGGTGTCCTCCGCCCGGGCCATCGCCTCCAGTATTTCGAGCTGGTTGAGCCCGCCGACCGAGAGGGCGTACATGAACGAAACGGCGTCGGGCAGGAGCATGTTGATCTCCCGTTTCCGGGAGGACGCCCGCGAATAGGGGAGCATAATGAGCATCCCGAAACCGGCGACGAACCCGATCGCCCCGAAGAAGACGCCGGTAACGACGACGAGAGCGGGAATCTTGAGCGTCTCCAACAGGGCGGCCATTCCGGGCCCGGTCACGGGCAGGCCGATCGACACCTCGACGTCGACCAGCCCGCTCCCGAAGAGGAACCAGCCGAGGCCGGTCCCGAGGACCCACAGGGCGAGCCCGGCGAGAATGCCGAACCCGAGGGCTCGCGAGACGAACAGCTCGACAGTCTCGTCCATCCGGGCCTCGGCCAGTTTGCGCTCGAGGTCGGCGACGAACTCGGACTCCTCGCCGAAGAGCCGCTCGAACAGCGGGTAGAAGAGGTCGGCGAACCACTCCGTCCGGGTGCCGACCCGGCCTTGCTCGAGGCTCATGGGGGCGAATCCTCGGGCCCGTCGATGCCACCCTGGTCGGGCTGCTGGGCCTCCTCGCCCGGCAAAATTTCGGAGAGGTCGGGCCCATCCTGGCCGCGATAGGCGGGGAACAACTCTTCGTCGGCCTGTTCGAGAATCTCGCCCGTCGTCTCGAGGACCGCCTCGTCCGGGTCCGGCCGTGGAACCATCGCTTCGGTCTCCGGATCCACGTCGATGAGCACGCTTTCGAGCTCCCGAAGGTCTGAAAGGGCCGCTTCGAGTTCGTCCGCGGCGATCAACCCGAGCAGCGATTCCGGATCGTTGATGTACGCCTGGATGGTCGCGGCGACCTCGCTGTAGGTGTTCAGACCCTGTTCGATGAGATAGGCCAGAATGACCCGCCGCTGGAAGAGCTGTTCCTGCAGTTCGGCCTCCGACCAGCCGCGGTCGAACTTGATCTCCTCGAGGGTCGTCGATTCGGCCGTGCTCCGGTAGCTGTCGGTCTCCGGGCGCCACTGGAAGACGTCGTTGACGTTGATCTCGTCGTTTTCGGCGTCATACCGCCGGATCTCGGTGATGTTCCGGCTCCGGCGGACCTTCTTCCCACGGACCCGCGTCGAGGCCTGGATCGAGACCAGGTCCAGCGCGGTGAAGAGGGTCTTCGAGACGTTGATCGGTTCGGTCGTGAACCGCTTGATGACCTCGCTGACGTTGTCGGCGTGGAAGGTCGTGTAGGTCGTGTGCCCGGTCGACATGACCTGGAAAAGCGTGCGCCCCTCCTCCCCGCGGACCTCGCCCATGATGATGTAGTCCGGCCGCTGGCGCAGGGCCGCCTCGAGGAGGTCGAACTCGTCGATGTCCCCGGCCTCGTCCTGGCCGAATGAGGGACGGGTAACCGACGCGATCCAGTTGCGCTGTGGGAGTTCGACCTCGCGGGTGTCCTCGATGGAGACGATCTTGGCGTTGCTCGGGACGAACAGCGACACGGCGTTCAGACTCGTCGTCTTCCCGGAGGCCGTGCCGCCGGCGAATAGCAGGCTCTTGTCGTTCTCGATGCAGAGCCACAGGAACGCCATCTCCTCCAGGGAGAAGGTCTTCCAGTTGATCAGGTCGACCGGCGTGAACGGGACGTCCTTGAACTGACGGATGGTGTAGTTGGTGCCGTGGTCGGAGACCTCGGTCCCGAGTGTCAGCTGGGCCCGCGACCCGTCGGGGAGCGTGGCGTCGACCTGGGGCTGGCGCTTGCTGATCCCCTTGCCCGAGCGCTGGGCCAGCCCCACGACGAAGTTGTCCAGGGCCTCCCGGCCGTGTGAAACGTTGGTGATCAGTTGTTCGTAATCCGTGTGATAGACGAACACCGGGCTGTCGTAGCCGTCACACGAGATGTCCTCCACGTTGATGTCGTGTTTGATGCCGTCGATCCGCTCGTACCCCGTGAAATCCCGCGTGAGGCGATACCGCAGCTTCTCGACCTGGTACTCGTTCAGCCCCGGGTCGTCCTCGGCGAGGATCGCCGGCTCGGGCCTCGCGGCGATGCCGTCGAGGTTCGGATCGTCCTCGCTTTCCCTGGCAGCTGGGAACAGCCGCCGTCCGAGCTGACCGAGCCGACCCTCCCGGTCCGTCAGATCCAGCATGGAGGCGAGTTCGGCGCGGAAGCCGCCACTCTCGCCCGGGTCGTAGAGATCGTAGCGATCCAGCAGACGGTCGGTTTCCCGTTCGATGACCGACCGCCGCTCGGCCTGGTCCCCGCCGATGGTTACGTCCTCCTCGGCGTACTTGATCGCGGTCCGGAGCTTCTCGGTCAAAAACTCCCGGAGGTCGGCCTCGACCGGGGTCTCGTAGGGCTCGATCAGGTAGTACTTCTTCTCGTTTTCCTTCCGCGAGTGAAAGATCACGACGACGGCGTAGGGTTTGTTGACCCAGTAGCGCTCGATCTCCTGGAGGTGGGCCTTCTTCGCCATCGGGACCGCCCGTTCGAGGTCGTAGCGGTTGGTCACCGTTGTCGCGCCCTCGGTCGTGGAGAAAAAGGCGTCCTCGTCTAGGTCCGGCTGGACGTCGACGGTTCGTTCCTCGACCAGCTCGGCCAGTTCCTCGGCCGCGGTGGCCCCGTTCGCGAGCACGGCCTCGGTGGCCGATTCCTCGAACCCGAGGTAGTCGGCCGGTTCGAACGGTTCGACCGCCCCCTCCTCGTCGCGCGGGGGGTCGCCCACCTCGTCGTAGTAGAACTCCCACTTGAAGTGCGTCCAGGTGTACTGGCCCTTGACCGCCGGAATCCGCCCGTCGATGAGGTCCCGAACGGCCGTCTCGACTGTGGTCCCAGTTCGCGCCGCCCGGCGAAGCCGGTCCCGAGTCTCGGCCGGTTCGAAATCAGTTTCCGCCGACGCCGGCTCAGATTCCTTCCCACTGGGCGGCTCCTCGACGAACTCGAAGTCGGGCGTCGCATCGCCCCCCGCACCCCCACCCGCGGCCGACTCCTTGCCCATACCCATTCAATTGTTCGACCATGCGGATAAAGCCTTGCGGCAGGGCCGCTATGTGCCGTCGCTATCTGTTCGTAGCGCCACGATCCGTTCCCGCACCGCCGCCTCGAATTCCTCAGGGTCCTCGACGGCCACCTTCCCGACCGCCCGAAACTCCCGGCGTGCCACCTCCGCGGCTACCGTTTCGACGAGCGCGTCGACGTCCCAATGGGCGAGCGGTTGGTCTGGGGCCAGCTCGGCCAGCCGCTCGCGATCGAGTTCCGTTTCGACCCACGCGGCGAGATCGGCCGGCTGCCCGGCGGGACTGGGCGGCGACCGCTCGTGGTCGGAAAACGGCTCTCTCGGAACGACGACGGCGGCTCCGTGTTTCTTCTCCAGGACGACTCCCGCCGCGGGGGCTGAGGCGTAGGCCGACTGGGGGACGATCGACGCGTCGACCTGGAGGTCCCGGGTCGGGACCTCCTTCTCGACGATTGGTACCGTACCCAGCCCCAGCGCCGCGAAGATCCGTTCGGCGTCGTCGATCGGGAGGTGCGCGCCCGCGGCGTCGTCCCAAATGGCGCGCCCGAAGACTGCTGGCATCCGCTCCCAGTCGTAGGCGACGCCCATTCCAAGCGGTGCCAGAACCGAAAACGCGTACTGGGTGACGTCGTCGACGGCGTTCCGAAACGTCTCCCGGTCGAGATCCTCCCGGAGCGCCGCAACGGCCGGGCGATAGGGCCAGGGGAGGTTTTCGTCGAACGCCGCACCCGGGCCGGAAAACTCCAGGAGGCCGGATTCGGCCATGCGAACCGTGAAAATCCCTCCCGTCACGTACTCGCGAAGCCAGCAGTGGCCGCCGTCGAGAAACCCCTCAGGTCGGTCCGAGAACGAGCTGGCAGATCGAAGGGCGTCCATCCCGCGAGGGATGGTGCCCCGTCCCAAAAGGATCACCGGTCGGCATCGCTACAATCGGGCTTTGACCATCGTGGGGAGCTTTAACCGTCGACCTCTAATGTGTCTCAAAGCCATGTCGAGTCCGCTCACCCAGATCCGGACCGGGGAGGCCGACGCGGACACGGAACCCCGGGTCCTCGCCCTGGACGGGGCCAATGTGGACGAGGTCTTCGAGGCCCTGGCCTCGCGAACGCGGCGGCAGATCCTCGAGTCCCTCTACGAGGAGCCCTCGACCCCTTCGGAGCTCGCGACGGCGACGGATACCTCCCTGCAGAACGTCCACTACCACATCGAGAAGCTCTCGGACGTGGACCTCGTGGAGTCCGTCGGCACGCGGTATTCCGAGAAAGGGGCCGAGATGGCGGTGTTCGCACCAACCAGCGACCCGCTCGTGATCGTCGAGGGCGAGGAGGATCGGGCGGAGATGGAGTCCCGGATGCACCGCCTGATCGGAGGCGTGGGAACGATCGTCGCGGGGAGCTTCCTCGCGCAGTTCGTCCTCGGGGGCCAGGCACCCAGCGGCGGATCCGGGGGCGACGTCTCGATCATGACCGCAGAGACGGCCACGGAATCCGCGGCACAGTCGGCGCCCACGGGACCTGGGCTGCTCCAGCCCGCGTTCGACGTCCTCGCCGAACCGGGGGCGATGGTCCTCGTCGGCGGGCTCATCGCCGTGCTGGTGCTGGAAACGCTGTATCGGCGAGGTTGATCAACGGCCATCGGTCCGGTTAAGGTCACCCGGGGCCTGGACCGACGAAAGGATGGCCGAAGAGCACGCGACCGACCGGAAGCCGCGAAGTCGGGCAGTCACCGAGGGGGTCGATCGGGCCCCCCATCGTTCGCTTTTCAGGGCCGCTGGGCTCTCCGACGAGGAGATCCACCAGCCACTGATCGGGATCGCCAACTCCTGGAACGAGATCGTCCCGGGCCACGTCCACCTCGACGAACTCGCGACCCACGTGAAAGAAGGGGTTCGAGAGGCCGGCGGGACGCCACTCGAATTCAACACGATCGCCGTCGACGACGGCATCGCGATGGGCCACGAGGGGATGCGATCGAGTCTCCCGTCCCGAGAGACCATCGCCGATTCGGTCGAGCTCATGGCCAACGCCCACCAGTTCGACGGGCTCGTGGCGATGGCCTCGTGTGACAAGATCGTCCCGGGAATGCTGATGGCCGTCGCGCGGCTGGACATCCCGGCCGTCGTCGTTACCGGGGGCCACATGGCCGCCGGCAGCTTCCAGGGCGAGCCGGCCGACCTGGTGACCGTCTTCGAGGGGGTCAGCCAGTACCGCGAGGGCGAACTCGACGACGACGAGCTGTACGAGCTCGAATGTTCGGCCTGCCCGGGGGAAGGCTCCTGTGCGGGCATGTTCACCGCGAACACGATGGCGTGTGTCACCGAGGCGCTGGGACTCTCCTGGACGGAGTGTGCGACCTACGGCGCGACGGACGACCGAAAGCGAGAGATCGCCCGCAAGAGCGGAGCCGCGGTCCTCGACCTGGTGGAACGGGATCTGCGCCCCTCGGACCTACTCACCCGCGAGGCGTTCGAGGACGCGCTCCGGGTCGACCTCGCGCTGGGCGGGAGCACGAACACGATGCTCCACCTCCCGGCCATCGCGGCCGAGGCCGGTCTGGACGTCACCCTCGAGGACTTCGCCGCCCTGGCCGAGGAGACGCCACACCTCGCGCACATGAGCCCGGCGGGGCCCTGGCGAATGGAACACCTGCGGGACGACGGCGGCGTGCCAGCAGTGATGAACGAGATCGAATCCGATCTCCACCTCGATCGGCCCACCGTCGACGAGCCCACGATGGCCGACCGCCTCGAGGACGCCGAGCGGGGCGGGACCGTCATCCAACCCGCCAGCGACCCCGTCCACGACGGGAACAGCCTGGCGGTCCTCGCAGGGAATCTCGCACCGAACGGAGCCGTCGTCAAGGCCGGGGCGATGGACGAGTCGATGCACCAGTTCGTCGGTCGGGCCCGCGTGTTCGACTCCCAGAGCGCCGCGCTGGAGGCCCTCGACGAGGGCCGGATCGAACCGGGCGACATGATCGTCATCCGGTACGAAGGGCCCCGAGGCGGCC
>CAZENJ010000068.1:996-11461 GCA_964513485.1 uncultured Thermotogae bacterium | reverse complement strand
AGAAACGTAAACCAGCTACTCGTCAGGGAAAACGACGTGGACACTTTGATTGAGAAGACCTGTGAAGTATTGGTCGAAACCAGGGGTTATCGTCACGTCTGGATGGCCCTCTTTGACGAATCGGATCAGTTGACTGCTGCGGCGGAGTCGGGCCCGGGCGAGGACTTTAAGCCGGGCCTCGATCGACTGAAGGAGGGCGACATACCGGTAAAAATAAGGGAGGCTTTAAACTCCGAAGACCCGATAGCAATGAAAAATCCGGCCAACGAGTGTCTTAACTCTCCTATTGCTGAAAACCACGAGCACCGAAACTCGATAGCGGTTAGATTAGCTCATACTGAAGAAGTTTACGGCGTACTTTCTGCCTCCGCTCCAGCCGATTTCGTCGACGACGAGGAAGAAAAACACCTGATAAAAGAGGTCGCCGGAGATATTGCCCTCAAATTGCATAACATCGAGACGGAAAAAGAATTACAGAAGAGCGAGGAAAGGTACCAGAAGTATTTTGAAAAGACCGGCGACGCGGTCTTCATCATAAAAATGGGAGGAGAGAACCACGGAAACATACTGGAAGTAAACTCCACGGCAGAAGAGCAGACCGGTTACTCCCGTGAAGATCTTTTGGATATGAACATGGTTGAGGACATTGCTCTGGAGATGGAAGAAAAGGACCAGGAAGAAGTCAAAAGAAAGCTGTCACGGGGAAAGACAACCAGATTCACCCAGAAAAAACGAAAGAAAAACGGTGCCGAATATTGGACGGAGGTCGTGGTAACGCCGCTCGAACACGAGGGCAAGCAGGCAAACCTCTCCATAAATCGGGATATTACAGAACGCAAACGGGCCAAACAGGCGCTGAAAGAGAGCGAGCAAAAATATCGCTCCCTTTTTAACAGCATCCGCGACGCCATACTGGTGGCCGATACCGACAGGAATATCATCAATTGCAACCAGGCTTTTACGGAACTTTTCGGCTACCAGCTGGATGAGATCAAAGGCAAGAAGACCAAATACATTTATCAGGATGAAGAAGAATACGAAGAGATGGGTGAGGAGATAGAAAAAAGCGTCGCGGATCCCAATTTCTTTTACACCATCCACTACGAAAAGAAGGATGGAGAAGTCTTCCCCGGTGAGACGAACGTGTTTTACCTGAGGGACGATGAAGGCGAAATTGTGGGGTTTATCGGATTGATCAGGGACGTTACGGAAAGAATAGCTCGAAAAGAGGCGTTAAAACGATCGGAAAAACGTTACAGGACAGTTTTCGAAAATACAGGCACTGCGATGATTATTATCGAGGAAGATACTACAATTACGCTTGCAAACGAGGAAGTGGAAAAACTATCCGGTTATTCTAAAAGCGCAATCGAAGGCAACATGAGCTGGACCGATCTGGTGGCAAAGACTGGAGATCTTGAGAAAATGAAAGAATATCACAGAGCCCGTAGATCCGATCCAGCTGCTGCTCCCAACCAATACGAATTCACGCTTTTAGATAAAGAAGGAAGGGAAAAGGAAGTCATGATATCCATTGACGTTATACCGGGCACCAAAAAGAGCGTGGCTTCGTTGATTGATATTACCGAACAAAAGAACGCTCAAACCAAACTCCGTCAGTCCTTCATCGAACTGGCCGAAACCACCTCGAGGGTCCTGGGAGTGCGAGACCCTTACACTCAAAAACACGAGCTCAGGGTGGGGGAGCTTGCCAGGAAAGTCGGAAAACGAATGGGTCTGGCTGAAAACGAGTTGCTCGGGCTATATATAGGCGGTGTACTGCACGACATAGGCAAAATAGCCATCCCCGAGACCATCCTGACCAAGCCGGGAGAACTTAAAGACGTGGAGTGGGATATGATCAAATCCCATCCGAAAGTGGGTTACGACCAGATACTTAAAGATACCGACTTTCCCTGGCCGGTAGCGGAGATGACACTCCACCACCACGAGAGACTGGACGGTTCCGGTTATCCGGACGGGCTGGAAGGGGACCAGCTGACCACGGAGGTAAGGATACTGGGGGCGGTTGACGTTCTGGAAGCAATGAGTACCCGCAGGCCTTACAGGGCGGCCCGGACGAAAGAAGAGACGTTAGAAGAGATAAAAGCCGGCAAAGGCGAGAAGTACGACCCGGAAGTGGTCGAGATACTGGTCGAGATGATCCATGAAGGGGAGATTGAATTTGGATAATGACTAAAAGTCCCATGACCTTTTCCGAATACGATACGCAACAGCTAATTGAGTACCTGCCGGAGGCGCTTTTTCTGGAAGACTTTGACGGAAATATCCTGGACATCAACGCCGAAGCATGTGAACTTCTCGGCTACAGCCGGGAAGAGTTGCTAAATCAGGATATTGATAAAATAGTACCCGAGAACAGGCCGGTGTTTCTACCAAACCAGATCGACGAAGCAACTAAATCGGGAAAGCCGATAGAGACGGTTAACCTGCACAGTAACGGAACCAAAATACCGGTGGAACTAAGGGGAAAGATCATTGACGTCGAAGGGGAGAAAAGGATTCTGGTAAGTGTGAGGGATATAATCGAACGCAGGAATAGGGAGGAAAAGCTCCGGCAATTTAAAATGGCAGTCCAGGGTTCAAACGACCTCATGGCCGCCGTGGATAGCCAGTACCGGTATTTATTTGCCAACGAGGCGTACAAAAACTTATACGGACTGAAGAATGAAGAAATTCTGGGCCGATCCGCCGAAGAGCTGGTGGGGAAAGATACTTTCGAGCAAGAAGTCAAGCCTAACGTAGATAAATGTTTGGCGGGGCAAACAGTAGAATACGAAACCACCAGACGACATCCAGAACTAGGGGAAAGAGATCTGAGGTTGATTTACTATCCACTCGGCGACGAAGGAGAGATTCACGGGGTAGTGAAGGTAATGCGGGACGTAACCGCCCGAAAGCAGGCGGAAAAAGAATTAAAGAAAAACGAGGAGAGGCTCGAGCTGGCACTTGAAGGGACGAAAGCGGGACTATGGGATTGGAAGGTTCAAACTGGGGAAGTCGTATTTGACGAAAGATGGGCGGGTATAATTGGCTATACTCTGGAAGAACTTCGTCCCGTTACCATCGAGACCTGGAAGGACTTGACCCACCCGGAAGACCTCGAACGGGCGCAGGAACAACTGGAGAAGCACTTCAACGGTGAAACCGAGACCTACGAGAGTGAAATTCGGATGAAACACAAGAACGGTGGCTGGGTCTGGGTACTTGATCAGGGACGGGTGGTGGAGTGGAACGATGACGGCGATCCGGTAAGAATGGTGGGCACCCACCAGGACATCACCGATAGAAGAGAAGTAGAAGAAGAGCTCCAGGAAGAACGGGATAAGTTGAGAAAGCTTCACGATGCCGTAGATAAACTCCAGCGACAGAATACGGAAGGAGATGTTACTGATGCTGCAGTAGAAGTTGCCGAGACGATGCTCGATTTCGAGTTCTGTGCAATCATGTTCTCGGACGGTAACCGGCTTTTCCCCCGGGCCAACTCGGACCACATGGATTCAGAAAAAGCGCCGGAGTTCAAGGTGGGTGAAGGAATAGCTGGCAAGACCGTGGAAACCGGAGAGACGATATGGGGCGAGGACGTGAGAAAGTACGAAGAAGCAAAGCCCACCGAAGAGGATTTTCGGGCTTTCATCAGCGTCCCCATAGGGGAAATTGGCACTTTGGTTGTGGTCTCAAAGGAAATAGCCAGTTTTGACGAAGAAGACGTGGAGCTGGCGGAGATCCTGGCTGGCCACTTACAGGAAGAGATCAAGCGAGTTCGACTGGAGGAAGAACTGCGCCAGGAGGCAATCCGTGACCCCCTGACCGGTCTTTACAACCGCCGCTACTTTAACGAAACGCTGAAGAAAGAGGTCGGGAAAGCCAAAAGGTATTCCGCGCCGATCGCTTTTCTGATGATCGACGTTAACCGGTTTAAAGAGATAAACGACCGCTATTCTCACCAGACAGGGGACCGGGTGTTAAAAGAAGTAGCAAAACTGCTCAAACAAAACGTCCGAGAGGCGGATTCAGTTATCCGGTACGGTGGAGACGAATTCTTGATCATGTTACCGGAGACGGACGGGGAAACCGGCAATACGGTTTCCAGGTTGAGGAAAAAGATGGAGGAGTGGAATGAAGGATCGGATCTACTCGACTTTCCCCTGACGCTGGCGATTGGAAGCGCTCACTGGAGTCCGATGGAGGGAGGCGACGCGGAGGGGGCACTTAAAGAAGCGGATAATAAGATGTATCAGGACAAAGAAAGATAACAGCAGGCAATGAACTTCCTGTGCTCCGCAAGACTTTTCCCTGAGATAATGAATAATCCGGGCGCTTTCGCACCCGGATAAGACCTGCCTCATCTTCCTGTTGGGCTTCTTTTTGTAATATTCACGTCCGTTTCAGTTGACTTTTCTTTCGGGTGACCCTTTGGATAATTTTGCTACCCTGGTTCCCGGGAATAATTACCAGGCTCTCAGCCACCGCTCTATCTGCCCCACCAGCAGTGGTATGAAGCTCATTCCCAGCGCTATAGCCCAGCCGTTAATTCCTATTCTTTGTGTTTTTAAAGCAGTGGATAAGACAGGAGTGTAAACCGAAGCAACTAAAAGCAGCGAGCAGAACAACAGGGCGCCCCAGACGTACGGGTTTTCCGTCACTTCATTTCTCAAGACACCCGATTGTGAATCCCGCATGTTGAATACGTGCCACAGCTGCGCAAAGGCCAGCGTGAGGAAAGAAACGGTGATTAATTTATGCTCGGCTATTCCGGCCGGAAGGCTCCTTTCGGCCAGGACAAACCCCGCCACCGTAACTGCGGAGATCAGTGTCCCGTAAAAGCCCATCTCGGTCCAGTGGGACCGGGTCATTATCGGCTCCCCGGGTTCCCTTGGCGGACGATTCATTATTCCTTTGCTTCCCCTGCAGGCGCCCAGGGCAAAAGCTGGGAATATATCATTTACTACGTTCAAAAACAGGATCTGCAGTGGCAATAACGGAAGCGGGAGGCCCAGTATAGAGGCGAACAATATAGCCAGCAGCTCGCTAATATTGCATGACATCAGGTAAAGGACGAATTTACGGATATTTGCAAATATTATCCGCCCTTCCTCGACTGCGTGAGCTATTGTTCCCAAGTTGTCGTCCTTGAGGATCATGTCGGCTGCCTCTTTGGCTACCTGGGTTCCTCGTTGACCCATTGCTATACCTATGTCCGCTTTCTTCAGGGCGGGTGCGTCGTTCACCCCGTCGCCTGTCATTGCTACTATGGATCCGTTCTCCTGGTGCAATTCTATTAGATCCAGTTTGTTTTCCGGGCTAACGCGGGCAAAGATCGGAGATTTGACAAAGCGTTCTTTCTCTTTGGGGCACAGGTTTCTCGGCTCGTCCAGTTCGCTTCCCTGTACTGCCTCCACCTCCTGGGAGTCCAGCAGGCCTACGCTGTAGCCCACATTCCTGGCGGTTGCTGAGTGGTCGCCGGTTACCATGACAATTTTCATCCCCGCTTTCCGGAACTCTTCTATTGCCGTTTTGACTTCTTTACGCGGGGGATCGATCATTCCGGTTAGGCCGAGGAGAGTTAGGTCCTCGTAAGGTTCTTCTTCGGGCCCACGGACTTCTTTTTTGGCCAGGGCCAGGACCCGCAGACCTTCGTCCGCCATGCTCTCGCTTTTTTCGATCCAGTTTTTCTTGTCCTCTTCTGATATCATCTGTGTGCCTTCCGGCGTAAGCACCCGGGAACAGGAATCCAGGACGTTTTCCGGAGCCCCTTTGACCGCCACCTTATATTGACCGTTCAGTCCGTGATAGGTGGCCATCATTTTGTTCGAGGGGTCAAATGAGACCTCCCGTTCTTCCGGCATGGAATCAAGCAGACTCTCCCTGGTCATCCCCGCCTTCATTCCCGCAACCAGCAGGGCTACTTCCATCGGTTCTCCGGATATCTCTTTGTTCCCATCTTTCTTGCGGTAAGAAGCGTTATTGCACAACACGCCGACTCGCAGAGATTCTCGCAGGATTTCGTTTTCAGGCTGCTCGGTTTGTTCATTTCCCCGGACGAACTCTCCGTCAGTTTCGAGCCCGGTGCCGGTAACGGTGAAAGAGGACCCCTCCATTTCGTAGCTGTTGACGGTCATCTTGTTTTCGGTCAGGGTACCCGTTTTGTCCGTACATATGATGTTCGTCGAGCCAAGGGTTTCCACGGAAGCGAGGTTATTGATCAAAGCATTTCTCTCCGCCATGCGCCACATACCACGGGCGAGAACCAGAGTGGCCACGATAGGCAGTCCTTCGGGTACGGTGGCTATGGCCAGGGCAATGGCTTCCTCGACCATTAATAGAGGGTCCATGCCCCGGATCAGACCCGTTATTACGACCACTACCGCTACTATCAAAAGCAATGGGACCAGCCTTTGCCCCAGTTTATCCATATCTGCCTGGAGAGGAGTTTTCTCTTCTCCGGCTTCATCTATCGAGGCCGAGATCTTTCCCAGCTCGGTATCCATACCGGTTGATACGGCGACCGCTTTTGCCGAACCCCTGGTAAGGAAAGTTCCCTTGAACAACATGTTTTCCCGTTCAGCAAGCGGTACTTCCTCCTGCAGGGCTTCGCTATCCTTGCTCACGGGAACGGATTCTCCGGTCAGGGCTGACTCATCGGCCTGTAACTTGGATGATTCTATTATCCTTAAATCTGCTGGCACCATATCTCCGGCATGGAGAACTACGATATCTCCGGGCACCACGTCCTCGGCCGGTACCTGTCGTTCTTCGCCCTCCCGCAGCACCCGGGTATCTATCTCCGTCATCTCACGCAGCGCTTCCATGGAGCTAACGGCTCTCAGCTCAGTTACGAAACCGATCAACCCGTTTATCACGAGGACGGCCAGGATTGAGATTCCTTCCAACCTCTGGCCTACTATCAGGGAGACTAAAGCTGCCACTCCCAGCAGGAGCACGAGAAAGCTTTTAAATTGGTCGGCAAGTATACGCCACCTGCTTTCCTTCTCGGTTTCTTTTAGTTTATTGGGTCCGAACTTTTGTCTTCTCCGGTCGGCTTCTTCAGCGGCGAGACCTTCGTCCTCTCCGACCTGAAACTTTTTCAGTACTTCTGAGACGGATTCGCGCCAGGCGTGTTGGTTGCTTTCAGAGTCTTCTTCCATGTATGTATGTTACCTCCTAAGGGTGAGTATAGAAGGTTCTATCGCAGGATAGTTCACCATATAAATTTTGCCTGTGCTCAAGCACATTTTCAACATTGTGAATTGCCCTGTAGTATAAGTACTCGAATGCGTAAAGTACAGCACATTCAATTCTCAACTCGCATACACTAAGAAAACCTCGGACGTTTTTGTGGACAAAATGAACTAACCACTTTCTCAATTCAGCAGAGTTTTGTGAGAAGAAAATGATACCGCTATAAAGAAGTAAGTACCCATACCCCCCTAAATCACACTTGACATGACTTTGTTTTTTTGTTAATGTAGGGGTAAGAGTTGTGTAAACGTTTACGTACACGATTACACAACATTAACTTAAAATTACCTTCTTAAATCATGGCAACTATAAAAGATGTAGCTCAGAAAGCGGAAGTTTCTACAGCGACAGTTTCCCGAGTTTTGAACGATAGTGATTACGTGAGTCCTGAACTTAAAAGTAGAGTACACGAGGCAATTGAAGCGTTGGGTTACCGCCAGGATCAGATTGCAAAAGGACTAAAAACCCAGAGAACATACACCATAGGGGTAATTGTGTCAGCGGTTGAAAATCCATTTTTTGCCTCTGTTGTTAAAGGTATCGAGGATGAAGCCGCAGAGAGCGAGCACAGCTTAATTATTTGCGATACGGATAAGACCTGGCGAAAAGAGGTTGACTATATTGATGAATTGATTCAGAAAAAGGTAGATGGAGCAATATTTGCCCCCACAGGAGAGACGGAAAGTAATGCCAAACATTTAATCCAGAATGATATACCTTTTGTATTTATAGATAGAAAGATTGAGAGCATACAGGCTGATGCCGTTTTATCCGATAACTTATCAGGAGCAAGAAAGGCGACAAGCTATCTAATCGAACAGGGCCACGAAAGAATTGGAATAATTCTCGGATTAGAAGAGATTTCAACCAGCAAAGAGCGGTATGAAGGTTATGAACGAGCTTTGCAGGATTACGGAATAGAAGTTCAGGAGGATCTAGTTGTGCGAGGGAACTATAAGGCAAGCGGTGGCCTTGCGGCTACCAAACAATTACTTTCACTTGACAACCCGCCAACAGCTATCCTGGCTACGAATAATAGAACCACTGTGGGAGCAATGAAGGCAATAAAAAGAAGCGGACTTCGGTGGCCACAGGAAATTGCTCTAGTTGGGTTTGACGATCTTGAATGGCTGGACATTTTCGACATTCCGCTTACTACCGTCGCTCAACAGCCCAGGAAGATGGGTGAGAGGGCAGCACAGTTATTGCTAAAAAGAATTAATGAGAAAAATTTCGGGGAAGAGACAGAAGAGGTCAGATTGGATGTCGAGCTTAAAGTTCGAGAGCCTTTTAAGTCCACCTTGCTGGGGGGCTCCGATCAAAACAAAAAATAGAAAGGAGTGAAATTTGTGACCGCTAAGGAGAGCAAAGAGAAAAGCGCTGTTAATTTATTCGGCGAAGTATTAATACCGATGTTTACACCTTTTGATGATTATGCAATTGACCACGAAAAAACGGGCGATTTAGTAGATTACTTAGTTAAAAAAAACTACTGTGATTCCCTAATTATCGCCGGAACGAACGGGGAGTTTTATGCTCTGTCGGAAGACGAGCGAAAGGCATTATTTAAAACGGCACAAATGGCGGCGGATGACCGGATACCAATTATAGCTGGAACAGGTGCCAATACTACAAGGCAAACGATAGAATATAGCAAAGTCGCAGAAGATTTGGATTATGACGGAGTAATGATCCTCCCGCCTTACTACGGAAAACCGACACAGGAAGAGGTCCTACAGCACTTTGAAGACATAGCTAGAGAAATAGACTTGCCCATCATTATTTATAATATACCTATTTTTACAGGAGTAAACATTGTTCCTCAAACTACGGAAAAATTGGCCCGGATTGATAACGTCATCGCGATAAAAGAAGAAGCAGGTATTAACCCCGTTCAATGCAGCGAAGTGGCCCTCAATACCCCAGCAGATTTTACCGTTTATAGCGGGGATGACGTTATGGTGTTACAGATATTGGTCCAGGGTGGCTCGGGTGTAGTTAGTGGAGGCTCACATGTAGTCGGAGATCTAATGAAAAAACAGATAGACTATTTTAATGATGGTAAACCCGAAAAGGCAAAAAATCTTTATTTGAAAACTTACAAGCTCTTTGATGCCCTTTCTCAAGGGGATAGAATAAACCCCATACCTTTAACAAAAGCTGCCCTGAACTTAACGGGATTTGAGGTTGGCGAACCCCGCCCACCACTTCAGCCTGCCACAGAAGAAGAAAAGGAACGTCTTGAAGAGGTATTGGTCGACCTTGGGAAAATATGAATTTTCTCTCTTTGTGGATTGGATTTTCAAAGCTAGATGTTTATTCCTAGTTGAGGGGGAGTGAATAAATGAAATGAATAGTAGTTTAAACGCGTTGCAAGAGGAACTAGTTGGAGTAAATCTCATTATGGTCACACCTTTTGATAGAGAGGGAGAGGTCGAGATAGACAAAGTAAAAGAGCACACTAATTATCTTATTGAAAACGGGCTCAAAGAGGGAACAGGGGTTTTGACGTTAATGGGAAGCATGAGTGAATGTTTCTCTCTAAATCCTGAGGAAAGAAGATTTGTTATAGAGGCAGCAATTGAGGAAGTGGACGGGCGAGTACCGGTAATAGTAGGTTGCAATGATACCAATACAAGGACAGTCATTAAATTAGCTCGTGATGCCCAAAAAGCTGGTGCTAATGGTGTCATGATAACGCCACCTTACTATTTCCCTGCAAGCAATGAAGAGATTTTAGCCTTTTATAAGACAGTTTTGCGGAATATTGATATAGGGTTAGTGATATATAACAACGTGGCTGTATCAGTGGATATTCCTTTAAAAGTGTTGGAGGAGGTATCAAAGATCGAAGGTGTTGTAGGAATAAAGGATTGCACTAATGACTGGATAAAATTTCAGCTAACAGCGAATAGTCTAAAGGATAAAGTAGCCTTCCTTAACGGAGGCGGGGAATTAATGGAACCTTTTGGGACACTCGTTGGGGCTCAAGGGTTTTATACCTTGGTTGGTAACTTTAATCCAGGACTACTGTTGGATCTCTGGGAGGCTTGCGAGGACGGGGACTACGTAAAGGCTGAAAAGATTAGCGCAAGATTTACTCGCTTCGCCCACTTTGAGAGCAGTTCCGGTAAACCCATTCAAGCTCCCAAAAAAATAATGAGGGATATAGGACTTGCAGGAGGATACGTAAGATCTCCAT
>CAZENJ010000068.1:0-986 GCA_964513485.1 uncultured Thermotogae bacterium | reverse complement strand
AATAAAAAATACCATGTTGCTAGGTTAGCTTCTTTCTCAAAAGAAGAGTTCAGAGACTGATAAATGTTGGAGGTGGTAGTTTTTTCAAAGATTTAAGATTAAATGGGCGTCTAAGATTGCCTTACTAATTACCAATTTTAAAGAAACGGGAGGGTCTTACAATTGACTAAAAATCTAAGATCTATTTTCGTGGTAATGTTGTTGATCGTCTTGGTCTTTTCGACCGTAGGAACGGTAGTGGCTCAGGAAGATCAAAAAAAGCAATTTGATTTACGATTTTCTGGAGTCTGCGTTCCGGGCGATTTACATTCTCAGGCCATAAAGAAATTTGCTCAGTATATTGAGGAAATGACGGATGGCCAAATAACTGTTGATGTGTACTTGCAGGGCAAGCTTTTCGGGCAAAATGCAGTTAGGACAGCAATAAGACAGGGGCAGGTTGCGATGACCTATAGTGCGCCCTGGTTTTTAACCGACGAAGTTCCTTATATGAACATGTTTACTTCAGGTTACTTATATTCCAGTTATGAACACTACAGGAATGTTTGGGGGGGTCCGATAGGTCGCGCGGTATTTGATGACATCGCTGAAAAAACAGGTGTTAGGCCTCTAGCGACATGCTTTATGGGAAAACGTCATGTTAATGTGAAGAAGAGTGTGGGGGTAGTTAAAACTCCGGAGGATTTGAATGGAGTCAAGCTGCGTATGCCTAACACAAAATCCTGGCTGGCGCTGGGTAGAGCTTTAGGGGCAAAGCCAACACCGGTTAGCTTTTCAGAACTATATACTGCTCTGGACTATGGCACCGTTAAAGGCCAAGAGAATCCTCTCAAAACAGACAAAAGCGCAAAATTCTACGAAGTCACCCATTATATTGTATTGACTGGGCACGTTTATTCTGACGTTTGGCCAGCAATTAGCGAAAAGATCTGGGATCAGATGAGTCCTGATTTGCAAGCAAAGATGTATCAGGCTGCTGATAAGGC
>CAZENJ010000067.1:0-11678 GCA_964513485.1 uncultured Thermotogae bacterium | reverse complement strand
ACGGCCGGAAATAGATGCTCTGGTGTACTGGGCACCATCTATAGCACCTTACTGGTTGGGTGTGAACGGTAAGAAGTTGTACTCTCGGGTGGAGAAACCGGCTTTGTACGTAGTTGGGGAGCTGGACGAGGCCGCTCCTCCTGGGGGTGGTTACACGAAAAGGATGCAGGAGATGATGCCCGTGTCTTCCGCGAAAACCGTCGTGATTGAAGGAGGAAATCATCTTTATTTTCAGCAACCCACAGGAGCGGATAAATTCGCCGTTGCGGCCAGGATAACTCGTTACGAGCAACAAAAGAGGGCAATAAACGCTACCCGGCGGTGGCTCGACGGAAAGCTACAATTTCGGCGATGAGGGTATCGGCAGGGGAAAGTTGCTCTATTTTATCACCCCAGAAACCATTGCGGGTTATCAGAATAAAGCCGTAAAAAGTAAGATCGAACTCGCTGCTAGTCCTGTAAAAACTGCTCCAGCCATGAGGTAGGTGGAGATTTGCCGTTCGGCAAAGACTCTGACCTTCCACCAGACGGACGGAAATTGCAGCAGATCGGCGGGCCCGAAGGATTCCTTTTCCCCAATCGCGAGGACGTACTTCCCGGTTTTTCCTTCAGTGTTCCAGACCGCAAGGTAATACGTACCGTTTTCCGGCGCGACTTTCCTGATAACCTGGTACTTCCAGTAGCTGGTCTGGGTGAAGGGTTCGAAGAACGATTTCGGCTTGCCACCTTCATATTCCCGGATAAGCACATCTTCCGCTTCTTTTAGTTCAAGCGGTAATTTCTCCGACCTTACCTTTGACTCGCTTCCCTGTGTTTGTCTGAGTTCGGGACCAATCAGCCCAATAACGGGCTGAAATTCGGCCAGTCGGGCAATCTTTGGAACTAGAATTGAAGCATAGATCTCCTCGCCCTTCCTGGCTGTAAATCTGTAGTAATCGACCTGGCCTCCGGTTGTAAGTTTTTTGTAAGCAGCCCAGGAAATCCGATGGTCCGGTACCGGGAAAGGGTTCTCCCTTCCTTCACCCTCTCCGGTTTCCAGGTATTTGTGTCCGGCAGCACTAAAGTTGATTGCAAACACGACCAGCAGCGACAATAGCGCGAAGGTGAACTTCGATTCTGGATTTATAGTTATCATCTCACAATCCTACGTTCTTGAAAATGCTGGAACTTCTTCGATTGAAATATCAAGTCTCCTCTCACCAAATTTTGGGGTGTCGAAATGAAAAAGTCAAAAAAATTATTAATCCATAACGACTTGCAAAAAATAAGTGATATTATATAATTATTCTTGATCAGTTAAACCTTTATTTAAGGGAGGTAAAAATGGCCAAGCGAAACGTTGAATTGATCGAAGAAGCCGGGATCAACGTCGACGAGTTAACCAAAAAACTGGTGGATGCGGCAGCAGCGGAATTTACCACCTACTACTATTACACCAATTTGAGAACTCATACGGTCGGGTTGGAAGGCGAGTCCATTAAGGAGATTGTTGAGGACGCCAGGCTGGAAGACCGGAATCACTTTGAAGCACTGGTGCCCAGAATTTACGAGCTCGGCGGATCGCTTCCAAAAGACATTAGAGACTTTGCCGATAGAGCTGCCTGTATGGACGCAAAGTTGCCGGATGACCCATCAATAGAAAATCTGCTCGAGGTCTTGCTGGACGCCGAACGATGTGCGGTGGGCGTATACACGGATTTATGTAATTATACACAGGGGAAGGACGCCAGAACGTACGAACTGTCGGCCGCGATTCTGCACGAGGAGACGGAGCACGAGGCCTGGTTCGAGGAACTTTTAACAGGCGAGCCCTCCGGTCACTTCAGAAGGGGAGAACCGGGAGTGAGCCCTTACGTCTCGAAATTTATTCAGAACAAGTAACTACCGGATCAGACAGTGCTGAAGTTAATAATTTGGTCCATTTTATCGGACCTTTGAAACTTTAATTTACAAAATGAAAAAACCCCCTGAAAGCAAGCTACTTGCCTCAGGGGGTTTTTTATATTGCCTTAATCAAGCACTTCCAGCTGACCCCTGACTTCCCCTCCCTGGTTTAATTCGGTGTGAATATTGACGTAAATGTCACCTGACAGAATCGCCTCTTCCAGTTCATCGGTAAGAGCCTGCCCACCTTCGTTCTCCCAGCTGCCAGTTATAAAACCTGAATTGCCTTCCGGCGGGCCGGTCGGCGCTCCGTCTATTTCGGGCTTGCCGAATATCGTCCTTACCGGCGGTCCGGATTCTCCTTTATCGCCCCGGTGAAAGTGCGCCATCGTCGGTCGGCCGCTTAAACCTTTGAAAGTTATAGAATACTTTAACACGTTATTTGCTCTGTCAAGAATGGCAATGGCTAACCCCGAAGCCCTATCGGGAGTGGGCTCCGCTACGGCGGGAACTGCAGAATTAGGTAAGAGGCTCGCTCGCAGCAGGGTTTTCTCCGCGACGGGTACCCCCTGAACTTCTATGCTTGCGGAGAGATTTCCGAATCGATTGCACTTGGCCTTTACGTTAATTGCATCTCCGTTCTGAGCCGCAAGCTGGAACTCGTAAATGCCGCCAGAATTACTCTCCTGTTCTTCGTAATCTTTCTCCAGTACCGCCTCGCCGTTTTTCATTATTGTTAACTTTTCTATGTAATGTCGCGACGGGTTTCCCACTCTGTGATTAATCTCCACTTTGAGTACCCCGCTTGCTCCAGCGTAAGACAGATCGATATCAGAAGGCGGATGCGCCATTAGGCCGCTTGAAAAGAGGATGAGTGTTAATACAAGACTGATTGAACTCAGAATTAACTTCGAACCGTTCCTTCCTGTGAAGCAGTATTTTGTCATCCTTTATCCCTCCTGGGAGTTAATATTGATTAATTCTCTTAATTATACTATCCTATGGTCAGAATGGAAATAATTAGACAAATTGCTTACACGTATTTTCTCGGCTTTCCCGTAATTGGCTATATCGGGGTATTAACTTACGTGCTCCTCCTATTAACTGCCCTGGTTATGGTCTTAAATCAGAAGAGGCTGACCCGCTTTCCGCTGAAGTACCACAGCAGGCTGAGCTACCTGACCATTATATCTGCCACGGTACACGGGGTAATGGCTATCGCTGTCTACGTTTGAAGCGACCCGCTCTTACGAGAGAGCAGGAAATTCATCCCGGCCCCTGAAAGTATCGTGAAATTTTTCGCTAATTTCCTGCCGGGCAGGTCTCGCTCCTGGAGCAGATAGTTTTTTGTATCAAGGGTTTTTCTAAGGTAAGCCCTTTAGGATGTGACAATTGACTTTTCAATAGCCAATCCAGCCGGTATAATGGCTCAGTGGTTAAATGAGTACCAGAGAGAAAAGATCCAGAGTAGCTAAAGAGACCCTTCAAATCCTGGACCGGGGTTATTACATAAATGAGTCCGGAGATAAAGTAGTTATCCAGGCCGAGCTAAGCTCTGCAGTAGAAAACACGGAGCTGTACGGACCGGAGGAACTGAAAGAACTCAGGGTCCGGTCCGAGTCCCCGGTTCCCCCTTCTATAGATATAAACAACGAGACCACGTTACGGGCGGCGAGGAGGCTGGCCTGGGAAGACGATTTGTCACCTTTTGTCCTGAATTTTGCCTCGGCAAAGAACCCCGGAGGCGGTTTCCTCCGTGGTAGCGGGGCTCAGGAAGAGAGTCTGGCCCGGAAGTCCGGACTTTACGCCTGTATAGAGCCGGTAAAAGAATATTACGAAAGAAACAGAGCCTCCGGTACCGGTCTTTATACCGATCACATGATTTATTCTCCCCGGGTTCCAGTCTTCCGGGACAGACGGGATAAATTGCTCGATCGCCCGTATTACGTTTCCATACTTACTGCTCCCGCGGTTAATCGGGGCGCGGTAAAGAGAAATGAACCCGAGAAAATCTCAAAAGTCAGGGACACGATGGATTGGAGGATAGGGAAAGTCCTGAAACTGGCGGAGTTAAAGGGGCACGATTATCTGGTGCTTGGGGCCTGGGGTTGCGGGGTTTTTGGAAACGAT
Source organism: uncultured Thermotogae bacterium (assembly GCA_964513485.1). Classification (GTDB taxonomy): domain Bacteria; phylum Bipolaricaulota; class Bipolaricaulia; order M55B111; family M55B111; genus JAGXLP01. The sequence continues at coordinate 7,664 of CAZENJ010000067.1, read as the reverse complement.
CCCCGGGAAATCGCGAGTTTATTTGAAGAAAACTTACTGCGGGAGCCAGACGCTAACTGGGGTTTCGAAAGAGTGGTTTTTGCCGTTCTTGATAGATCGGCCGAACGAGAAACTTTACAGGACTTTAGAGAGGTACTGGGATAGTCAACGGAGGTAATAGATTTGAAAATCAAACTTGATTGTTTGCCATGTTACGTCAATCAGGCGCTGGAAGCTTCCGGTTACGCAAATATGAGCGAAGAAGACAGGTGGAAGACGGTTAAAACCGTCTGTGATGAACTCTCAAAGGTGGATAGGTCCAAACCCTCCGCCGAAATAGGTCAAAAAGTCCACAAAATAGTTAGAGATATTTCCAGCGTGGAGGACCCTTACGCGGAGCAAAAAGAGAAGAGCAACGAGAAGGCACTTGAGTACTTCGACGAGTTTCAAAAAGAAGTGGAGCACAGCGATGAACCACTGAATCGCGCTGCCCGTCTTGCCGCCGCCGGTAACGCGGTAGATTTTGGACCGAGGCGGGACTTTGACGTGGAATCCGAGCTCAAGCGAGGATTGCGGGAAGAATTTCGCCTTAATCACTGGTCGATGTTTCTCGACAAGCTTAGCTCCGCCGAGGATATTTTGTACTTCACCGATAATTCAGGGGAAATAATTTACGATCGGCTCTTTATCGAACACCTGATGAGTTCGTACCCGATCGCGAACCTGGATCTTGTCGTCAAGGACGGGCCCTTTCTCAACGACGTGACCCGGGAGGACGCCGAAGAATTGGGTTTTGAGAATATGGATAGAATCGCCCTGAAGTCCGTCGATAACGGGGATGGCGGAAACAAACCGCGGCTGTGGTCGGATGAGGTCGAAAAATGGATAGATCGCCACGATCTGGTCATTGCAAAGGGTCAAGCAAACTACGAAGGGTTAAGCGGTTACAGCAAGGAAAACTTGTTCTTTCTTCTGGTCGTTAAATGTCACCTTGTCGAGAAAGAAATCGGGGCAGCCCTGGGAGAAAAAGTTTTGCTAAATGCCGCGAACCAGGATCTATCCTGAATGATTTCGAGTGAGCCGATTAGACCCCCGGACCATTCTCGGTACTAAATGCCGGTGAGACGTATTAAGTACTGGCTTATCGTTCTAACCTCGCGTAAAGCCTGTATACAGCGGTAGCTTGAGTTAAGTTTCCGGCTTCTCTCGCCGAGGCGAGCATCCTCTGGATGATTTCCTCGCGGCTCAATTTTGCCCGGTCGGTTAAATATCCGTTTTCGCGGAAATAGTTTTCTAGTTCTTTTCTCTTGTTTGAACGGAAACTCGAGACTTCGCCTTCCTTGAGTCCGCTGATAACTTTCTCAGGGTCGCCCTCGTATTTATCCAGGAGGTCCATGACCTCTTCCAGAAAATTGTCCGTTACTGCTCCCGAGTCCTTGATTACGGACCTGTCTACTCTCCTGTTGCGCCCGGTAGTCCAGCTGTCCACGTAAGCTTCCAGAGCGGATCCAAGCGACCGGATCGCGGCTTCTTCCTCTTCTGAAAGGACGGAAAGCGTTTTCGGGGTAACGCGCAGGACGTTCTTTAGCTGTCCCCACGTTTCCATTCCCGACTTGAGGAGCCGGCAAAGGCTTTCAGGATCCTCTACAGGGTACCATAAATGGGCGGAGCCCGCTCCCTGGCGGGGATTAAAAGCGGGAACCTCAAGTTCTTCCCCGTATTCCCGATGGTTCATGCTCTCCGGTCGGGGAAGGTCAGGATCGCGTAATCCGGAGTTCTCCCTGTCCGGTACAGCAAGGGATTTCTCAAGTTTTCGCTCCTCCGCCAGGTCGATAAATCTGCCGTCCGAGTCGTTGGAGGCAAGTTTGTTTCTCCACTTCGCCACTTCGTCTCCCCGAGCGGTTAAGTAGATGACCTGGCGCCCGTTACTGCTCAGTTGCAGTGCCAGGTCCATGATTTCCTCGGCCCTTACGTCGTCGGAGTTTGCCAGTACTTCGTCCAGGATAAGCGGGAGTTTTGCACTCTCCTCCTGTTTTTCAATAAAAGCAAGTCTCACGGAAGCCAATAGCTGCAGCCGGGTGCCGCTCGATAGCTCATTCAGTTCTCTCGCCTTACCGGAACTTCCGGCAATGGCAAGAAAGGATGGTGGCGTACCTTCTTTGATCTCCAGTCGGTAATTACCTCTGGTTACGTCGGTGAAAATTTCGTTTGCCCGGGAAAAAACCTCCGGCCTGCTCTTTCTCAATCCTTCTTCCCGGAGATAATCGAGCAACACTTTTCCGGCCATTTCCTCGTAATCCGAAAAAAGTTGCTCCTCTAATTTCCTGAAAGACCTGGTTAGTTCGGCCCGGGCCATCTCCATTTCGCTTTCGTTTTTCTTCTCCCGCAGACGTTCCTTGATACCACTAATTTTCTCGATCATGTCCTCTTTTTTTGCAGCCAGCCTCTTTGCGTTTTCCAGCTTCTCCTGCAAGCGGGACAGGTTTTCCTGTAGCAGGTTTTCTTCAAATTCTTCCCGGCTTTTCAGGCTGCTTAATTTGGATTCGCAGATCGCCGCCTGTTCTTTTACCAGTGATTTTATTTCCCGGTATTCGTACTTCTTTTCCGCGTACTCGACCAGTTTTGCTCTATCCCCTTCCGCCAGATCAAGCCCCTCGAATAACTTTGCTTTCTCGCTCTTAAGTTCGGCGAGGCGTGTTTCGGCCTCCTTCTTCCGACTTCTGCAGGTGTTAAGTTTGTCCCTGGCCCTTTCACCTCGCTCTCGCCGCTTGTCCAGTTCTCTTACATAACCCCGAAAAACTGCTGCCTCCTTTGTGGCTTCGTAGCCATAATCGGTTAGCTTCTCGTTTAGCTCTTTCCTTAGCCCGGTGAGGGACCGCTTTACCGTTTCTAATTTTTTCCTTAATCCGCTCAACGCTTCATCCACGCTGGCCAGGCTATTAATTCTTTTTATCAACCAGTGCAGTTTGCCCTCGTCGATCTCAGGGGCGACTCCGTACTTTTCCGCCAGTCCTCTTTTTTTGTTCACCAGTCTTTCCCTGTCCTTCCTCAGTTCTTTTACTTCCTCTCTTACGGCGGACCAAAATTCCCTCTTTTTGCGCTCCAGCCGGATGGTGGCCTCAAGATTGCTAAGCTTACGGGTTAACTGGCGGACTGACTTTTCATCCCACTTTTTCGGTCTCTTTAGCCCCAGTTCCAGGTACAGTTTTTTCCTGTCCTCTCCGGCCCGGGATTCTCCGGAAAGATCCGCTCCGAACCAGATAAATACAAGGGAGGGCAGCAAAAAAGTAAAGAATACCGGGTCAAATAAAAGTCCCGAGATGACTCCCCCGGCCGCGTTCAGCAGTCCAAAAAACAGGATAGTTCTCCTGCCGCGCGTCTTGCCACCCCCGGAGGACCGAAGCTGCAGCCACTCCTCGAGAAGCCTCCTTCCCCGCCGTACATCGTCGAGCTGGTGTTCGACTTCACTTTTCTCGAGCAGCCAACCCTTCAACCGTTCCGAGGCCTTTAGCCCCGCTCTTACCTCCTCCGCTTCTCTTGCAAAATCGGTTAGATCATCCACCCCGGAGACCGTCAGGTTTTTGGGCACTTCGTCCGAGATCTCCCGGGACAACCTGGCCGTGATTTCGTTTCTCTCGGCCTCTTTTTCCGCAATATCTTGAGAAATCGCTTCTCGCTTTTCCTCCAGCCGCTCCAGTCGGTCTATTTTTTTCTCTAATTCCGTAATAAGATCCGGTCCGATTCTTCCTTTGCCCGGTGATACCTTCTTCAGGGTAACTTCCGCTTCCTCCATTGATTTAATTGCTTCGTCTTTCTTTTTTTTGGCCTCTGTAATCTTATTCTCCACGCCCTCGAGCCGTTTTTTCTCATTACCGGTCACCTCGTCCATGACCTCCGGATAGCTATCTCGCCTGTTTTTCAGTTCTTCCAGTTTACCTTCTGCGTCTTTATATTCGATAAGCCCTTTTAGCAGAGTTACCCTTTTTTCCGCCCTTCTTGCTTCCTTCAATTCACTTTCCAGTTCCGGCAATGATTCCTTCAGGTCTCCCAGGTTTCTTGCCTCCTCCTTGAGTTTATTTAATCTTTTCAATCTCCTGTCGACCGCATTGTCCGTTTCTCTGCCCGCGTTGGAAGGACGTTCACGGAAATCCAGATTTTCGGCTACTGCACGCAGATCGTATCCCCCGGCTGCTTCCCGGATGATACTCTCTGCGAGGTCGGAATTTGTTGTATCCTGCTGGAGTAAATGGTGCAGGGATAACCTGTAGCGGTGCCTCGTTTCCGCCGGCGGAACCGGGAGCTGCGTTGCTTCTACCTCTCTGCCGTCTCTCTCAAATGTTATTTTGCCGGAATCGTTTTCCACGAACCAACTGTTTTCGCCACAGACAAACACTCCGTCGACATGACATTTATCGGGCGAGGCCTCGGGCCAGAACAGGGAAAAGATTGTTCTGGCCAGGGTAGTTTTCCCGGAAGCGTTTGGGCCGTAAACTACGTTTATTCCCGATCCAAACCCGGTAACGGAAAAACCTTTTGTGGGGGGAAAACCCGGGAACCTATGTATTCTGACTCGCCGCAAGTTCAGTTCCTGGCTCATTTCTGGCCGTGAAAATCCTCTTGTTGTGATAGGAGATTCTCCAGTATCCGCCAGCCCTGTCTTCTGAGGACCTCGGCAGTGATTTCCCGCCCCGGCCTGTCCTGACTCCCCTCCGCCCGCAGGGCCGAATAAGCGTTTGCGAAATAGGCCTCGGTTAAGGCCGACTGTGTTTTATCAACGAGTTCCTCGGGAATTTCGGCTTCATCGCCACTTTCAAGCTTGATTAGCAGCTGAGCCAGGACGGCAGCCGGATTTCCCCCGCTGGCTACCCGAGACAGGTTTATCGGAGGCCGTGTATTGTTTAAGATAGTGTATATGCCGATATCCGTACCCTGTACGTTTCGATTCAGCCCTCTGCTCATTCGGGGAAGTTCCTCCTTGATCTCATTGAAAATTGTCGTTCGACCCGTTAGTTCTATCGTAGCGACCACGATCTCCAGCCCTGAAAACGACTCCTCCTCCACGAGGGCTTCAATTTTTTCGTAGAACCTGGTCGGGATCTGGTTCACGTCGTCCATGTCGTCCGTCTCGATAGTAACTCTTTCGTACCGCAGGCTGGAAAGGGGCACCTGCTCCGTTCCCGTTAGGCCTTCCTCGTTCAGCGTAAGAATCCAGGGACCATGTCTGCCCGTTTCGGATGAATCGAGGGGTTGCAGGCTACCGGGGCGGAGGTACGTGATATTGCCCTTCTTCCGTAATTCCGGGCGGTGTGAATGGCCGAGAACCCAGGTATTTATTCCCGTCTTTTCCAGGTCCGTTAAATCTACCGGAGCGTAGGGACTATTTTTGCTTCCCGGTTCCGTATGGAGTAACCCCAGAGCGGGAAGCTCATCTTTCGGTACCGGGTCCAGCAGTTGCGCCGGATTCTTTTTTACGTGGCGCCTCGGGTAGGACCAGCCAAAAACCCTCAGGACCGGTTTACCGTCAGGTTCCAGCGTGGCGGAGCCCCACCCTCCCCCGGTTCCAAGCTGCCGTAAACCGTAGCCGTCGAGATTGCCGACTAGTTCGGGGAGAAGATCGAAGTCGTGGTTCCCGGAGATCGCGTAAAGAGGAATTCTCTTACTGGAGAGCCTTTTCATTCCCGTTTCGAAGTCCCCGAAACTTTCGTAATAACTGGAACGATCGTCCAGAACGTCCCCGGTAAGAACCACCAGATCAATTTTTTCCCGAATTGCCTTTTCCACGGTCTCCCCCCAGATTTCAGCCGGGGAATACTCCCGGGAATCAATCGTTTCCGGTATCCCCGTCGGGTGCCGGCCGAGATGCATATCGCCTATACAAAGAACCCTGGTCTCTCCGCTAATTCTGGCCCTCCTGTATTTTGAGAAAGAATAAGACTTATTATCTTATCCACTTCCTGCAATTTAATAATATGACACCACCTGCCGTGAATACCAGCCATACGGCCAGGGAAAGTCGGATTTTTGATTACTGGAACTCCCCGAGGAAGTACGGCACCCCGGGGGGAATCGTCCGGTTTGCTCGCCGTAAATAAATGCCGGAAAACCGTGTCCCGTTCTGAATGTTAATCGGATCGTAGCTGGAGATAAAGAACTTACAGCGAGCAGGCTGTTGAGAATCCAACTTGCTCTGATCGCTGGATCACCCGATAATTCAGTCTAAGAGGTTTTCCTATAATTGAATTAGCGCGGATGATCATATTTTGCCCCGGGGGTGTCTCAAGGTGTCTAAAAAAAGCCCGGCCGGTCCGGGAAACGTTTCCAGAGCTATCGAGATATTGGCGATTTTATTGGTCCTGGTTGCAGTGGTAATAACTTTTACCGCCAGGCCGGAGCCACGAACGCAGGTGCCAGAAGGAGTTATCCTGGGAATAGAGGCCAGAAGATTGGTCGGGAAGTTCGGTAATAACGTCTGGCCCGGCTTTGGTGCGGCCCCACCTCCGGTTTTTATTAACGTTGGCGGTTACGGTTATCTTCTCGGTCACCCCGATCCACCGGAAGGGTTTAGAAAGGTAAGTGGTGAAACCGGAATATACAGAAAGAAAGGAGGCGTTTTACCCGAACCGGCGGCAACGGCTTACCCGATTGGCGGAACATGGTCCGTGGTCGTTCCTGCCAGGAATGAATTTATTCGGCTGGTCCGGGAAGAGATGGGCCAGACCGATTTTCAGCTGGACAGGTTTGATTACGTTCGGGTCGTTGTACACGAGAGTTTTCACGCTTTCCAGCTTAGCTCCCTTGGCGGTCCCGAGGGAGTACCGGATTTTGGTTTTTCGGGTGATTCTCGCGATATTCAGGGACGCTTGAGAAATTCCCGAAAGTGGCGAGAGGAAATCATCGAACGGGGGAAAGGACATTTCCGCGCGATTCAGGAGAATAGTTTGGCGGGGACAAGAGAGATCCTGGCTGATATTACTTCTGGAAGGAAAGCCTCGCAGCTGTACCGGGATGATGAAATTCTGTCGTTCGAACATTACCTTCAGTGGCTGGAAGGAACTGCCCGGTACGCCGGGACAAGAATTATGATGGAAGCAGGCAAACACCTCGAAGGAAACGGGATCGAAATCGACTATAAACCGGCGGGGGAAATAAGGTCGGATCTTGTTAACCGGCTAAAAACGCCACTTGACGGACCGACACCTATCAGGGATAGGCTGGCAGCGCTGGGGGCGGTAAAGGCATTTTTGCTCGACAGGATCTATCCCGGCTGGAAGACTGGCTTCTTTTCGGCAAAAGAAAGTTTGGATAGTACCTTAAACAGAGCGGTTTTCGTTCCGCCCTCGCTAAAGGATTTTCCAGTTACCGAAGTTAATCTCGCCGGGAGGAAACTGACCGTGGCCCTTGCGGACAATTCCAGCCGCTGGACCCACGGCTTGCAGCACGTGAATGATTTGGTCGAGCTCGACGGTATGCTGTTTATCTTTCCGGAAGAGGTGAGAACCGGCTTCTGGATGAAAGATACTGAGATGGCGCTTCAGATAGGTTTTTTCGATTCCGACGGCCTGCTGGAGGAGAGCGTAACGATGAAGCCCTGCCGGACTGCCAATTGTCCCAGTCACACCCCGGAAAACCCCTTTAAATACGTGCTTGAGCTCCCCGCGGAATCAACTATTCGGCTCGGAGAACTC
>CAZENJ010000066.1:0-11699 GCA_964513485.1 uncultured Thermotogae bacterium | reverse complement strand
TATGGATCCGTATCGAGAAGAAATATCTGCCCTGGTTGGGGAGTGTAATTATCTTCCCCGGTGAATGGCCATAGCTAAGCCTCGAGCCAAGACGCTCTCCCGAAACTTTCACCCAGCACCCTTTGCCGGGCAAGTCCGCACCAATTCTGTTCAAGTTAACCGTTATCTGGTGGGCAGTCTATATAAGCAGCCCGCCGTACTTCTCCGCGACCTTCCGGATTCGGGTTTTATTGCCGGTCGCTTCGACGGGTGCTATCCCCGGATAGCTCTTCAGAAAAGTTCTTAACTGTTCGGGGTCCCCGGTAACTATCCCGGCGGGTTTTCCGGTCCGGAGCCGAAGAAAACTTCGTGAAAGGGACTTCTCGAGTTTCTCCCCCGAGGAGGCGATATTTTCGAAGCGTAGCATGTTGACTTGCTTTCGGCCAAGCTCATTTGAAATATCGTCCAGACCATTACCGGTTACTTCTATTTCGGTGAAATCCACCCCGTCGTCCAGATTAACCACGCTGGCATTATTGCTGATGTATCTCCTCTGCTCACCGGGTCTTTCCCCTTGATCTCCTGATTGTGGCGCGATCTCTGCTAGCAGTTCCGTAAAGTTCGGATCGCTGCCACAGCAGGAACCTACACCGGAAAGATAGGGTAGACCGGGTTCGATTCTCTCAACGTATTCCTCCGGCGTCATTTCATAGATTACCTCTTCCTCTTTTAACTCGGGCGTGCCGGCGTTTGCTTCCGCCAGAAGGGGCTTTTCCGTGAACTCGCTGTATTTTCTGATCAGCTCCGGGTAGGGCCCCGGCCCCGTACCACAGTTCATCGCTAGTACGTTGCAGCCCAATCGTTCGAGCGTCACCCCACCCGCTTCGGGTTCGACACCGTAACTCGTTCGACCCCGTTCCCCGTAGGATAGTGAACTTATGATCGGGAGGCCGACCTCCAGGGCCGCGATAAGTGCCGCCTTGGCCTCACGGAGCGACTCCATGGTCTCAATTATCAGCCAGTCTGCTCCGGCACCGCGCAGCGCCTCCGCCTGATCGTGAAAAGTCTCGTAGAAATCTTCGAAGTAACTGTCCCCGAGCGGGACCAGTGTTTCACCGGTTGGACCGATCGAACCGGCGACAAAAAGTTCCTCTCCGGGCTCGCTGTATTCCTCTATGGCCTGTTTAGCCAGGAGGACACCTTTTTCGTTGATCTCGCCCAACTTTTCGGAATGGTTGGAGCGGGCAAGTCTGATCCCGTTGGCGGAAAAAGTGTTCGTAGTTAAAAAATGGGCGCCGGCCCGGAGGTAGTCCAGATGAATATTCTTGATGATCTCAGGCCGCTTCAGGTTGAGCAACTCCGTCAGGTTGTCCGAGGCGTCCGGTGCCCGTTTCTGGACTTCAGTTCCTATTGCTCCATCAAATACGGTGAGCCCTTTCTCGCGTTCGAAAACCATTATTTCACCTGAATTATTCTAGGTCCGGGTCCAGCGGGTATCAAGTCTCGGGGAGCGAGGGAAACTGGAAGCGGATAACGTCCTGTTTAGTTTGAATAAAGGCTAAATCAACCGTTATCATACATAGGATTTTCACATTCGTTCGTTATTCTTAATTCCGAATTGCAGCTTGGAGACATTTTTTATTTATGGCAAAACGAGGAAAAAAAGCAGAAGATCGTGCTGCAAAATATCTGAAGTCAGAAGGTCATCAAATAGTTACCCGGAACTATTTTTGTTATCGGGGAGAAATCGACATTATTACTCTTGACGATGATTTTGTGGTTTTTGTCGAAGTTAAGAGTCGGGGCAGAGGCAGTTACGTGTCGCCGGAGAAGTCCATTACGGAGAAGAAGAAAAGGAGACTCGTCAAGTGTTCGAAGAAATGGATCATGGAAAACGAGTACAAAGGGAGTGCCCGGTTTGACGTACTGGCCATGTCGGACGGCGAAATTCGGCATTATGAAGATGCCATAAGACCCGCAGGTTAAGGGAAATGATATCGAAGACTTTGAGCGGCGCGGTTACGGGGATAGACGCCATAATCGTGGAAGTCCAGTGTGACGTATCCCGCGGCCTGCCAAGTTTTAACCTCGTTGCACTGCCGGAAAAGGAAGTCCAGGAAAGCAGGGATCGGATAAGGAGCGCAATCAAGAATTCCGGCTTTGAATTTCCGACTAAGAAGATCACGGGAAACCTGGCCCCCGCCGACGTAAAGAAAGAGGGGGTCGGGCTGGATTTGCCAATTGCCGGCACTATACTACAGGCAACCGGGCAGCTGGCCGAGGGATCGCTTGAAAACAAATTGTTGATCGGAGAATTGTCGCTGGACGGAGAACTAAGATCCGTCAGCGGCGTTTTGCCTGTGGTGCTGGCGGCAAGGGAGAAGCCGGAAATAGATTCGATCCTCGTTCCCGAAGGTAACGCGAAGGAAGCGGCGATAGTCGAGTCGCTCGACGTCTATCCCGTGGGCAACTTTAAGGAAGCAATCGATTTTCTGGACGCCGATTCCGGTGGTTCGGTGGCAAATTTCACTTTCGACAGAGAAGCCTACTTTGCCTCCGAGCAGGAATTTGTCAGGGATTTCAGCGACGTAAAGGGCCAGGAGGGAGCGAAGAGGGCACTGGAGATAGCGGCGGCCGGAGGGCACAATGTATTAATGAGTGGTCCACCCGGATCGGGAAAGAGCATGCTGGCGAAGAGATTACCGACGATTCTGCCGCCACTCTCGTTCGAGGAAGCGATAGAGGTCACAAAAATTTACAGTATTCTGGGAGAATTGAGTGCCGAACAACCGCTGGTTACCACCAGGAGAGTCCGGTCGCCCCACCATACGATTTCATATGCGGGAATGGTTGGTGGCGGTCGGGGGAACCCGACGCCGGGAGAGATAAGTCTGGCCCACAACGGGGTTCTTTTTCTGGACGAACTGCCCGAATTCAACCGGAGAGTACTGGAGACACTGCGTCAGCCGCTGGAGGACCAGGAAATTACTATCTCTCGAGCTTCGAACTCCTTCAGGTTTCCGGCAAACTTCACTCTGGTTGGAGCTATGAATCCCTGCCCCTGTGGCTATCTGGGTGATACGGTGAAAGAATGTACCTGTCGGCCGCACGAGATTCGCAGGTACAGGAAAAAGATTTCGGGCCCTTTTATGGACAGGATAGACGTTTTCGTCGACGTTCAGAGGTTAGAAAAGGATGAGATGACGAATAGGGCGGAAGGAAGAAAGAGTTCAGGGATAATGGAGAGGGTTGAAATCGCTCGTTCTGCTCAGAGGAAGAGATTTTCCGGAGAAAGCTTTACGAATTCTTTAATGACCGCCGAACAGGTGGAAGAGTTCTGTCGGCTGGAATCAGGGGCAGAGAGTCTGATCGAGCAGGCAATAGATCGTTATGGCTTTTCGGCCAGGGCGTACCACAAGGTGCTGAAAATTTCTAGAACGGTTGCAGACCTGGAGCAATCGAATAGGATTAAACCCAAGCACCTGTCCGAAGCGATACAGTACCGCAGCACGAGAGAAAAATTATTACGAAAAGAAGGGGTATAAGCGAATGAAATATTATGCCGGTAAGAAACTAACTACGATCGTTCTCCTGACACTTCTGGTCTTCCTTCTCCCGCTGAGTTTTGGGTTGAGGGGGCAGAGCGAGGAGGGCGAGACCGAATATATTATAGAAGAGATCCAGCTTACGGGTAACGAGAAGGTCAAGGATAAAGAGGTTCTGGAGCAACTTGGCTTGAAAAAAGGTGATTCGGTTAGCAGGAAAGACCTGAACGAGAAGATCGAGGCCGTGCGGAAGAGCGGCTACTTTCAAAACGTCAGTAGCGATACAAAAATTGACGGGGAAAAGATCATTCTGAAGCTGGAGTTGCAGGAATACCCGGTTTTGAAGAAGTACGAGTTCACGGGTGTAAATCTTGTGGGGACCGGAAAACTCAAGCAGGCTTTGAGAAAAGCGGGAGTAAAGAAGGGCGAGGTTATCAACAAAACCGAACTTAATCAGGGCCTGAAAAATATCAGCAAGAAATACAAGGATCAGGGCTACCCGCTCGTAAGCACCGGTAAAATAGAGATCGACAATACGCTCAAAATAGAGATCATCGAGGGAGAACTCGTCAGTTTCAGGATGGAAGGTTTGAGGACGGTTCCGGAGGAAGTCGCCCTGGACATGGTCGAACTGAAGAAAGGAAATCCGGTGAAAATGAAGGAACTACAAAAAACCTACCAGAATTTGCAGAGTTCGATCTACTTTACCTCCGTCGAATTATTCCCCGCCCGCGGCTACAGCAAATCGGACATCATCCTCCGCTGGGAACTTGAGGAGAGGCAAATAATTGATGAACCGGTGGAGGCTACCGGGATTGAGCTGGTCGGGGCCAGGGTCTTCCCGGAGGAGGAGTTGCGGCAGGTGCTGGAAGGACTTCCGGAGAGCGAGGCAAATAATTACGAAGTTTTAAAAGCGCTGGCGCCCGTTTATCGGAAATATACTGACGCCGGTTATCCTTACGTAAGTTTTTCCTACGAGCAAGTAAAAGACGATCAGCTGGTAATAAAAGTGAACGAGGGAGAGATCTCGCAGGTGGTGATCGAGGGGAATTCAAAAACTGAAAGGCGAATTATTACCAACAAATTGCGCTTTTCACCGGGGGATATCATAAAATCGACTGATCTGGTCGATTCCAGAAGAAGACTGCTAAATCTTGGTTACTTTTCCGAGGTGGAGCTAAAACCGGAGAGGGCTTCCGCCGGAATGAAAGTAGTTGTCAACATCGAAGAGAAGGGTAGGCTTAATAGTATCAACGGGGGACTGACCTGGACGGGTTCCGGACTCGGTGGAAACCTGAAGCTGTCTACGAAAAACATATTTGGTCTCGGGCAGGACATTTCTCTCGATTTGAACCGGAAACTTTCACTTGATGCCAAGTTCGGAGGTAGTCTGGACTGGAAAAACGTCTATTATCCTTCCGGGTTTAACTTTACCAAGATTAGTTTGTACAGAAACGTCGGGTCGAGCCAGGGGGTCGAGGCGTCGTTCGGCTACCCGCTTTCCGGTAATTTGTCGCTTAACATGGGATACAACGCTGACTGGCTCCTTGGAGATGACGCTCCGGCCAATTCTCTGACGCATATACTGTCGGCGGATCTGATTTACGATGACCGGAACAACCCCCTATTCGCGACTGCCGGGACGAGGAGATCGCTGAAACTGGAAAAGGCCGGTGATTTTGCTCCGGGGTTGAGCTTCACTCAGGCCACTTTTGACGCCAGTATCTTTCGGGGATTGCCAAAGCTGGATATTGCCGGCGAGAAGCAACAGACCTTTGGCTTTCACCTGCAGCTCGGCCTGGGTCTCGATACTCCGCCAAGCTATCAATCGGAGTTCGGTGGCAAAAACACGATACGGGGAGTGGAAAAGGGAGTGGCGAGCAACTACGGTTTCCTCAACGGGGAGTACAGGCTCCAGTTGCTGCCCGGAAGCCTTTACGTCTCGACGTTTGTCGATAGCGGAGTAAATTTTGGGGACGAGGACCCGTTTAATTTCAAGGCTTCTACAGGATTTGAAATAAATCTGAGGTTATTTGGACACCTGAGGATCGGCGGGGCCTGGCCGATTCGAGAAGATTTTGGCTACGTTCCCACTTTTTATTTTGGCGTGGGGAAAATGTTTTAGAAAAAGTAGTTTGAGGTGAATACTTTTGACGAACACTAAGCTGGTTATATCGTTAGTCGTTGCACTTTTGCTGGGTTTTGCCGGAGGTTACCTGGGAGGGATGGTCGGGGGAAGCAATGATCTGACGGATTTAACTGATAGAGTGGATAAGATGGGGGACGAGGTGGAGAACCTTGAGGCACGTGTGGGAAAAATGCCGGATAATTTTTCTTCTTTTGCCTCTGTTGACGCGGTAAATCAATTGAAAACAACCGTTGACGAACTGGCCGGACGGGTTCAGGGAAGCAGCCAGGGGGCCACGGACCCTGACCTAACCGATCTTCGCAATAGAGTGGGAGAGCTGGAGACCCAGGTAGACGAAATAGAAATTCCCGAATCGACTGCGGCTGAAACTCAGCTGAAAGTCGGATACGTGAATGCTACCGAGGCATTTCAGGTCTTCACCGATGCAGTCAAAGAGGAAAGAGAAACCGCCCAGGCGAAGAACGAGGAGCTCGTCAACCTGAGGGAACAGGCAATCCAGGAAGAAATTTCGGAGAAGAAATTTCGGAAACAAAGCGACATACTCCAGGCCGAGCAACTGAAGGCCAAGTTGGGGATAGATCTGGCCATGGTGGAAAAGATGATGAACTCCAGGGGCTTCGAATCGGTCGCGGAGCAGCTGGAGCAACTCAAGGGTCAGGTGGATCCGATTATGGAAGAGCTAAACAACACCCTGAGCAATATGCGAGAGGGCAAAGTCGCCCCGGAAGAAGTATCTCAGACTCTATCGCAAATAAATAGTCAGTATACCCAGCTGGACGACCTTCTTACCAGGTTGATCGAACAGAAGATATTCCAGATTACCAATTTGAGGGCCGACGAGGCGGGATACGATCTGGTGTTCCGTCAGGAAAATATTATCCTTTATCGTAACAGCGATCAGGTCGCGGATCTGACGGAGACCACGAAAGAGGCGCTGAGAAGCGAGTTGCGCAGCGGTTGACAGGGTAAAATGATGGATATAGAAGAGATCAAAGAGGCAATTGAGCTGCGCTACCCTTATCTCCTTGTCGATAGGGTTATGGAAATAGACGGGGAAAGCATCAGGGCCCTGAAGAACGTGACCGTCAACGAGCCCTTCTTCCAGGGCCATTTTCCCGAGCCGGGTCCATCGGTTATGCCCGGGACGATGATTGTCGAAGGAATGGCCCAGGTTGCCGGGATACTGGCACGGCAGAAGCTCGGCGGGGAAGGTATAGGTTTCCTCGTCGGTATCGACGGGGCCCGGTTTAGGGAGAAAGTCACACCGGGTGACCAGCTCGTCTTCGCCGGAGAAATAAACAGGGCTAGGTCTTCGATATGTCGAGTGGCAGTCGAAGGTTCCGTCGACGGGGAAACTGTCGCCGAAGCGGAAATAACTCTTGCCTTAGACAGGTAATCAACGGTAGACGGCCGCCACGCTCGTAATTTCGTCGGCCAGCAGTCGGTTTAATTTTAATCAGCAGCGAGCCCGGGATTCGTATCCCGGTTAAACTCGAACTTTTCCTGTCGGAGGAGCTTCAATTACACTTCGTTGTCGTATTCCTCCATTAAGTCGGCCAGACTTTCTCCCTCTCGTTTCCTGGTTATCTCGACCAGGCCAAGCGGAGTCATGTCGATGAAATCCGCCGGAACCCTGTCTTCCCGCAGGCTGTCCTTTAGCTGGTTGATGACTTTTTGCTGGTCCTCGTTGTCGTACATGTCGACGAAATCCACGATTATTATTCCGCTTATCTTCCTCAATCTAAGCTGTATCGGGATCTCCCGCGCCGCGGCCAGGTTGGTGTTTAGAATAGCCTGGGCCTGATTTTTGTGATTGACGTTGCCGCCGGTGTTGACGTCAATAGCTGTCAGGGCCTCGGTTTCGTCTATAGCGAGGTAACCCCCCGAATCGAGGCTGACTTCCCGTTGCAGACATTGTTTTAACTGACTTTCGACTCCGTAACGAGTAAATAATGGTTCCTTTTCCTGATAGAGTTCTATCGAGTCCTTGAACTCGTCCATCCGGAGGTAGTGAATGTAGTCCAGGATGTCTTCGTAAACTTCATTGGAGTCGACCAGTACCTGATCGATCCCTTCCAGCAGCCGATCCCGGATAATCGTTCTGACAATACCCGCGTGGGAGTGCAGCAGGTGAGGCGGTTTGACTTTTGTCGCTTCCTCTTCAATTCCTTTCCAGGTTCCGAGGAGGAAGTTAAAGTCGCGTTTCAGGTCCTCCTTTGATGCGTTTTTCGAAGCCGTTCGCGCTATGAGTCCTTCGTTCTCTTCCTTCAGGCTCCTGGCGACGTTTTTTAAGCGATTTATCTCCTGGTCGTCCGTTATCCGGCGGGAAATTCCGAGCCTGCTATCTTTTGGGAGAAAAACCCAGTATCTCCCGGGCAGGCTTACTTTTGTCGTTCCCTGGGGGTTTTTTGTCCCGATCCCGCCCCGTTTTACCTGAACGATCAGGGATTCCCCCTCGTTGATAACTTTGTTTATCTGTGGGGGGTACTCGTTTGGGTCGAACCCGCGACTGCGCAGAATCGCCTGATTTATCTCGCTCCGGGAGAGGAAGAGACTCTGCTCTTCCCCTACGTCCACGAAAGCCGAACCAAGACCGGAAAGAACGTCTTCTACCCTGCCCTTGTAAATGTTGCTTACCAGCTTATCCTGCTGAAAATCCTCGTAAAAAATTTCAACCAATTTTCCGTCTTCAGTAATGGCTACGCGTTTTTCCCCTTCGCCTTCTCCGGCGGAGGAAATTAAAATTCTTTTCATTGGAGTTTTACCACCTTTTTGTCTCCTTCCGTTTTGGGCAATAAGTTTTCTAGAGGGATCCCCAATCCGGGGTGAGTCAATTGCGCCTCAAGTTCTATGAGAGGAAGAAGAACGAATTTTCGTTCCTCCAGCTGGGGGTGAGGTAAAACCAACTGTTCCGTGTTAACTACCCGATCCCCGAACAACAAAAGGTCGAGATCGACCAGCCTCGGTCCCCACCGAAATGAATCGACCCTGCCAATTCTCCGTTCCACTTCTTTACATTTGCTCAGAATTTCCTCCGGAGAAAGGCTGGTCTCAATCTTTATTGCTGTATTGATAAACCAGGGTTGGATGGGGCCGACGGGCTCCGTTTCGTAGTAAGAAGCTCGATCCAGGATCTCAATATTATTATTTCCTCCCGGATCGTGCAGGAGCCGAATAGAATTATCTATGTTCTTCTTCCTGTCTCCTAAATTCGAACCCAAACCTATGAAAACTTTGACCATCTGATATCAACCAATAAGCAAGCCCGATTGCAACCAATAAACCAAATCTAATAAGCTTAATCCAGCCTAATTAAACCTCTAAAGTTTCATTACCTATATTAAGGTACGGAATGTTCAACCATTTATCAACTTAAACCTAAGCCGTGCGATTCTCTCCCTTAATGCCAATTACTAACTCAGTTTGCAGGAAAACATCCCTGCTATTTGAGAAACTTATTTATCCTCCCCCATTGGGTGATATCTAAAGCCATAAATCAGGTCACTCTCCCGAAATTTTCAACCAGCACCCATCCAGCACGGGTGACGGGGAACTGCTGCTGCCACTTGGTCCTTTTAAGGTAAGGGTAATTGACTATCCGTTGCAAATTCCGACTTTCTTAGTAAAATTATCTAGTTATTTACCCAGTGGCTCTCAACTCAATTGATTTATCTCATAAGGGGGTAAGTGTGGCTTTTTTAACAGGAACAGAGCTAGAGAAAGTGTACGGGCAGGCAAAAGAAGCCGGGTACGGTTTTATTGCCTCAAATATCGCGGAGCCGAATATTCTAATTGGCTTAATGGAAGCTGCGGAAGAAAAGAACAGCGATCTGGTGCTCCAGCTCAGCAATAGCGCCTCGAAGTTTGCTGGTAACGGGGACCCGGTTACTGGACTGCGGGCTATGTCGAACTACGTCAGGGAACTCGCGAAAAACTACGAGTTCGGAACCTTTTTGAATATGGACCACCTGAAACAGGCTAATATGGAACTGATTAAGACCGCGATAGACGAAAGCCTGGCCTCGTCGATAATGATCGACGCCTCCAAGGAGTCGTTTGACGATAACGTTAGTATAACTCAAGAAGTCGTCGACTACGCCGAGGGTAGCGGGGTCTTGATAGAGGGCGAACTGGGCAAGATAAAAGGAGTAGAGGACGAAGAAACTGCCTCGGCAGAGGCTTTTTACACGAATCCGGAGGAAGCAGTTGAGTTCGTCAAGCGCACCGGAATAGACCTGCTGGCCGTTTCCGTCGGAACCCAGCACGGGGTAAGTAAAGGAAAGGATATCGAATTAAAGGTCGATCTCGTGGAAGAAATAGATAAGGCGCTAACGGAAGCGGGTTTCGATGTCCCGCTGGTTTTACACGGATCGTCCGGGCTCGTCGAAGAACAGCTGGTTCAGGTTCTCGACTACGGCGTCTGTAAGCTTAACAAAGATACCAGATATCAGTACGAATACGCCCGGGCGGCACTTGACTATTATCTGGAGAACAAAGATTCCATCCTTCCCCCGGAGGGAGTAAAGGATGATAGAGAAGGATTCTTCTCCGATACCGATTGGAGCCCGAACAAGTCGGATTTCGATCCCCGTGTAGTTTCCCGCGTAATCAGAGAAAGCATAAAAGAAACTGCAGGGAATCTCTTTGAACAGGCCGGTTCCGTTGACAGAAGTTTATATACTTAGAAAACTTAACTACGGGTGATAGATATGAATAGAATTGGTGTCATTACTGGTGGGGGAGATTCCCCCGGTATTAATGCCGCGATCAGGGCAATAGTTCGCAAGGCGAAGTCGGAAGAAATTAACGTTGTCGGGTTCAAGAACGGCTGGGCCGGATTGCTCGAGGACGATAAACGGGTTCTTAGCAGAAATGACGTCTCCGGAATTCTGCCAATCGGCGGAACGTTTCTCGGTAGCTCTCGCACTAATCCGTTTTCCACGGAAGGCGGGGCAAAGCAGGCCGTCGAGAATTACAGGGCAAACGATCTGGACGCGCTGATAGCGATCGGCGGTGACGATACCCTGGGAGTGGCACACAAGCTCAGGGACCATGATATAAATGCAGTCGGAATTCCCCAGACGATTGACAACGATCTTGCCGAGACCGAATACGCAATTGGATTCCACTCCGCCATAACTCAGGTCATGAAAGCCGTGGACAAGCTGCATACTACGGCCCACTCCCACCATAGAGTAATGATCCTGGAGGTTATGGGACGGGACTCAGGCTGGATAGCGCTTTTCGGCGGTCTTGCCGGCGGTGCCGATTCCATTCTGGTGCCGGAAGAGCCCTTCGAGGTGCAGGGCGTCAAGGAGCGGATAAAGGAAAGGGAGTCAGTCGGGAAGCATTTCTCCATCGTCGTTATATCCGAGGGAGCCAGCCCCAAGGGCCTGGACCAGCAGATAACCCGTGAAACCGGCACCGATTCTTTTGGCCACGTCAAGCTGGGCGGGATCGGCCACTACCTGAAGGACCAGCTGGACGCAATTCTTGAGATGCCGATTCGGGTAACCACTCTGGCATACCTGCAGCGGGGCGGAGAACCCACCGCCTTTGACAGACTCCTCGCTACCAGATGCGGTATAGCTGCCGTGGAGTATTGTCTGGACGGAAAATTCGACTATATGACTTCTTTCCAGGGAAACAAGGTCGAACCCGTTAGCCTGGAGAAAGTCATCGCGAACTCGCCCAAACCGATAGATGACGATTTGTTGCGGATGAAGGATCTTTTCTACTAATTACGGGTACGGGTATTGAGTCGGTGACTTCCCCGTTCTGTGAAGGATGGAATTGTTGCGAGAGTATTACTTCCAGCAAATCGAGAACGAACAGGGCGGGGGAGATTACCACTTAAATTCTTTCTCTCCCTTTGTCTCAATGGGGAGACAAAAATAGCTGTTCAGCCTTTCCTGAGAAAAGTAGGGACATCCAGATCGTTCTCGTCGCTTGTATTGCCGTCCTCGTTCTCCGGCAGTGCTATACTTCTTATATCTTCGTCTTCGCTCCCGCTCCTCCTTTGATCG
>CAZENJ010000065.1:0-11825 GCA_964513485.1 uncultured Thermotogae bacterium | reverse complement strand
TAAACAGGCGCTTAGATCAAGTTTACGGGCAAAGCTGGGCGGTTTGATCTTGCGCCCGACCCTGAAAAAGCTGCAGAATCAGCTGAATTATTCTCAGTTTGGCGCCGTACCGCTGCTGGGGGTAAAGGGAATTGTTTTTGTTGCTCACGGCAGATCGGGCGCCCGCGCAATTAAGAACGCTATCCTAAACGCCAGACAGGCGTCACGATGGGATTTACCGGGAAAAATTGAATCAGAAATGGAGAGGATTGATTTTAGTGAATAAAAGGAAAGATAAAATAAGAAAACCAAATATATTAGGTGTTGGAACTGGTGTTCCGGAGAAAGTCCTCACGAACGAGGACCTGGAAAAGATGGTTGATACTTCCGACGAGTGGATCACCTCTCGTACGGGAATAAAACATAGACACGTGCTGGGAGAAGAAGAGGACCCGTCTTCTCTGGGAGTTACTGCCTCGGAAGAAGCGCTGCGGGGTTCGTCCGTGGACAGGGGAGAAATCGACCTTTTGATAACCGCAACCAATATCTCGGATATGCCGATCCCCGGTTCTTCACCTTTTATCACGAGAGAGCTGGGCCTGCCGGGCGATATACCTTTTTTCGACTTAAAAGCGGGCTGTAGCGGTTTTCTCTACGCGATAGACGTGGCGATTAACATGATCAGGGGGAACGGTTATGACGAGGTATTGATCATCGGGCTCGAAGCGCTGTCCCGTGTGGTGAACTGGGATGATAGGAGCACCTGTGTACTGTTTGGTGACGCAGCGGGAGCCGCGGTAATTAGCTCTGGCGGTTCAAAGGGAAAGATTCTCTCCTCTTCTATAAGTGGCGATCCGACGAAGGCCGAGTTGATCAGGCTGGAAGGCGGAGGGACGCGATTGCCCCCTGCAAAAGGTAACGAAGACAACGGGAAATACTACGTGGAGATGGAAGGAAAAGGCGTTTTCAAGTCGGCTGTCAATATGATGAAGCGCTCGTCCCTCGAAGTGATCCATGACGCCGGAAAAGAGCTTTCGGACGTCGATTGGATTGTTCCACATCAGGCCAATATCAGAATTATCAAACAGCTCGCGAAGAGTCTCGGCGTCGGAATGAATAAAATAGTTGTTAACCTAGACGAGTACGCCAATACTTCCACGGCAACTATTCCTCTGGCTCTGAAGGAAGCGGTTGAAGAAAGGGATATCAGAGAGGGAGACCTCGTTTTGCTGACAGCTTTCGGAGCCGGGGCGGCTTACGGCGCAACCCTCCTGGAGTGGTGATCGCAGTGGCAAAGACAGCGTTTCTTTTCCCGGGGCAGGGCTCGCAGCAAGTCGGGATGGGAGAATCCTTCTCAGAAGATCCGCGGGTCGCTACTCTTTACGAGACTGCTGGAGAGGTCATGGGCTTCGACCTGAAGGAACTTATGCTCGAGGGGCCGGAAGAGCAATTGTCGCGAACGGAGTACGCCCAGCCCGCTATTTTTACTGATAGTCTTGCCAGGTATGAAATCTTGCGGGATAAAGGGATAGAGCCCAGCTGCATGCTCGGTCATAGCCTGGGCGAGTTCTCCGCCATCGTTGCCTCTGGTGCTTTGTCGTTCAGGGAAGGGATAGAATTGGTCAAGAAAAGGGGGGAGTTGACTGGTAATATTGACGTGAAGGGTTCGATGGTCGCTGTGCTGGGCGCCGATTACGCCAAAGTGGAAGAACTTGTCGACCAGATGGACGAACCCGTGACCATTGCAAACTATAACTCGCCGCAGCAGGTGGTAATATCGGGAAGGGAAGATCATCTGGACAGAAGCTGCAAGCGACTCAGGTCGGAAAACGCCAGGTGTATTGAGCTGGACGTTACCGGTCCGTTTCACTCGGCGTTTATGGATGAGGCCGAGAAGGAACTCGCGGGCTTTATCGAAAGGTGCAATTTTAGCGACCCCGACCTGCCCGTACTTTCCGGGGTGTCCGGTTCGTTTGAAAGGGATGGAGAACGGCTGGCGAAGCTTTTGGCCCGCCAGATGACCCATCCAGTGATGTGGGTGAATTACGTTCAGAGCTTGAAAAATTTTGGTGTAGACAGAACGGTAGAAGTAGGTCCCGATAAGACGCTTACCAAGCTGACTGAGAGGACAGTTCCGGGGCTGGAAGGAAAGAGTTTTGCCGAGGTGATATAAATTGCAGTTTTCCGGTGAAGTCGCGATAGTCACGGGAGGTGGAAGTGGCATAGGAGAACAGATTACCCGTCGTCTGGTTGAGAAAGGGATAAAAACACTGATATTTTCGCGTTCCCGCGGGGCCGAGACTGCCGAGGAGCTGGGAGCTGATTGTGCCTTTCTGGAAACCGACGTGGCGGACATGGAGTCAGTTGAGGGGTCCGTGGAAGAAACACTCGATAGATACGGTCGAATAGATTACCTGGTGAACAACGCGGGTCTGACGAGCGACAACCTGATGCTTCGGATGTCTCCGGAAGAGTGGCAGAAAGTAATTGACGTCAATCTCAACGGCGCTTTTAACTGTACGAGGGCGACGGTCAGGTACATGATAAAACAGGGGGGCAGTATAGTTAATATTTCTTCTGTCTCCGGCTTGCTCGGTAACAGGGGCCAGGCAAATTATGCAGCGGCTAAAGCGGGAATAGTTGGATTCACTAAATCGCTTGCCCAGGAGTACGGAAAAAGGAAATTGCGGGCCAACGTCGTAGCTCCCGGGTTTGTCGACACGCAGCTGACGGAAGATATTCCTGAGGAGAAGCGCTCGGCTTATCTGAATAACGTTATTCTGAACAGGTTCGCCGATCCGGAAGAAGTGGCCCGGCCAGCGCTTTTCCTGTTGAGCGACGAAGCCAGCTATATAACCGGAACTGTACTCAGGGTTGACGGTGGTTTGTCATTTGGCTAGACTTTTCACCGCCGAACTTACGTTTATATTCTACTAGGAGGTATTTTAATGGAAGATCTCGAATCTCAAGTTAAGGAGATCATTAGCAGGCAACTGATGGTAGACGAAGACGAACTGACGCTGGATGCTTCTTACGTCGAGGACCTGGGAGCGGATTCGCTGGATACGGTAGAAATGATCATGGAATTTGAGGACGAGTTTGGGATTGAGATTCCTGATGAAGACGCGGAGGACTTAACTACAGTCGGTGAGTCGATAGATTATCTGGAAAATCTGCTCGAAGAGGAATAGTCTCTGTCCTCGGAGCTTAATTCGAGGTGATTTTGATGGAAGAGGAGCGTCGGGGAGATGTAGGACACGAATCGAAGAATCCTTATTATGAGGGTAAGAAGTATAAAGAGCCAACTTTCTGTCCTAGTTGTGGGCTCGTTTACCATGAAGGGCGATGGGTGGATAAGTCCAAGCCAGAAGACAAAAACGCCAAAGAAGCACTCTGTCCGGCCTGTAGAAGAAGAAGGGATAAGAATCCAGAGGGGCTCGTTTATTTATCCGGCGACTATTTCGACGAGCACAAAGAGGAAATACTCCATATAGCTAAGAATAGCGCGGAGAGGGCGAAGGAAAATAGACCACTGCAGCAGATAATGTGGGCGGAAGAAGAGTCCGAGACCATGGAGCTCGCGACCACTAACGAACATCTTGCCCGGAGGATTGGAAAAGCAATAGCCAGGGCGCACGATGGGAATCTGGATATAAAATCTGGAGATAGCGAACGCAGAGTTAGAGTATATTGGGTCAGGGAGGATTAAAGCAAAGATGACGGAAGATTCCGAAATAAATCCGAGGCAACAGAAGATAGAGAGCTTTTTGAACGATCTTGGGTCGAGCAAACCGGCGCCGGGCGGAGGTTCCGCTGCAGCCGTTGCAGGCGGTCTCGCCGCAGCGCTGTCTTCCATGGTGGCAAATCTTACGATCGGCAAGGATGAATACAGCGACGTTGAGGAGCGCCACAGGAAAATCCGAGAGCGAGCAGGTGAGCTGCAGGATAGTTTTTTGACTGCCATCGGAGAGGACATTGCTGCTTATAACAACGTAATGGAAGCGTATGGTTTGCCGAAGGAAACGGAAGAGCAAAAGGAAGATAGAAGGAAGAAAATCCAGTCGGCGCTCAAGCGGGCAACGGAGCCCCCCTTCAAAATGGCTGAACTGGCTGGTGAAGTTCTCGAGCTGAGCAAGGAGTGTGCAGAAACCGGGAACGCTCATGCCGTAACTGACGCAGGGGCGTCCGCGATCCTTGCAGAAGCCACAGTAAGAACTTCGCTGTTGAACGTTGACATAAATCTCTCATCGATAAAGGACCAGGATTTCGTAGAAAAGAATCAAGTAAGGCGAGAGGAGCTAAGCCAATCGGCAGGAGAAGAGGCTCAGCGAGTCCTTGAAATAATGAACGAAAAAATGTAATCGGGTTATCAATGGAAGAAGATCTTTTACAATTTGCCAAATCGACTGCCAGAGAGGCGGGAGATTTACTTGTCGAGGGTCTGGAGGAAGAAAGGAAGGTAAGTCATAAGACAGGCCCTACAGACCTTGTAACTCAGTACGATCGGGCATCACAGGAATTAATCGTCGAAAAGATCCAGGAGACTTACCCGGACCACTCCATTCTGGCAGAGGAAGAATTCGGCGTTGAAAAGAGCAAGACGAAGTGGGTGGTCGATCCTCTCGACGGTACGACGAATTACGTCTACAATTATCCGCTGTTCGGGGTATCAATTGCCGTAGAATCCGAAGGAGAAGTAGTTGTCGGCGTCGTTCATATTCCCCTTCTGGACGAAACCTTTTCCGCAGTAAAAGGTGAAGGGGCGAAACTGAACGGAGCGGGTATTTCAGTTTCCGATACGGCTGAATTATCTCGATCCCTGCTTTCCACCGGATTTCCTTACGATCCAGAACTGGTACCGGAGGCTCTGGAAACTTTCTCGAGGCTGGTAAGGAAGTCCAGGGGGATAAGACGGGACGGCGCGGCGGCCCCGGACCTTTCTTTCGTTGCTGCAGGACGGTTCGATGGTTTCTGGGAGCTGGGATTATCGCCCTGGGACGTTGCCGCGGGCTCACTGATAGTAGTTGAAGCGGGCGGCAAGGTGACGGATTTTGCGGGTGACCCCTTCGATATTTATGATTCAAAGGGTATCGTGGCTACTAACGGGAAGAATCATCGGGAGCTCTTACGGAAATTGACTTGATTCGGGGCACCCCAGAGAATGAAAAACCTAATTGCTGGGCCTAGAATTAGATGACGATCGGGTCGGTTTTTTTCGAAGCAGAGTTATGATAAATTTATCCAAAAGGGTAGATAGAAATGAAATCAATTTCTATAAATGAAGTGGATGGACACGCCGGCGAGGAGGTAGCCATAAAAGGCTGGCTTTACAATCGCAGGTCCAGTGGCGGAATTCAGTTCCTTCAAATCAGGGACGGCACCGGTTTGATTCAGGGCGTATTAAAAGAGGATTCGGTCGGGGAAGAGCTATTTGAGCTGACACTGGACCTGAAGAGGGAATCCTCGATAATAGTTAAGGGAACCGTGGAGGAGGACGAGAGGGCGCCCATTGGCTACGAGCTGGATGTATCAGGAGTCGAAGTTCAGCATTCAGTCGAGAAAGAATTTCCGATTACGCCCAAGGAACACGGCCCGGGTTTCCTCATGGACAACAGACACCTGTGGATCAGGGCAAAAGGAGCTGCTCCGGTACTCAGGATAAGACACGAATTCCTGCAGGCGCTGCGGAATTATTTTGACCAGGAGGGTCTAATAGCGACGGAAGGCCCGATTTTGACCGGAGTCTCGGTAGAAGGGACCACTACCCTGTTTGAGACCGAGTATTTTGGAGAAGATGCCTACCTGACACAGAGCTCTCAACTATATCTGGAGGCCACCGCGGCGGCTCTTGGAGACGTGTACTGGATAGGCCCGGTGTTCCGAGCGGAAAAGTCAAAGACGAGGAAACACCTGACCGAGTTCTGGATGGCGGAAGCCGAACTTAGCTGGGTCGAGCACGAGGAGAACCTGAATTTCCAGGAAGACATGTTGCATTCAGTTGTAAACAGGGTAGTGGAGGCCAGGCGAGATGAACTGGAGAGTCTGGACGTGGATACTGAAGACCTGCTTGAGAAGGTGGCGAAGCCCTTTCCCAGGATAACCTACGAGGAGGCAGTGGAGATAGTGAATGAGGCGGGTATTGAGATGGAATCGGGAGAAGATTTTGGTGCCCCCGCGGAAACCGCCCTGGGTGATCACTTCGGCAAGCCGGTTTTCATAGAGGCGTTTCCCAGAGATCTGAAGCCGTTTTATATGGAGCCAATGCCTGACGGGGAGAGGGTGTTTACGGCCGACCTTATTGCTCCGGACGGTTACGGCGAGCTTATAGGCGGCAGCCAGAGGATAGACGACCTGGAGCTGCTGGAGCAAAGGTTTGAAGAAGAAGGTTTGCCCAGAGAACCATACGAGTGGTATCTGGATCTGCGGAGATACGGCTCCGTGCCTCACTCCGGCTTCGGTCTGGGCGTGGAGAGAACGATTTCCTGGATCTGTAATCTGGATCACGTTAGAGAGACAATTCCGTTTCCGCGACAGATAAACAGGATTTATCCCTGATAATGAGTTTAAAGAGCTTTTTTCAATCCTTAAAAGGAATATTTTGGTTTAACACGGACACGGACGAGCTGGTCAGCCGGGATTCCGCTTCGGCGGACGAGCACGACGTGTTTTTCGTGGCACGGGACGTGCAGGGCTACGAAGATGAACTCAAGGGGCTACGCTCATGGGTCCACGATAATTTCGAGGAACCACATATCAAATTAAACGATCCCGACTCAAAAGAGACTTATATGGATCTTACCCTGGACGTCGAGACCCTGAGAGGAGACTTCCATCTCTTCTATTACGAAAACGACGAGCTCGTCCTCAGGGGGGATAGAGGAATAATAATGGACGTCAGGGACCCTATTTCGGAGGAACTTGAGCTGGAGTTCGAACGAGTCTAGTCCCTGGTTTCAGGGAACTCTTTCCCCTGAAATACTCTTCTTTAGCTAATTTCTTTTACCAAAACTTGCCAAGAAAGCACCGCAGGCCGTCGGGCAGCTATTGACTTTCCTCAATCAGCACTTATTATAGGTATCGTCTCAGTCGTCAGGGATTCAAGGTATATGAAGTTAACGTTGAATTCCAAAACCCTGGAAAATTTCTATAGGAGGCAATATGAGCCAGCTTGAGCCAAATTCTTTAGCCAATTTTAAATTTATCTCCCGGCCGAAAATTTCCGAGGGCGGAAAAAAGGTTGCGTTTCTGGTGAAGGAAACCGCCGAGGACGGAGAAGGTTACGATTCCAATATCTGGATTCATGAATTCGAAGCCGGGAACAGCTATCAACTCACAACTTCCGGCCGTGACGAAGCTTTTGCCTGGCTGGGGGAGGAAGAGTTACTCTTTGCCTCATCTCGCGCTGACGAGACAAAAGGGGAAGAAGAAACTGACTTTTACAGGATAAACGTAACCGGCGGCGAAGCGACGCAGGCGTTTTCCCTGCCACATCCCGTTTCCGAGTTTTCCTGGACCGGTGACGGGTTGATCTATAAGGCCCCGGTTGATCTAGCTGACGACGGAGAGGAAAAGGAGGAAAACGAGGCAAGCTGTATCACTATCGATGAAATACCTTTCTGGGCAAACGGTAAAGGGTTTACAAATAAAAAGAGACTTCATCTCTTCTACTTTTCAGAGGATATGGAAGGGCCGAAGGAGCTGGTCGAAGGGACTATTACGGTGGAAGAGTTTGCCTTCAGGGGCGAAAAAGTTGCTTTTGTCGGCAGGGAGTTCACAGATAAGGCCCCGATTACGAATTCACTGTACGTGGTTGACCTGAAGGATAATTCCGATCCGGTAAAACTCACCGAAGAGGATTTTCAGTTCCGGCTGGTAGAGTTTAAAAAAGCGGGCTCGTTGTACGTGACGATGACCGATATGGAGGAGGCGGGAATTAATCAGAACCACCAGCTTTACGAGTACGATCTGAACGACCGGGAACTGACTCTGCTTACGGACGGGTGGGATGATTCATTTTCCAATAGTGTTCTGACGGACGTCAGGCTGGGCCACGGCCAGGGCAGTACAGTTGATAACGGGAGGTTCTACTTCGTTTCCACCGGAGAGGGTTTTTCCCGTCTGGCCGCACTGACGGCTTCCGGGAACGTTGAGTATCTGACGATAAAAAGCGGTTCGGTGGATGATTTTTCCGTAAAAAATGGACGAGCAGTTTACGTAAAGCTATCCCCTGATCACCTTCAGGAAGTATATACCCTGTCGGGAAGTGGCGAGACGGAGAAACTCACTTCCTTGAACGATAATTGCATTCAGGAGGGGAACTTTACTCTTCCGAAAAAGTTTCCGGTGGAGCGAGAAGGGGTAGAAATTGATTCCTGGATACTCAAGCCCCATGAGTTTGATCCGGAGGAAAAGTACCCCGCCGTAGTTGAGGTCCACGGCGGTCCCAAGGCCGTCTACGGCGATGTCTATTTTCACGAAATGCAGCTGCTGGCGAATAACGGATACGTCGTTATCTTTTCCAACCCGAGGGGGAGCGACGGCAGGGGAAACCAGTTTGCCGACATCCGGGGCCAGTACGGCAGCCGGGATTACGAGGACATCATGCAGGTTGTAGATACGGCGCTGGACCGATTTTCCTTCATAGATCGTGACAGCCTGGGAGTTACGGGAGGCTCTTACGGTGGCTTTATGACTAACTGGATTATCGGTCAGACGGACAGATTCAAGGCAGCCGTTTCCTCGAGAAGTATTTCCAACTGGATTTCAAAATTCAATACGACGGACATCGGCTATTTCTTCGTTGCCGATCAGCAGGATGGAGACCCCTGGGAGAACCATCAGAAGCTCTGGCAGCAGTCTCCGCTGAAGTACGCGGACCGGGTTGAAACACCGACGCTATTCATTCATTCCCGGGAGGATTACAGGTGCTGGGAGGGGGAAGCGCTTCAGATGTTTACCGCTTTGAAGTATCACGGTGTTCCGGCAAAGCTCTGTCTTTTCGAGGGCGAGGACCATAACCTGAGTCGGGAAGGGATCCCGAATAATCGGTATAAACGACTAAAAGAAATGGTTGACTGGTTCGATAAGTATCTAAAGTAGCTGTTCAAGGAAAGTTTATTGGGCTGACAGTTTGTGCCGTGGTCTTTATTCCGGGAGCGATTGCTGGAAAGTCAGGTCAAAAAATTTGATAAGAACTATAATAACTCGCTTTCTTCCGAGTCGATCTTCGCCTCGAGTACACGGGAGGAAGCCTCCCCTCTGGCCAGGATCTTCCCGGCGGCGTTTCTAACCTCCGACTTGGACTGGACCACTCCATGTCTTTCCTCGATTACTCTGGCCCTGACGGAGATTTCTTCGTTCAGTGGTACCGGTTCGAGAAACTTACAGTTCAGTTCGTAACTCGGGGCCAGGTGGCCGGTTTCCGCCATTGCTGCCCAGGCGGACGCTTCGTCGAGCAGAGTAGCCACTATACCTCCGTGGGCGCTATTTCGAAATCCCTGGTAATTTTTGTCCAGTTTCGTGCTTGCCGTTAGCCAGTTGCCGGATCGCCGAAAATCGAGTTTTAACCCTATGGGATTATCCCCGCAGCCGAAGCAGCGGTTTTCCTCCTTTGACCAGTCGAACTCCGTCATCTTGACTCTCACCTCAGCCAAGTTTGGATTAAAAATGGGCCCGCATGAACTGAAGCGGGCCCATCCTATTAAGGCTCAGTTATAATTGCTTAAAAGATAATCGGGTAAACTGGAAAGAGTGAAGCGAACAGAATCGAAACTACGGACATTAACTTTGCCAGAATATCCAGTGAAGGCCCGACCGTATCTTTCAGAGGATCACCTACTGTGTCTCCGACGACGCTTGCGTCGTGCGCTTCCGAGTTCTTGCCCCCGAAATGTCCTTCTTCTATGTATTTTTTGGAGTTGTCAAGGGCACCGCCCGTATTGGCGCAGTATATTGCCAGCTGGAGACAGGACAGCAGTGCTCCGATTAGGAATCCGGCCAGCGCCAGTCTACCGAGTATGAGTCCAACAATTATCGGCATCGACACTGCCAGAAGCGACGGAATAACCATCCTGCGCAAACCGCCGGCCGATGTAATAGAAATGCATTTGTTGTAATCCGGTTTGGTTTCTCCCTTTAATATTCCGGGCATTTCCTCAAACTGCCGCCTTACTTCCTGAACCATTGTTCCCGCAGTATCACTGACTCCTCTGATCAACAGGGCAGAAAATACGTAGGGAATCATAGCTCCGATAAACAGGGCGGCAACCACTGATCCTCCTATTCGTGCATCGGAAGATATTATCTCAATAGTTGGAACCTTGACCGCTTCTGCACTGCCTATAGCGGACCACATATAAGCCGCAATTAATGCAAGTGCCGAAAACGCGGCGGAGCCAATAGCAAAACCCTTGCCGATTGCCGCGGTGGTGTTGCCTATGGAGTCAAGTTTGTCCGTCCTTTCCCTGACGCTTTCGTCAAGTCCGGCTCCTTCGGCAATTCCACCGGCGTTGTCCGCTATCGGTCCGTAAGTGTCGACGGATACGGTAATGGCTACAAAGGAAAGCATGCCGAGTGCGCCGTAAGCGACACCCATGAGACCCGCGAGCCAGTAAGTAATCATCACGGCCAGTGCGATTGCCAGTGCAGGTATGAAGGTACTGAGCATGCCGACGGCCATTCCGGACGTAATGCCGACGGCCGTTCCGGCATCGTTCTGTTCCGCAATCCTTTGTACGGGGCTATAAGAGGCCGAAGTGTAGTACTCGGAAATATAGCCAATTATTATACCTACAAGAGCTCCGGTCAAAACTGACCAGAACGGAGCAAAGTTCATCGGAGAAATCCAGACGATGATGAACGCAAATACTGCAGTCAACAGGGCAGAGATCCTCGTTCCGTTCATTAGAGTGGTCTGCATTCCTTCTTCCCGTGAGCTCATCCTGATATAGTAGACACCTATTATGCTGGCAAATATTCCCGCCGCGACGATGAGCATCGGCGTGAAGATCGACCACCAGAACTGGTCAGTCGTTAGACCCACGCTGAGCCCGAATTCGCCAAGCATGTTCTGGAGAGAGGGAGCGACGTTTCCCTCGACTCCCTGGCCGACGAAGACGTAAAGCATGATGACTATTACGGAGATTATCGACCCGATAAAGGATTCGAGCAGGTCGGCTCCAAGGCCCCCAACGTCGCCTACATTATCTCCCACGTTATCCGCTACGGAAGCGGGGTTTCGTGGATCGTCTTCGGGCAGTCCCTGTTCGACTTTTCCAACCAGGTCGGCGCCCATGTCAGCCGCTTTGGTGTATATACCTCCACCAACACGGTCGAATAGTGCGACGAGCGAAGCACCCATCGAATAAGCACTGACTATTAGTGCTCCCTTTATCAGGTTTACGTCACGACCAAGAATCTGGCTAATAACGGGAATAGATTTGGTCTGAATATGTAGAGTGGATGGGTTGAACGAACCCTTGAAGATTACTACTACTAAAACCAGCCCACCTAGTGCCAGCCCCGCGACGGCCAGGCCCATGACGGCTCCTCCGGAAATAGCTATGTTCAGGGCCTTTTTGAAGTTGCTCCTTGCGGCGTTAGTGGTTCTCCCGTTTGAGAGAGTTGCAGAATTCATTCCAATAAACGCCGCCGTCATGGATAGGATAGCCCCGATAAGAAAGGCAACCGCGACTTCCCAGTAGAACAGGCCCCACAAAAGGCCGGCGATGATCAACATCACTACCGCGAATACCCTTACTTCCTCGCTCATGAAGGTCCATGCACCTTCACGGATATACCTCTGCAGGTCCTTCATCTTGGAAGTTCCCTGGTCCTGCTTCTTCACG
>CAZENJ010000064.1:0-12102 GCA_964513485.1 uncultured Thermotogae bacterium | reverse complement strand
GTTTCTAGGATGTTTCGCGAACAAAGAGTACAAAGTAAGTGCTGGAGCCCCAGGGTACCCCCTGGGGAGGAATCGGCTGGTCAACTTAACTTTATCTGAGGTACCCAGCAGTCAATTCGCCCTGCTCACTAAAATCTGGTACGGGTATAAGACCAGTTCCGAATTGACTGCGGGGTGCTGGACCGTCTCCTGTCTGTAAAATAACTTTTATAAGCAACTCTAAACTTTCAGCTAACCCGATAAAGCCGCTAAATTTAAGTGACCGTTAATATCTATTCGCTTGCCCGCTTCGAAGTCCACGAAATTATCTCCGTAACTACTTTTGATCACCTCAGTCGCTTTTTCCCCGGTACAGTGTGTGGGGGCCACATTTTCTACACTGTTGTCGATCAAACCTTCCACCACCTTTTCGATTTCTGCTTCTTTCTTTCCCCCGAGGTGAAACCCGCCGAGTACTAGATAGGGCGAACCGCGGACGATCTCTTTCGCCCGTTTCGTCATCTCCACTATACCGGGGTGAGCACAACCCGAGATTAGTACGGGACCGCCGTCGCTTTCCAGTATTATGCCTTGCTCGGGCAAGTCCAAGCCGCGGTAACCCCCCTTGAGCTCACCGGTAGTGATTGCGCCGGGGCAGGGCTGGATGGGCTCTGATTCGTCCACCAGGACGGCTCCGTAACTCTTAACTTTTTCTTTTAATGATTCCGGAAAAGAAGAGGTAATGTAAACATTCAGGTCGGCGTTTTCACGCAGAACCGCTGAAAGCCCTCCAACGTGATCACAGTGAGGGTGGGACAGCACGACCGTATCGAGATCCCCGGCTCGTATGTCCAACTCGTCCAGGTTATGGGAAAGCAGCATGAGGTCCGATCCGGTATCAAACAGGATTCGGTGTCCGGATATTTCCAGCAAAAGGGATAAGCCCCAGCCCGGTATAAGCCGTTCGGTCGCAGTATTGTCGTAAATACCTGTAATTTTTAAGTTTTTCATTTTGCCTCCCCCTTTCAGAGGTCTGCCTTTCGAAGTGTCGGTCGATACTTCCATTAAGCAAGGATATCTGAAAGTTTTTCCCAGATTTTTCGTATTTCTCCCGCCGTACCGTCCTCGGAAAATTCTATCACGCTCTTTCCGGCTACCATGGCCTTAGTTACCTCCGGATCATAAGGTATCTTGCCGAGCACGGGTATCTCGTTTCCTTTAGCGAATGTTTCTATATCGTTCACGATTTCCGGGTTTAAATCGTACTTATTTATAACGACCGCCGGCTTGATATCGAAGTTCTCGGAAAGACGGATCACCCGCTTTAAGTCACTCAGCCCGGATTTTGTCGGTTCGGTCACCACGAGAGCCAGATCCACGTCCGCTAAAGAGGCAATTACGGGGCAACCGGTACCGGGAGAACCGTCTATAATTATCAGCTCGACTCCTTCTTCATCCGCCAGGTCCTTGGCCTCCTGTTTTATTTCCGTGACCAGTTTCCCCGAAGTCTCTTCCCCGGGGCGGAGCTCCCCGTGGATCATCTTTCCGTATCGGGTGGAGGATTTGAGGGAATACCCGGAAAGCACGTCTTCCATTTTGATCGCGTCTTCCGGGCATACGTGGGCGCAGACTCCACAGCCCTCGCAGCGGAAGGGGTCGATCTCGAAATCTTCGTTAATGGCATCGAACCTGCAGTGTTCATAACAGAGGCCACAGTCCGTACACTTTTCCTCGTCCCTGATTGCTTCCTTGGCCCCGGAAAACTCCTCGCGGGACTCTATTTCGGGATCCAGGATCAGATGAAGATCAGCTGCGTCGACGTCGCAATCCGACAGCACCTTTTTGTCGGCAAGGGAAGCAAAAGAAGAAACGAGCGTCGTCTTCCCCGTACCACCCTTACCGCTGATAACAAGCAGTTGTTTCATCAAGACTCCTTTTCTTATAAAATTTTCCTCAGGTATAAACCACCTAGGTACCTGCCCACTCTTCTGAAATACTTCCAGGTTTCCAGAAAGCTCGACTGAACGGAGTACATTAGGGGATTGCTTACACCCTGGCCGGTCTGTCTTTTGCTGATGCTTCCCCTTTTTCGACCAATTCCTCGATATCTCTGTAGAGGTCGATGAACTTTTCCTTCCACCCACCGAGTTCTTTTACAAAAGGTACTCCGTTAGAATAGAGTTCGGCAATCTTTCTATCGTCGGGAATCCTGGCCAGAATTGGCACGTCCTCTTTCCGGCAGTATTCTTCTACACCCTCGTCCCCTATTCCGTCACGGTTGATAACCACACCAACGGGAACGCCGATTTCCCTTGCCACGTCGACGGAAAGTTTCAAATCGTGTAAACCGAACGGCGTTGGTTCAGTTACAAGCAGGGCGAAATCGCTTCCATGAAGGCTTTCTATTACCGGGCAGGCAGTTCCGGGAGGTGAATCGAGTATGGATAGTTTATCCGAATCCGTATCTCTCTTGAGCTTTGCAATTATCGGCGTTGCCATGGGCTCTCCTATGGTCAGATCGCCCTCGAAGTAACTGATTGACCCGGATCTACCACTTCTTATTTTTCCAATTTCTTTCGGCTTTTCCGTAATTGCGTTTACCGGACAGACCATCGAGCACAGGCCACAACCGTGACAGAGTTCGGGATATACCAGAACGTTTTCTCCGAAAGTTGCTATGGCGTTGAACTCGCAGGCTTCCGAGCACTTCCCGCAATAAGTGCACGTCTCCTCAGAAACTTCCGGAATTTGGATGTTGACCGGTTCCGTCGAGGTAAATTCCGGCTCCAGGAATATATGGGCATCGGGCTCTTCCACGTCGCAGTCGAAAAATTCAACGTCGTATATTTCTTCCAGTGCTAAAGCCAGGTTGGTGGCAACGGTTGTTTTACCGGTGCCA
This sequence comes from uncultured Thermotogae bacterium, assembly GCA_964513485.1. GTDB lineage: Bacteria > Bipolaricaulota > Bipolaricaulia > M55B111 > M55B111 > JAGXLP01. The sequence goes on along the minus strand of CAZENJ010000064.1, from coordinate 9,224 downwards.
CCCTTCCCGGCAGAAACGGTAATCTGCATTGTATCAGTTTCTCCTTTGAGGTGAAGTGGGGGGGTACGTGTGTTTAATGATGGTGATGGTCCCCTTTGCCGCCGAACTCGTGCCGCTCACAGGCATCGGATTCCGAGGCGGCCAGAAGTTGGTCTTCTCGCCACTCCGCCAGGGCTTCTCGAACGTTCCCCCCTGCACCGACATAGACGTTGATCCCGTGGTCCTGAAAGAGCCGAATTGCTTTTCTTCCCAGACCGGAACAGACCATCACGTCAACTCCTTCCTGTGCCAGAAGATCAGCGGGAAGGCCGCTACCGCCCATATGGGAGCTGTTATTTGGGATGACCTCTACGTCGTCAGTCTCGCTGTCGACAATAGTGTAAGTGGGCACTCTTCCAAAGTGCTCGCCGACACTTTCTTCCATGCCTCGATTGCCTTCGGTTGGAAAACAGACTTTCATGTTTTTTCACCCTGATAGTGTTTATTTACCTGCTCCGCCCGCTGCGGTGGGGCCATTGGTCTGAGATAGTTTTCCGTCCTTGTAAGCTTCAACAACCTCCCGAACTGTTCCGGAGGCTCCGGTATACATTTCAATGCCCGCCGAATCCAGTGTATTGAAGGCATTTGGTCCTACGTTGCCCGTTGCCAGAGCGTCTACGCCCGAATTGGCCAGAGCCTGGGCCGCCTGCACTCCTGCCCCACCCCGGGCACCCTTGCCGGGGTTTTCCAGAGCTTCGTAATCCATCGTCTCGGGGTCGATCAAGACAAAGTAAGAACAGCGTCCAAATCTCCCATCGGACGAGGAAGCAAGATCTTTTCCTGTAGCTGTTACAGCAAGTTTCATCGGATCACTCCTTAAGTGTTACCTTCTTCGTCGAGCTCTCTCAAGCGCTGCCGCATCGCTTCCAGCTCGTTTTCCAGAGCCTCAACTTCCCTTTCCAGGTACTCCTTCTCGGATCGCGCCTGTTCTTCGGTCCGGGTTTCCTGGTTGGCGTATCCGGCGGGTCTGGCGTAACCGCCTGGTGCCGGTGCACGGTAGCCTCTGCCGTAACCAAAGCCTCTCCCGTATCCGGCTCCGTAACCAAAACCTCGACCACGGCCAAAGCCACCCCCTCCACGGGGAACTCCTTTAGTGTAGCCCGGTGTCTGGTATCCGGAACAATAACCCAGTCCTCTACCGGTCCTCGGTCCTTCTCCTCTCGGTCCTGTTCTATCTCCAGCTGGCATGGTAATCACCTCATGATTATTTGTTTGCTTGAATTTTCTTCCAGCTCGACCCTATATTATCATATGCACATTATGTTTTCAAGTGGTGCCGGGAGATAGTTTGCGACTCCGACTTGGTCCGACCGGCCCAGAACGGTAAATTTGTCTCGTTTGAATTTTTTGACAAAAATTCTAATATTGGTATCATCTATTATGTAGACCGCTCACAGACGAATAGCAAACTATTAAAACCTCAATCGGAGGTGATAGAGAGCAGCTAGAGCCGGAGGATGTTTGACCAAATACAATTAAGCAGAGACTTTAGAGGAGGTTGCAATGAACAAGAAACTAGCTGTTATTGGAATTCTGGCCGTAATGTTAATATTTACGGCCTCCTTAGCTGGTCAGGCAAAGACGTACAAGATAGGTCTCCTCGACGACATTACCACGCTAAACCTCTGGGCTGGGATAGGCCCGGATTCAACCACATACAACTTCGCCGTCTACAATTACTGGCCCACACTTTACTCATTAACCGACAAAACCTTTCAATTCGTGCCTTACGTAGCTGACGGCATGCCCTCGGACTTACCACCCGTCAAGAGCGAGGAAACCACGGAAGAAGGCGACCCACTGTGGGAGTCAACTGTAAAATTGCATGAAAATTACATGTGGCAGGACGGCACCGAGTTAACGGCTGAAGACGTAGTTTTCTCCTATCATACCGTACAGGAATTCAGTGATTCTCTGGGCGGAAACTGGGTGGCCGACCTCGTCCCCTCGATCTTCTACGACGTGGAAGCAATCGATTCCCACACGGTGAAATTTTACATAACTGAAAAATCGGCAAAGTTCAAATGGGGCATCCTGATGATGGGGCTTGTCCAGAAAGCCAAGTGGGAGCCCGTTGTAGAGGAAGCAAAACAACAGGAGAACCCCGGTAAATATTTACTCAACTACGACGTGAAGCAGCCAATGAGTTCGGATTCTTTTGTATTTGGAGAGAGACAGGAAGGCGCCTTCATCACAAACAAGAAAAACGAAGATTGGTATCTTGAAGGTCAGGAAACCACTCTTTATGAGAATGGCACAGTGGTTGATAAAGTACCCGGAAAATACGAAGCGACCTACTACGGTGAACCGGAGGGCGACGTAATTGTCGACCTAAAGTACGGGCCACATGTGGACGAAGTACTATTCAAGGTCTACAAAAACATGTCCGCAGCCGTTCTCGCCCTGCAGAAAGGGGACATCGACTTTATCCACAACCCGAACGGACTGGAAAAAGGTTTCGCGGATCAATTAAGAGGCAAGGAAGGGATTACGCTGGTCGAGAACCAGCCAAACGGCTGGCGCTACATGACGTTTAATGCACGAAAAACACCCTACGACATGATTAACTTCCGCAAAGCTGTTGCGAACCTGGTCGACAAGGAATTCGTTACCCAGACGGTACTCCAGGGTGTCGCTCAGCCCCAGTACTCCGTAATTCCACCCGCAAATACCTTCTGGTACAATCCGGACGTACCGAAGATCGGAAGGGGAATGGACCGAGGAGCAAGAATAGAAAGAGCCGTGGAATTGTTGAAAGAAGCCGGTTTTAGCTGGGAAAAGGAGCCGGTTGTGGAAGACGGAGAACTCACCCAGGCGGGAGAAGGGCTTATTCTTCCCAGTGGAGATAAGATGGAACAGCAGACGCTCCTCGCACCCTCCGCCGGCTACGACCCGATGCGTGCGACATTTGCCATCTGGATCGAGCGCTGGTTAAATGAAGCAGGTATACCGGTGCGGGCAAAACTGACCGGATTCAACACGATCGTCCAGGAGGTCTTCCCTTCTGGTGAAGCCCCGACCTTCGATATGTACATACTTGGCTGGGGTCTCGGTAATCCGGCTTTTCCCGACTTCATGTACGACTTCTGGCACTCCAGCACGAGCCACCCAAAGGGATTCAACACCACGGGTTACTCGAGCGAAAGGTTCGACGAGGCAGCCGAAAAGTTCGTCGGAGAATGGGATCTTAACCAGGCCAAAGAATACGCTTATACCTGCCAGGAAATACTTGCCGAGGAAGTTCCCTACGTAGTGCTTTTCTACTCACCTCTTACAGAAGCTTACCGAAGCGGTCGAGTAGAATTTCAATTTGATCAGGCACTCGACGGATTGCAGGGTGGATACGGCTTCCAGAGTCTCACCATGGTAATCGAGTAAGGTCACCAGGGTTTATCGGGAAGGAAGCTAAATTAGATTAATAATGCCTGGGGCCAAAACGGTCCCAGGCAATTTTTAACCGGAGAGGGCATGGCTAAATACATTGCAAAGAGACTGGTCCAGATTCTGCTGGTTGTTTTTCTTTACGCCTCGATCGTATATTTTATCTTTTACCTTGGTCCCGCGGATCCGACAGCCAGGTTTATCGGCAATCCCGATATTCCACCCGAAGCGCGGCAGAAACTGGCGGAACAGTTCGGTCTGAACAAGCCACCCCACCTGCAGTGGCTCAATTACATGAGAAATATGTTCATCGAGTTCGACCTCGGTCGATCCCTGAGCAGCTATCCTCGACCCGTCTGGGATTTCATAATTACGCGCTGGCCGCGGACGATTGTCCTGTTTGTCTCGGCGATACTGATCTCGTATTACCTGGGCTTTTCCCTTGGGAAGTTCATAGCATGGAGGCGAGGCCAGCTATCCGACTATCTGGCAACCATTACGGGCGTAAGCCTCTGGACCGTCTTTACGCCCTGGTGGGCATTACTGCTAATCTGGTTTTTCTCCTTCCGGTTAGGGATCTTCCCGATAAATCAATTTCTGACACCGGAACTGTGGAGCGGGACGGGCGTGGATTCTCAATCCATCTTTATTTACATGATACTGTCCGGCTTACTCGCTTCCCTTTTTCTTTTCCTGGCGTACTATCTTACGAAAAAATTTGTCGTCGACAGGGCTATTGCCAGAATAATCAAATATTCCGCTGCGGGTGTCACGCTGATCGGCCTTATAGTGGGCTGGCTGGTTTCCGGGTTTGGTACCTTCGTCGGGGACATTCTCTGGCACATGGGCGTGCCGATAATTACCCTGGCGACCATCCAGTTCGGCGGCTCAATGCTACTGATGCGGGATTCAATGCTGGAAACGATCAAAGAGGATTACATCACCACGGCTAGAGCCAAGGGTATCTCGGATAAACAGGTAAGGGATAAACACGCCGCCCGAACGGCGCTCCTGCCGCTGGTAACGAGTTTCATCCTCGCGATACCGACGGCACTGGACGGCGCCATGGTAATAGAGATAGTCTTTTCCTGGCCCGGCATCGGCCTGACTTTCCTCCGGGCAATAAATACCGGGGACTATCCGCTGGCGGTCGGTTCCTATACCTTTTTCGGGTTAATCGCAATAACGGCGCACCTGGTCGCGGATATCATTTACTCTTTCCTCGACCCGAGAATAAGTTACGAAGAGGGAGCGATGAAGAGTGGGTAACGAAAAAAAGAGAGGCTTCGACGAATTGCAGCAGCCACTCTGGCGCGTTAGGTTAAGACTTTTTCGAAAGAGTTTCCGGGAGAACTGGAGCATTTTTAAGGGATCCGTTCTGGGACCGATCGGTCTGGGGATAGTAATATTTTTTGCGATCTTTGCGATATTTTACCCGTTCTACGTAAATATAATGGGTTCAGTGTCCGGCAGGCCTTCAATGTACGAACCGGTAACCGGATTTGCCTTTGACATAGCGGGGACCCACCCCCACTCCCCGACGTTACATCATCCGCTCGGGACTGACCCCCTCGGTAGAGATATCCTGACCCAGCTGATGTTTTCCGCGTCCAACGAATTCATCCTGGGACTGGTTGCTGCGGTTGGGGGAATATTTATCGCTACTACTCTGGGGGCGATAAGTGCTTACTACGGTGGTCTTGTGGATACGGCCCTGATGCGGGTAGCTGATATATTTATGGTATTCCCCTTCGTGGCGACGATCGCCGCCCTGTCGCAGGTAGTTTACGAAATGACTCTTTTCAGGCTGGCGCTGATTATTGCCGTGCTGAGCGGCTTCGGGGGCAACGTCATCATGCTCAAATCCGGCGCGCTTCAGGTTAAAGTGAAGCCGTATATAGAGGCAGCAAAGGTAGCAGGGGGGAGTAATCTTTATATCATATTCTCCCACATCATTCCCAACGTCTTGCCTCTATCCTTTCTTTACATGATGTTTGCGGTGACCGGAGCCATCTTTACCGAGGCGACTCTTGCTTTCCTGGGACTGCTGGACGTAAGGATGAGCTGGGGCATAATGATCCAGACTGCAAATGATGCAGGATACCTGGTTGGAAGCAGGCTGGGTACTTTCTGGTACCTCTGGATACCGGCGGGCCTGGCAATTACATTTCTCTGTGCCGGCTTCTATTTCATTGGTAGAGGACTAAACGAAGTCGTGAACCCAAAGTTGCGGGAGCGCTGACATGAGCCTGCTCGATGTAGAGGAACTGACGATGCACTACACTACCAAAACGGGTGAAGTCAGAGCGGTAGACGACGTCAGTTTTACGGTAGAAGAAGGGGGTTCACTCGGCCTGGTCGGTGAGTCAGGCTGCGGAAAAACATCCGTCGCAATGTCAATTTTGAAACTTTTACCGGATAACGCCAGGTTAAAGTCGGGAAAGATCCTGTTTAAAGGTACGGACCTGGTACCCCTCTCGGAGAAAGAAATGAGGCGGGTCCGCTGGAGCGGAATATCCATGGTTTTCCAGGCTGCAATGAATTCGTTAAATCCCGTTTACACTCTCGGGGAGCAGATCATGGAGGCTATACGGGAACACGAGGACGTTTCCGAAAAAGAAGGCCAGAAAAGAATAAAAGAACTATTTAATATCGTCGGCCTGGAACAGGGGATCATCGAGCAATACCCGCACGAGTGCAGCGGGGGTATGAAGCAGAGGGCCGTGATCGCCATGGCACTGGCCTGTGAGCCGGATTTAATCATTGCGGACGAGCCAACTACGGCGCTGGACGTAATCGTCCAGGATAGGATTCTGGAAGAGATTAATCAGATCAGAAAAGACCTGAATATGGCGATGACCTACATAAGTCACGATATCGCGGTAATCGCGGAAGTTTCCGAGGTTGTCGGCGTCATGTACGCCGGACAACTCGTGGAAATGGCGGACGCAGTGGAGATCTTTCAAAACCCTTTCCATCCATACACTGATGCCCTGATGTCAGCTTTCCCCAGCGTCAAAGGTGAATTGAAAGAACTTGAATCGCTCAAGGGAACCCCGCCGGGACTTATCGACCCCCCGACGGGGTGCCGGTTCCATCCCAGGTGTCCCAGGTCGACGGAGATTTGCCAGAAAGAAAAGCCGGATTACAGAGAACTAGCGGGGAACCACTGGGTTGCCTGCCATCATCCGCTGACGGAATGAGGTGAAATTATGCCTTCCACCGCTACTGAAGAATTGTTTGTTGTCGAAAACCTGACGAAAAAATTCCTCGTTTCTTCCGAGGGTTTTCTGGGGCGAAAAAAAAGCTATATCCACGCCGTGGAAGGGGTTTCCTTTGAGATAAAAAAAGGTGAGGTGCTGGGGCTCGCGGGAGAATCCGGTTGCGGCAAGACAACTACGGGTAAACTGCTGCTCAAGCTGATCGAACCGACCGAGGGGAAAATCTATCTTCGTGGCAGGAACTTGACGGAAATTACTAGCAGGGCGGAATTGAAAGACTTCCGCCGGGAAACCCAGATGATCTTCCAGGACCCTTACGAGTCGATGAACCCCAGAAAGACTGTTTTCGATACGGTTTCGGAACCCCTGTCAGTGCAGGGAATAGGTAATGTGGCCGACCACGAAGAACGGGTAGTTAGAATGCTCGAAAAGGTTGGGTTGACCCCGCCGGAGAATTTTATGTTCAGGTATCCCCACGAACTGAGTGGAGGGCAGCGCCAGCGGGTCGCAATAGCACGGGCAATAATCCTGAACCCTTCTTTCGTAGTTGCCGACGAGCCAACTTCTATGCTAGATGTTTCGATTAGGGCGGGTGTCATGAAGCTAATGTTGAGCTTAAAGAACGAGATGGACCTCGGTTATCTCTATATTACGCACGACCTTTCCGTCGCCCGGTATATGTGTGACAGGCTTGCAATTATGTATCTGGGGAAGCTGGTCGAACGCAGTCCCGAAGAAGAGGTAATTCAATCTCCAATACACCCGTACTCCCGGGCGCTAATTTCCGCCGTGCCGGTCCCAGACCCTACCGTTGAACGTGAGCCGGTGGATATAAAGGGGCGCGTATCCGAGGCGGTAAATCCGCCGCCAAACTGCAGGTTCTTCCCGCGCTGCCCGATAGCAAAAGAGACCTGTAGAGAAAAAGAACATCCGGAGCTAAGGGAAATAGAACCGGATCACTGGGTAGCATGTTATGAGGTATGAAAAGGGGAATAGGGCTAAGATAATTCTGTGGTTCCTGGTTCTGGGACTCTCTGCCTGGTTGAGTGTTTACTATCTGTCCGCCCGTAACGAAAAAATAGAATACGAAAAGTCGTTTTCCTCCCTTGATCAAGTGCAAATCTCATTTGAAACCCTGGATATCAGGGGAGGAGGGGCCGAAAGGAGTCTATCTTTCAGCGGGCGGGTCGAAAATAACTCGCGGGTCCCGGTAAGGACGGGCAGTTCGTCCCTTTTTGTCAATGCGGACGGCCTGTACCTGGGAGCAGGATCTCTTAAAACATATTTCTTTATAAGCCCGGGTAATCAGAGAGACGTGGAGTTCAGTATAGAACTCGGGGAGGAAAGATCTGAAAAGCTGGATAATCTGCTGAGAAGGGGAGAAGTTAGGTTTGAGTTATCCGGCGTCGTAAATATTCGGGGGAGAATAAAGGAAAATTTTCGCTCCTTAAAAGGACTTAGGGTAAGGGAAGAGATACTTTCAAAGACCGGACCGAGTAACTAGAGATGTTCGAAAATAGTAACTGGAAAAATATAGTTGAGTTGGCTTCACTCTCGCTATTAGCAGGGTTCGCGATGGGTTTGACTTTTTCCCTCAGAGCCCTGGCAGTTTTTATTTATTTTCCATTTTACCTCTTGCTTCTGATTCCTGTCGCCCTTTTCTTGCTGGCGGGGGCACTGGTCGAAGAATTGCCGAGGGGGCTATTGGTTTATATTGGCTCTATTTTTTGCAGTATTCCAAGCTTTATTTTTTTATTGTCTTTTCCCTATGGACCGGTGCGTCAGGGTAATTGGTACCTCGTATTTTCGCATTTACTCGGGGGGTTGGTAGTCGCTTTTGCCGTGGGACTCGTAGGCCTGATACTCGGAGTCTACCTGATTGGAAAATGAAGAAATTTGCTCGTGTTTTCTAATGACAGTCAGAAATAACCGGCCGGAGGTGATTTTTCAGACCAATTAGAGCTATTAAAGAAGAACCGAGAAACACAGAGAGATCCTGGATCGGGCTAAGCGTTAAATCAGCGCTTTATTACTTCCAGGCCAAAACAACTTAAACAGGAGGTTAACATGTCAAACCACAGACAGAGAGGATTAATTACTCTAGTAACCATCTTTTTTGTGTTAAGCACGGTAACTTTGATTTCAGGTGCAGAATTCGACAGCGAAACGATGGCAAAAGCGCACTTCGCTGCAATTGCTGCCGAGGACGGCTTGCTGGCTGTCGAAGGTGGACCCGCTGCTCCTGATCCTTATACGGCGGATGCATACTTGAGCTGGGCGGGTGGACCTCTGGACGGACGCTACTCCGGAAGCGCCATTGGAGAGGTCTGGAGTAAATTTTTTACGGCCAATGAAGTTAAAGATTACATGATAGTCGAGGGTACCGAAAAGTATATGCCGAGATTTGCCACTGCCGGAGTAGTGTTCACGCTGACGAAAAACGAAACTGAAATGGAACTGCCGGTCTCTTTCGTGCTAACTTTTTCGGCCGAAGGGAAGATAGCGCTGGAAAAGTGGACTGTCGACCAGAGCTTGATAGAGGAAGAGGAAGAATAAACGAATTGACCGGAGGAAAGTAAACTA
>CAZENJ010000063.1:0-12144 GCA_964513485.1 uncultured Thermotogae bacterium | reverse complement strand
AGTACACTATCCTTAAAACCGACGTTTAAGGGTGGAATCCATCCCCCCGATAGTCAATTCCCCCGGCAAAAAGAGATAAGAAAATTAGAACCGACCGGTAACCTGATCATACCGCTCAGCCAGCATATTGGAGCAGCCGCGGAACCGGTCGTGGAAGAAGGGGATAAGGTCAAGCGAGGCCAGAAAATCGGCGAAGCACAGGGATTCGTATCCAGCCCGGTTCACGCTTCCACCTCCGGCGAGGTCGTCGAAATCGGTCCGTTTCCTCACCCCTCCGGTAACCAGGTCACGGGGATAAGGATCGACCCCGACGGGGAGGACGAAGAAGTCGAGTACTCGGGAAACGACCCGGACAAGCTCTCGGGAGACGAAACAAGGGAGAAAATCCAGGAAGCCGGTATTGTCGGAATGGGCGGGGCAGCGTTTCCGACGCACGTAAAGCTCAGCCCCCCGGAGGACAAGAATATCGACACCCTGATAATTAACGGGGCGGAATGCGAGCCCTATCTGACCGCGGATTACCGTTTGATGCTCGAGGAACCGGAAGCCGTGGTCAATGGAATCCAGTTGATAGCGGACCTTCTGGAGGTCGATAAAGTTTTCATCGGTATCGAGGACAACAAACCGGAAGCGACCGAGATCATGAATCAGTATTCCGGGGAAACAATCGAGGTGGTCGAACTCACCACCAAGTACCCGCAGGGCTGGGAAAAAACCCTGATTCACGCCCTGACCGGTAGAGAAGTACCGGTTGATGGTCTGCCACTGGACGTCGGTGTCGTCGTGCAAAACGTCGGTACGGTCAAGGCAGTCTGGGACGCAATTAAATTCGGGAAGCCACTAACCGAGAGGGTCGTCACCGCAACGGGAGAGATTTCAAAACAGGGTAATTACAGCGTTAGAATTGGCACCAGGTGGGAGGATCTCGTCAGTCAGCTGGGGGGAATAGCGGAAGGAAACACGGCCAAATTAATTGATGGCGGCCCGATGATGGGAGATACCCAGCCCGGGCTGGAGACTCCGATCGTGAAGAGTTCGTCCGGAGTGCTGGCACTGTCAAACCTGGAAGCCGTCGAGCGCGATCCGTCGCCCTGTATCAGGTGCGGTAAATGCGTCGACGTCTGTCCGGCCAACCTCTTGCCGACATCTATCTACAAAGCCGTGGAGTCCGGGAATATCGATCAGGCGGAAGAATTAAACGCTACCGCCTGCTGTGAATGTGGTTCCTGTACTTACGTCTGTCCCAGCGAAATACCGCTGGTTCAATGGATAGTCCAGGGTAAAGGCGAAATCAATATGCGAGAAGAGGAAGAGGCCTAAGCTGTATCCAGGTCGGATTTACCGCCAGGATCGGGGCAGCTGTAATCGCCCTCCAGGACTTCGATTATTTCGGCCTGGTTGGGACTATTGGCTGCCAGGTAGCGGTCGTAACCGACCACTCCAACCAGGCTAATAAGGAATAGAAAGCCTGCCGTTCCACCCTGAAGTGCGTTACTGTAGCTGCCATTGAAGAGACTCCCGCTTAACCACGAGCCGAGACCCAGCCCAATCATCAGAGCAAGCACCGGTATTCCAAAGACGATAAAGGAAATTTTTCCAAAACTGCGGGGGTCGATTTCTACTTTGACTCTATCTCCCTGTCCGGTTCCCAGTGGGTCGTCTGCAGTCATTTCAAAGCTACTATCGGAGCCGCCACAGCTGCCGTCGCAGCCCTCACAATCCATCTCGTTGAGGACCGTTACTTTAGCCTCTCCGTTTCTCGTAGTTCCGGTCACTATAGCTTCTCTCAGCTTCTTATCTCTGCTCATGCAAAATAATTATAAGGAGAGCAATCAGGATTCCGAAGAGTCCGGTGCGGGAAAACGGACGATACAGCCCGGGGGGCACTTGTCAATTATCATCTCGAAATCGGCGTCCTCGTCGACTTCCGCATAATCCATGCGGGAAAGATTGTCTTCGACGGCAAATACTTCGTCGGGCCCCATCTTTTCACAGAGCCCACAGCTGACACATCCCACTTCACATTTTTCCCTTATGGTCGCGCCGTCGTCAGTTGAATTACAGGCAACTTTTACGAAGTCGGCGGCCAGGCTGATCTCCTCAATTGATATTATGTCCCGGGGGCAGACCTCGACACACGTACCGCAGGCTGTGCAGGCGTCAGGATCAATTACAGGGAGCCCGTCTTCCATCTCTATCGCGTCAAACGGGCAGGCAGCAGCACAATCGCCGTATCCGAGACAACCGTATTCACACTTCAAGTCTCCCCCGGTTGTCAGTTCGGCGGTCCGGCATTTCTTTACCCCTTCGTATTCCCCGGTCCGCTGCTTTTCTTCGTTCCCGGCGCCGCAGTGGACGACTGCCAGGCGAATATTTCCCGGCTCGGCGGAAACTTCCATGCCCATTATTTCAGCAACCTTTTTTGCTACTTCTTCGCCGCCCGGTACGCAGCTGTCCGGAGGGGCCTCCCCTTCCGCAACGTTTTTCGCGAGCTGATGACAGCCCGGATAGCCACAGGCACCACAGTCCAGGCCCGGCAGGACCTCTTCGACCTCTTCTACTTTCGGATCCCCTTTGACCTGCAGCTTGCTGTGTGCAAACCCCAGCAGGCCGGCAAACAGCAACCCAAGCCCTGCCATCGTTCCCGACGAGATAATTACTACCGGTCCAAACATATCTGTCACCTAACCCTTATGAAGGAACTAGTCCGGAAAATCCCATGAAGGCCAGGGCAAGCAAGCCGGCTACGAGCAGGGTAATGCCGGTTCCACGGAACGGTTTCGGAATATCTTCCTCGTTTAGCTCGCCCCTGATTCCGGCCATGATGACCAGCGCAAGGGTAAAACCAACCCCCGCCCCGAATCCGAATATCGCCGATTTGAAGAACGTGTACTCTCTCAAAACCATAAACAGCGCCAGCCCCAGCACGGCACAGTTCGTCGTGATCAGGGGGAGATAGATCCCGAGCGTTTCGTACAGCTCCGGCACGTACTTTTCCAGGAACATCTCCACCAGCTGTACCAGGGAAGCTATGACCAGGATAAACGATACGTACTTGAGAAACTCGACGTTAAATGCTTTTAAAATAAACGTATTTATATTCCAGGTAATTACGGCAGTCAGAGTCATTACAAAAGTTGTCGCAATCCCCATCCCAAAGGCACCTTCCATCTCATCGGAGACACCGAGGAATGGACAGATACCGAGAAAGTAGTGTAGAACGAAGTTCTGCGTCAGCACTATCGCGACGAAGATAAAGAAATATTCCATGTTTATTTCCTCCCCGATATCCTCTGGAACAACGCCACCAGGAGACTGAGACTAATAAAGGCTCCCGCGGGCTGGACCATAATTATCATGGACTTGTACCACGTGCCGAGAACCTGAACTCCGCCGATCGTACCCTGATAAAAGAGCTCCCGGACGCTCCCCAGAACAACAAGAGCAAACGCAAAGCCGATACCCATACCGAGCGCATCCAGCAATGACCTGCCAACCGGCTCTTTCGAGGCAAAGGCTTCCTGGCGCCCCAGAATTATGCAGTTCGTAACGATCAAAGGCAAGTAGGGGCCGAGCTGGCTGCTTATCGACGGAATATGTGCTTCGAAAAGCAATTTAACGACCGTTACGAAAGAAGAAATTATGATCATGAAACTTGCAATCCTCACCTGGTCGGGGATCAGCTTCCTGAGAGCCGATATAGCCAGGCCGGAAGCGACCAGGACAAACGTTGTAGCAAGACCCATGGAAAGTCCGTTGATCAGGGAAGTCGTCACGGCCAGAGTGGGACACATACCCAGAACCTGGACAAATACCGGGTTCTCCTTCCAGAGTCCTTTTACGAAATCTTTGATCATCTCACTCACCCTCAGCGAGAATATCCCGGACCGCGCCCAGTTCCTTGTTAATGATGTTGACGACGGCCCGCGAAGAAATCGTCGCCCCGGTAATCGCCTGAATTTCTCCCTTTTGGGGTTCCTCCGATTTTACCAGGCCGATCGAGTTGCTGACCTGCAAGCCTCTAAACTGACTTTTAAAGCTCTCTCCTCTTATCTTTCCGCCCAGCCCCGGCGTCTCGCTCGACTCCAGTATCTGAATTCCCTTGACCTCCCGAAGGTTCTTGCCCGCGCCGACCATAAGCCGGATGGTCCCCTGGTAACCTCCTCCGCTGGCGGTAAAAGCATACCCCACCAGTTCGCCGGAGGAGTTATAAGTCTCGTAAACAACCTTTCCATCCACCTTTTTCTCCTCATAAGAATCGGTTGGCTGGACCACGTAGTAAATGGCCTCCCTGATTGCCTCCTGTTTGTTCTGTTTTATCAATGGGTCGGCGTAATTCGAAACCATTGAAAGGGCCAGACCACTGATTAAGCCGAGCAAAGTCAGGGTAAGAACCATTCTCGCTATCTTTTTCATGTCGTACCACCAAACGGGGCAGGTACCGTAAATCTGTCAATCAGCGGCCTAAAGGCGTTCATCAGCAGGATGGAAAACATGACGCCCTCCGGATAACCTCCCCAGGTTCTTATCACCAGGGTAATGACTCCGACCCCGATCCCGAATATCCAGCGTCCCGATTTTGTCACGGGAGAAGTGGTCGGGTCCGTTGCCATATAAATTGCTCCAATCATGAACCCCCCTGCCAGGAGGTGAAAGATGGGAGGCGAAAACTGACCGGGGTTAATAGCCCAGATCAACGCCGCAAGAGCCAGCAAAGACCCTATAGCACCTGCCGGTATTCTCCAGTCGATATAGCCCTTTACCAGCAAATAAATTCCACCGATAAGCAGTGCCAGGGCCGAAGTTTCCCCGAGAGAGCCGGAAATATTCCCGACGAACAGTCGCCAGAGCGGCGTCATCACGTTGTCAAACCTTGCCGCGGCGAGCGGGGTGGCTGAAGTAACTGCATCAAAGCCGGTTGGCTTAGTCCATGTCGTCATCAACACCGGATAAGCGGCAACCAAAAAGGCCCGTCCGATCAGAGCCGGGTTAAAGATATTCTTGCCGAGCCCGCCGAAAAGTTGTTTGCCGATAACGATAGCAAATACGCTACCCAGACCGGCAGCGTACAGCGGTATCTCCGGGGGTAAAACGAGGGCAACAAGAATGCCGGTGACGAGTGCGCTGTTGTCCGAAATATCGACTTCCTTCCCCAGAATCTTTTGCATAACGGCTTCAGACGCCAGGCTCGCCAGAACGGTAGTCAGGATAAGATAGACTGCATCCAGACGAAAAAAGAAAATCCCCGCTGCAACGGCGGGAAGTAGCGCGATTGCTACACCGCGCATTACTTCGGACGTTTTCGTACCTGTATGTATATGCGGAGAATACGAGAGACGATAGTTATTGTCTTGATCGTTTTCCATGCAAAAATCCTCTTTTCATATTTAAGGAGTACTTCGACGGGGTATAAGGCTAATCTGCTCTCCTTTCCCCTCCCCTCCTCGAAGTATTTTTTTGTCGAAAAAGTATCTTATGCAACGAAGCATTTTGCTTGCACTTATAATAACAAACTAAAATTCCGCTGACAACCGCCCTTTTGCTAACTGTTCCGCGCAAACCATGGAGGGTTTTTTGTTGGCCAATCTTTTCGAACCTGGATACTTCCGAAGATTGCCGGGAAATCCTGAAAATAGCGGCGAGTTTACGTTATTATTAAATAGAGGTTATTAAAAAGACATGAATTTTAAAGTTCTGATCGGTTTGGTTAACTTTAACTTTCCCTCGGGAGGTAATATACATGCTTTCCAATGACATCATAGAAGCGGCAAAAGAAAGGAGAACGATTTTCAAGTTCAAGGACGAAGATGTAAGTGAAGAATCGATCAATACCATTCTGGAAACCGGACGGTGGGCTCCTTCCTTCGCAAATATCCAACCCTGGACGTTCATCGTCGTCAGGGACGAAGAATTAAAGCACGAACTATACGAAGTTGCCCGGCGAATTACGCTCTTTCGAGAGGGTATCGAAGAAGCACCGGTAGTAATAGCCGTTACAGTAGACCAAGAAGCACCCGTAGTTATTGCAGTGGCTGTCAACCAAGAGGAAGACCCAAATCACTACATAGAGGCGGGCGCCGTTGCGACTCAGAACATGGCCCTTGCAGCTCACAGTATCGGTCTTGCCTCTTACTGGATCGGGGTTTTTGACGTTGATAAAGACAAAAGCTCCGCCGAAAAGGATGCGAAAGAGATTCTCGATATTCCGGAAGACTACAGGTTAATTTCGCTGCTGCCCATAGGCAAAAAGGGGCACGAAAGAACGAGCGAGAGAAAAGATCTGGACGAGATAGTTATCCGGAAGTAGCCGGGTCGCTTAAGGAAATCAGTTTAGAGTCCGGTCCCGGCTGAAGCAAAAATTTCGGGTTCGGTCAGAGGTGCACCCCTGCAGCCAAGAAACAATTTGCAGTAGACGTACCGGGATAGATTCAATCCCGAACTGAGGCTTTACCGGAAGGCGGGGGTGAACAGTGGGATAAGCGGCAAAAGCAGGTAATCCAGCAGCTCAGGAGGACAGCCAGTCCTTTAGCTCCGGAAGGGAGAGAGTGTTGAGAAGATCGTTCTTTTCACACCAGCCGCGCCGGGCGAGATAGACGCCCAGTTCCATGAAATCAAGGTGTTTTACCCGGTGGGAATCGGTTCCGATCGAAAGCCGCACGCCCGCTTCGATGGCCCCTTTGATCAATTTGTCCTCCAGGTCGGAGCGAGAGGGGGAAGCGTTTATTTCCAGGGCGGTTCCCGTCTCGCGGGCCCGGGAGAATATCTCGTCCCAGTCCAGGTCAAAGCCTTTGCGCTCTCCCAGCTTCCTTCCGGTGGGGTGAGCAATAATATCCACGTTTTCGTTCTCTATTGCCCGGATCAGTCTCCGGGTCATTTCGTTTTCCGGCAGGTCGAAGTTAGAATGGATCCCAGCGTTGACCACGTCAAGTTTGCGCAATGACTCCGGCCCCAGATCAAGCGAACCGTCCTTCTGAATATTGGCTTCGACGCCGGCAAGCAATTCCAGGTCGGCAACACCGTTATTGATTTCACTTATCCCGGCAAGGTGCTCCTCTACGTCTTCGTCGGTCAGGCCGCCAACTATTCCGGCAGTCTCGGCGTGATCGGTTACGGCCAGGTAACTATAGCCTCTTTTTTGAGCTTCTTCGGCCAGAACTTCGAGGGGTATTTCTCCATCACTGCTCCTGTCGCTGTGGCAGTGGAGATCGCCCTGGATATCCTGGGTTTCAACTAGATCCGGCAGGCTTCGGTTACTCGCGGCAGTGATCTCACCCCGGTCCTCTCTTAGCTCCGGCGGGATCCAGTCCAGACCGAGCTCACCGTAAACATCTTCTTCCTTCTCCCCCGCGACCTTCTCCTGGGACTCCTCACGGAAGAGACCGTATTCATTCAGCTTGAAGCCCTCCGATATGGCAAGCTGACGCAATCTTACGTTGTGTTGCTGTGACCCGGTGAAATACTGGGTTGCCGCGCCAAAGCTATCCGAATCGACGATGCGCAGGTCCACGCGAAGCCCCATCCTGGTACGGATAGAGGACTTTGTCTCTCCCTGACTCAAGGTCTCCGCGGCCAGCTCGAGCCCGGTAAAGGACTCCATGGCAGCTCGTCTAGAATCGGTCGTCGCGAGAATATCGACGTCGCCCACTTCGTACTTTCGCCGTCGAAGGGAGCCGGCAAAAACTAGATCTGCAAATAGACCCGAATCCTGCATTTCTCGCTTTACTTTCTCAGCCACGGGTAGGACTTCGGATAGGTGGCTTTTCCCCCGGGATTTCTTAACTATCTCCAGGCCCTTGAGAATATTCTCTTCGGACTTCTCCCCAAAGCCTTTTAGTTCCCGTATCCGGCCGTTTTTTCCGGCTTCTTCCAGATCTTCCAGGGTTGTGACGCCCAGTTCCTCCCAGATCTTCTTCGCTTTTCTCGGACCCAGGTTTCTGACCTTCAACAACCGGGGCTCGATCGGAATTTCCTCTTTTAACTCCTCGTGATATTTCAGTTCGCCCTTTTCAAGGATTTCCGCCACCTTTTCGGCTATGTTTTTACCAACCGAGGGGATTTCTTCCAGCCCCCCCTCCTCGTGCACAAGGGCAAGATCTTCCGTTACGGAATCTATTTCGCGGGCTGCACGGCGGTAAGCCCTGGGCTTGTAATCAACTCCTTTGATCTCAAGTAGATCCGCCACTTCGTTCAGTATCTCTACGACCAGCTGTTTCGATGCCATTTAATTCCCCGGGAAAATCATTCTACGTCCCTTCTGCCTTCGAAGGCCTTGCCCAGCGTGGCTTTGTCGGTAAATTCCAGCTCCCTGCCGACGGGGACACCCTGGGCGATCCGAGAGACCTCCACGTCCAGCGGTCGGAGCTTCTTGACGATAAACATCGAGGTGGATTCGCCTTCGGTTTTCGGCTCCAGCGCCAGAATTATCTCCCTGACGGATTCATTTCTGGCCCGTTCCAGCAGGTCACCAATCGCCAGATCGTCGGGCGAGACGTCCTCTATTGGGTTAATCAGTCCCCCCAGGACGTGATAAAGCCCCTCGTACTTTTGAGTTGATTCTATCTTGGCGATATCCCAGGGTCGGCTTACGACGCAGATCTTCTCCCGATCCCGGCTGGAATCGGAACAGATTTCACATTTTTCTCCAAGGGAAAAATTCCCGCATACCTTACAGCGGTTCACGTCTTCCGTCAGCCCGTCCAGAGCTTCTGACAGCCGATGGACTTCCTCCTGCTCCCTGGTTAGCAGGTGAAAAATCAACCTTTCTGCGGTTTTTTGCCCGACACCGGGCAGTTTTTTTAACTCCGAGATAGCCCGTTCGAGCGGTTCTATCATAACCCCGGAATGTTATCCGGCAGGTCAAGCCCTCCGGCGATATCTCCCATTTCCTCCTGCTTCATCTCTTCCGCCTTCTCCTTGGCGTTATTGACTGCGGCAAGAACCAGGTCCTCCAGCATTTCCGAATCATCCGGATCGATTACCTCTTTCTCGATCTTTATATCGACTACTTCTTCGTTTCCGTTCATGACGACCTTTACCATGCCGCCACCGCTGGTGGCTTCGACTTCTTTCTTCGCCAGCTCGTCCTGCTTTTTCTCCAGCTCTTCCTGCATTTCCTGCGCTTTCTGCATTATGTTGTTGATATTGCCAAAACCTTTCATGATTTAACCTCCATGGTTAAAGCCGGCCTTCCTCGACGATATTTCCGCCGAACTTCTTTTTGACCATCTCGGCTTTTTCGTCGAGCAGATTACCTCCGGATTCGGTGTTCTGTGCATCGCTCTCATTATAAATTATCCGTAGTTCGTCTACCTCTTCAAAGTAATCCTTTACTATTTCTCTGAGATAGGAAAAATTCTGCTTCTTCTCGAGACTTTCTTTATGAAAAGAGAATTCCTTTCCAAATTCCAGGTAAAGATCCTGGTTGCGCATTACTGGCTTCGCCTCTTCCAGAAAGGCCGCGATAGATATTTTCTCGTCCTCAATCCTTCCGATCATCTTCTCCCACTGGCTTCCGATCTCCAATTGACCGGACCGGTTCTCGCTCTCGGGGGCTTTCTCGGGCACGGGTTTTCTGACTTTTTCGCTCTCCGCCTCACCACTTTCTTCCTGAACTTTTCCAGATGACCCCTTCCCCCCGTTCCGGGTGATAGTCTTTTCCGCTTCCACCGACTCTGTGATCTGATCAGTTAGCCCTTCGCCGGGGGGCTGTTTCGCCCCCGAGCCCGGGCTCAGGTATTCAACGAGTTCCAGGGTTCCTATTTCCAGAACCACTCTCTTGTGAGTGGAACGCTTGAGATCGTCCGAGGTGTCGAGAATTCCTCGAGATAGCTCAACCAGCCGCCCCAGTTCGGCCGAATCCTTTGTTTCCTTTATCCTGTTTCGTAACCGCTCAAGTACCTGGTCCAGAAAGAGCTCCGGGTCCCTGCCCCGACTCTCCAGACCGTCCAGTACCTCCAGAGCCTCCTTCGGGCTGCCCTCTAGCAGCGAATCCACGTACTTCTTGGTTACCTCTTCGCTCGTCAGTCCGAGCAATTCAAACAGATCCTTCCTGTTTACTTTTCCCTCCGTATCGTAGGAAAATATCTGCTCCAGCAGCACGAGACCATCTCTCATCGACCCCCTTGCCCGGGAGGAAATGAGCTCAAGCGCTTCATCCGTAATTTCCACCCCTTCCGATTCAGCAACGCTCCGCAATCGGCCACCTATTTCGCCTCGATCAATTTCCGTGAATTCGAAGACCTGACAGCGGGAAATTATAGTAGCAGGAACTTTTTCCGGCTCAGTGGTGGCAAATATGAAAGTTACGCTATCGGGGGGTTCCTCAATCGTCTTTAACAGGGCGTTAAATGCCTGCGTGGTCAGCATATGAACTTCATCTATGATGTAGACCTTCGTGTCGAGCTCTGCCGGAGCGAAATTTACTTCTTCCCTGAGCTCTCTGATCTTGTCGATCCCCCGGTTTGACGCCCCATCTATCTCGACGATATCCAGGGCGGTACCGCTATCGATTTTCTCGCAGCTGGAACAACTGTTGCAGGGCTCGCCGTCCTGGCTATTTTCACAGTTCACGGCCTTTGCCAGAATTCGAGCGACGGAAGTTTTGCCCGTTCCCCTCGGACCGGCAAACAGGTAGGCATGAGCGGTTTCCCCTTTCTTTACCGAGTTCCGGAGTATCCTGACCGGACCTTCCTGTCCTACGACTTCCCCAAACTTGACCGGCCGCCACCTGAGATAAAGTGACCTCTTATCATCGAGTGTTTCTTGCATTCTACCACCAAATTAACTTCCTGGAACCGCTATCGCGCCGGAAAAAATTAGAACACATAAATCTGGAAGAGAAATAAACCAGGAGATAGTGTAACGAAGTTCGCCAAAAAACCGATCGAAAGAACCTGTCCTATGCTGGAATAAACCCGTAAATACCCAAATGGAAATTAGCTTTCCACATTTATTACCGGCAAAACTCGGGATACTCGAAAATACTTTCCTACCAGGCGCTACCGTGCTCGTCTCCGTACGGCAATAATCCAAGGTACCGCGCACTTTTTATTGCTTCCGCGGCTTTCCGCTGATGCTTCTCACAGAGCTTCGTTGCACGTCTTGGTAGTATTTTCCCGGATCTGTTGGTAAACTGCTTCAACTTGTTGTATTGCTTGTAGTCAAGCTCGATCTTTCCTTCGCAGGCAGCGCACCTGTTCGATCTTCTTCGTGCCATGGCTAATCAACCACTCCTGTTTATTTTCTAAGTTAGTTAATGCGTTCGTAAAGGTAGATTTCGCGCCTCATTAAGCCGGAAGAGGCCCGACAGAAGTTAAATTACCTAAGTTTTAACTGCTCGTTTTAACTGCTTCCGCCAGCTCTTCGTTCCGGAATACCTGATACCTGATAACGCCTTCTTCCACGTTGGACTTTTCCGAAATTTCGTCTATGTCGTCCGGGGAAGCCCTGAACTCGACGAGAACGTATAGCCCCTTGCTCAGACCCTGAATCTCATAGGCCAACCGTTTTTTGCCCCATTCTTCCATAGAGTCGACTTCTCCGTCCCCGCTTTCCACTATGGTCTTAAGCCTTTCCTTCTTTTCCTCCAGTCCCTCTTCTTCTAACTCCGGGTCCAGAAGGTACATCACTTCGTATCCGTTTAATTTGTTCAAAGTCTCATCTCTCCTCTTTAATAAAATAACCGAAAACTTTTAGCCCCTTAATTGAGCAAGTTTCCAAATTACAGGTTAACCGAGTCCGCGCCCTCCGGGATCAGGCCGTGCTGACAAAGTACCCCTTTCTATCCTCTGCAATAACCAACCCGACCGAATCATTCCCGCGCCGTTTTCTAGTTTTATTGCCGAGGAACCGGCTTCAGGCAAATAAAATAATCGGCCAGGTAAGCCTGCTTGACTTAACCCTGTCTCAGAATTCCACGAAACCTCAGTAAAGTCAAGCAAAATTACCCCAGAGACCACGACGAAATTCCAACTAAGTAGCATGTAAATTTACCAGACTGGCTACTTACTGTCAACTGTTCCAGCAGTCTGGCTCTTGACAGGACCCGGCTCTATCGTTAGCCTTTTTATGCTCTGGGTCCATAGCTCAGCGGTAGAGCATCCGGCTCATAACCGGGCGGTCCTAGGTTCGAATCCTAGTGGGCCC
>CAZENJ010000062.1:0-12232 GCA_964513485.1 uncultured Thermotogae bacterium | reverse complement strand
CATCAACATAAGGCTCAATTTTTTCAAGGATTTCATCTTTCGAATACTTTTTAAGAATAAAATCTCGATTAATTTCATTTATATTGTCTGGAAATTTAATTGGTTTTGGCATGATTCAATACCTCCTTTAAAAACTAGCTTTAAGAATAAAAAGTGAAACCATTTTTCTTGAATCTACATCAACGATCTTTCCAAGTTTCTCTGTCAAGCTCTTTTGAACTTGAAGGTGTATATTAACGAATCATTTATGATATGTCAATACCGTTTTGAAACAACTACCCTGCCTCAAGAAATAAAGAACAGCGTCCAATACGTCAATCGGTAAACATTCTTTTGAACCAGGAAACCAATAATAAGGTTCATATTGATATGTTTCAAACCTATAGAGAAGTTTTTGTTCGATTTCAGAACATTCCAGTAAAGTTCCATGATATTCATCTATTATTTGATACTGGTAATTAGCTAAATTTATTTTCCTGTCATAACGTTCTTTCACACTTTTTCTTGTAATACCAACTTTAATAAACTGTTCTTCTTGATTATACATTTTGATGATATAAAATGCACAATCGTCATTGATTTTATTATAATGATACTTTTTGATGAACTCTGGACTCCAGAAACCTTTACAATTTGGGCACCCATCACCACTTAAATGACGTGTAGGTGTTTGCCAAAAAGGTCCATGTTCAGGACAAACGATTTTAACTTTTGTTTTATTGTTTTTGTAATTTACTTGGCTATAGTCATATTTGTCACCATGCTTTTTATTAGCATCTTCAATAAAAGACTCTGTTGTTCGGGAAATCCCACCTTTATGAGAAGCACAATAAGGACACCCACAACCATTCAAATGTGTATTAGGTTTTTGTTTAAACTCACCATGAGTGGGGCAAATAATAATTACTTTTGCCTTATTGTGTTTGTAATCAACTTGGTCATAGTTGTACTTATCACCGTGAACTTGTCTTGCTTTTTCTTTAAATTCTTCTGTTGTTAATTGCTTTTTACCACTACAATAAGAACATCCCTGACCATTTAAATGCTTGGAGGGTGTTTGCCAAAAAGGACCATGTTCAGGGCAATTAATTTTAACTTTTGTTTCTGAATTTACATACTCAACATACTCAACATACTCATAACTATACCAATCACCGTGGACTTCTCTAGCTTCATTAATAAACGTTTCTTTGTCTTTTTTAGTTTTTTGGGATGCTCTAACAGAACTACATTGAGGGCATTCTGACCCTCTTAGATGATCACTTGGTATTTGCCAAAAGGGTCCATGTTCAAGACAAATTATTTTAACCTTTGTTCTACTTCCTCCATATTTAACTTTCGAGTAATCATATTTGTTACCATGCTTTTCTCTTGCTCTTTGTTTGAACTCTTCTTCAGTTAGCTTTCTAGGCATATCATCTCCTTTTATTGTTTTTATAAAACCCCAAGCTCAAAAGAACTTGGGGTTTTATATTAACGGACCACTAACAGCTTGTCAATACCTTATACTAACCACACTTACTGCTACCACAATCCGCGCACATCATACAACCTTCACTGAAAATCAGATTTGAAGATCCACAATTTTCACATTGCCCTCCTTCAACTACTTCACCATCTTTAATGTATTGTGAAAGAAATTTCTTAATTTGAAACAAGAACGATCCAACAAAAACATTCTCCATATCTTCGATAACTTTCACAATAGAACGAATCGGAACATTGTGTCTTAGAAGAAGACTGATCGTTCTTGTTAGTTTATTCACATTACTGTCTTGTTTGATTTTCTCTTCAAGCTGAGTAATATGATCTTCCAAGATTCCTTTCTCTCTTGCCAAATGAATCATTCGATCAACCGCATCATAAGTTTGTGTACTCTTTTCTCGATGATTCGTTTGACAGAAAAGCGCAAAAGGCTTTTCAGAATTTGGGTGATAAACCACTGTTAGATACCATTTCTTACCCTCTGCACGTAAGGTCTTAACTCGTGCCGGACAATCGTTCGGCAATTTCACATCCGTAACAATGATCTCATCATCACTTTCTTCGTTTTGTTTCACGTAAACTTTATCGATCTTATTAGGAATTTCAATGTCAGCCATAAGTATTCTCCTTGATGGATTCATAGAGATTCGCTGCTGTATGTTCTTCACCATCGTAATAAATGGTTTGATTCCCTTTGGCAACAAATCGTTCACCCTGATCTGTTACGAAAACGTATTCGGTATTTTCAAGATCTTCATCTTTCACAAGAACACCCTGGAAGACTTCAGGATTAAAACGAAATGTCGTAAGTCCTTTCAGACCTTGTTCGTAACCATAGAGATAAATGTCTTTGAAGTCTTCGAATGATGTTTCTGTGGGAACATTCACCGTTTTTGATACAGAAGCATCAACCCATTTCTGAACTTTCGCTTGAACATTCACATGGTCGAAGATTTCCACATTATCTGTTGTACTAAACCATTCTGGAACCTCTTTTTCACCTGTTAGATGATGCCAAAGAAGCATTTCATGGGAATAAACATCAACAGCCCGTTTGGTTTTTCTTCCCTCTTCAACAACATTCCTTGTGTACTTGTGTGAGAATGTCGGTTCAATGCCATTACTTACGTTGTTGTTTACAGAAAGCGCAATAGTTCCGGTTGGCGCTACTGATGTATGGTGCGTGAAACGACAACCATGTTTAAGTGCTTGTTGTTTGAGTTCAGGTTTCTTATCCCAAACTCTTTGAAGGTATTGACTTTCACACCATTTCACGATGTTTTCAGGATCTTCTTCGAAAATGGGTGCAGGGCCTTTTTCCTTTGCAAGTTCGATACCTTCTTCAATCCCTGTAACAGCCAAGGCTTCCATGAGTTGATCAGTTAGTTCAAGGGACTTCTCAGAGCCGTACTCGATCCCTAGAAGGCTGAATGCTGATCCAAGACCCATGATCCCCATTCCATGACGGCGCTTGCGCTCAATCTCTTCTCTCTGCTCCTGTACAGGCAATCCATTGAACTCAACAACATTATCGAGCATCCGTGTAAAAACCCGAACCGCTTCCTCATAAGACTCCCAATCAATATAGGCATTGGGTGTAAATGGTTCTTTTACAAAATTTGCAACGTTAACTGATCCTAAAAGACAACTTCCGTTTTCTGGCAAAGGAACTTCGCCGCAAGGGTTAGTGGACCTTATACCTTCACAAAACCAATTATTATTTTCTTGATTAACTCGATCAACAAGAATGATTCCGGGTTCTGCATAATCATAAGTGGATTGCATGATCTTATTCCAAAGATCTTTTGCATTAATCCACTGATAAACTTTCATCAAGATTTGGGATTCATCTTCACTTAATGTATAACCGTGTTCTTTACAATAATCAGCTTTCCAAGGGAGATCCATCCACATGGTTTCTTCTTGTTCTTCATCTTCTTTTGGAAGAAGTGGAAACACAAGTGGATATGTTTCATCATTCTTAACAGCTTCCATGAACTGTTCTGTTGCAAGAACTGAAAGATTAAATTTTCGGAGCATTCCATTTTGTTGTTTAACTTCAACAAACTCTTCAATATCGGGGTGCCAAACATCAAAAGTAGCCATTTCGGCCCCTCTACGACCACCCGCAGAACTAACTGTTGAACACATTGAATCAAAAATCGTCATGAATGAAATGGGGCCAGAAGTTTCAGCACCCGCACCATTCACGAAAGACCCCTTCGGGCGAAGAAACGAGAAACAATAACCAATACCAGCACCCGACTTCAGTGTGATTCCTGCTCTTTTTACAGACTCAAGAATGCCCTCCATAGAGTCCTTAATATCATTGGAAACTGTGCAATTGATTAAACTTGTTTCTGTTTTGTATTCTCCCGCACCTGCATTGGCAAGGATACGTCCACCAGGGGTTGCACCATTTCTTAGGGATTCCAGAAAGCGTTCATACCAATACTCTCGATCTTGCTCATTCTCAGAAAGTTTCCAAGCAACACGTTTAAATGTATCATCAATGTCTTGATCGACTTTATTTCCTTGGTTATCTTTAAGGCAATACTTTTTCTCCCAAATCTCATGAGAAGTTTCTTGTAGCTGCATATGATTTCTCTCCTTTGGTTGGTGTGTAAAGGACAAAGAAAGCCGGTTGCAGTTCAGTAGTACAACCGGCTTCTTTTGGATAGCGGCGATATTATTTATCACCGAACAAAATGGTAGTCTTACATCATATCTTCATATTGTGACTTAGCGATTTTAGCAAGCTTCTTTGCTTCTGTCAACTCATTAATGATTGTGTCAATCTCCTCTTGAATTTGACTCGCGTTTTCACCCGAAAAAGTAAAAGATCCCTCTGATCCCCCTAAATGAATAGTGATCGTTTTTTCAGTTACCGAATAACTGATCGATCTATCGCTAGAAGGATCAGAATTAATAAACTTTCTATTAGAATAATGGAAGTTGGTTTTTCTTTCAGTCATTTCCAGTCTCCTTTCTCTCATTGTTGATTTTTAACTACCATTTGTCCTAATAATAGATGAAGGATGTGGTGTTGTCAACAACAAGAGAAAGGAGAATTCATCATACCCTTACTCTTTTACAGGGAACGTTTCAAAGTGAAGTGGGTGTTCATGGGCCTGTGCTGTATCATTCGCTTGTTTTGCTTTAGTCTCTGCAATGTCTTTTGTTGAAGTCATCACAACTGCCTTTCCTTTGCTCTCTGCTTCTTGCATAACCATCCCCGCTTGTTCTTCACTTAACATAAACAATTGAACCAAGATTGAAACAACAAAAGATTGTGGTGTGTAATCATCATTGTAAGTAACAACTTGATATTTCCGTGGTTGTTGAAGATCGCTTTTAATACCTACGTCTTCCTCGGTGTTAATGTTTGTGCTTTCTTCCACGATAAGATCCTCCGGTTTTAGATTTAAAGGATTGAATAACATAAGCTAAAAGAATGAACCAGATTAAAGAAATGAATACAACATCAATGAGTCCTACAATCCGAACCTGATCATATCGAAAATCTCGATACCAGTTGTAGGACTCAATAGTTAATGTAATTAGAACACCTGCAAGATAAACCCCTCCTAGAAGTTTCAAAGCGAAAGCCCACATCAATACTTACCTCTTATCAAACAGCCATCGGGATCTTCGCATTCAATCTTCCCAAGTTTTCATATTCTGTGACAAAGCGAACATCCTCCCTATAATTTAGTTTCGAAAAGTCATGGATAGACTCAAACTCTCGATCAATTTCAATTTGTGGATGATCAGGAATATTCATGTAATCATTCCGTGTAATCATCTCATTGGCTGCATTGATATGGTTGAAATAGATATGAACATCTCCCCCCATATAAGTAACTTTACCAGGGATAAATCCTGCTGCTTTCGCCATGATCTTCAGAAGAAACGCATAGAACTGAATGTTCGTTGGAAGACCGAGAATCACATCAGAAGATCTCATATAGAATACAAGATCCAGATGATCTCCCATCGGAATGAATTGGAACATCATGTGGCATGGATAAAGCACACCTTCATTGGCTTGATTGGGGTTATAGTATGTACACACATGACGGCTACTTGATGGATTATCTTTTAGACTATTATAAACCATTTCGAGCTGATCAAAACGATCATTAAATGATCTTAGTTGATACCCATAGAGTTTGCCCATATCTCCTTCTGGAAGATGGTTGAGATTACGTTTCAGCTGGAATTCCTTCGTTGTATTTCCGTTCCAGATATAAATCCCTCGGTCTTCAAGTTTTTTGGTTTGTGTTTCTCCTGCGAGAAACAGAGAGAGTTCTTCATATGCCACTCTTGGTGGGATCTTCCTTAGAGTAAGTGATGGGAATCCTTCACCCATATCATGTTCGATCATTGCAGAACTGATCTTTCTTCTACCAACACCTGTACGATCATTAGGATCGTTATAACCCTCTTTGATAATCTTTGAAAGAAGTTGGGTATATTGCTCGTTGAAGTTACTCATTGTTAAATCTCCTTAGTTGGGACTAACTGATACCGAAATCTCTCTTTTCCCTGAACTGAACCATATTACATCCTTCACAATACCTCATCATTTTATAAACACTTCCTACATAATAAGTTTTCTTATAGTAAATGGGAACTTGTTTAAAGATTCTCCATTGGCTCCATTTATGGACACCGATTCGACAAAGAAACCTCATTATTTCCTCCTTTTATGATCCAATTGTATACTTCACCATCATGTACTTGCCACCAATTAATTCAACTAACCGCCCATTCTCCACAAGTGTTTCTTGATCAAGACCAGTATCGTTGACATCAAGATCAAGATTCTTGTCACAATAGAAATTGTCATTGAATTGGCCAAGAAAAACTTCTACCCCCTGATACTTATCAGGATGCGTCAACACTTCTTGATAAACTTTTCTCCCGCCGATAATTGAAATCCCTTGTTTCTGCGGATAGCTGGAAACAACATAGTTGATTGTTTCCAGAACATTATGAGATCCGATAACATGAACAGGAGAATCATCACGAATGATTCTAGGATGGATCTCTGACAGAGAAAATTCGTCTTCAACTTTCGACATTACATGATATTCTCTCCCTTTTCTTTGAGGGGACAAATCATCGACCATTGAACTTGGAAGTGTTTTGAAAGTCTCTTTACCAAGGATACAATGTGTATCCCTTGTCAAGAAAGAGAACAGTTCTAGATCCAGTTTCTTAGCCTCTTGAATATCTTTCTTATCTGAGTGATGCCAAGGAATATTATCTTTGTTATCAGCAATGCCTCCTTTTTCATCAATAGAAAGGACCATTCGAATTGGGATTCTCTCTGTAATGACTTCAGTTGATAGCATTCCAGTATCCTCCTTTAAGCGGTCCCACAAATCGGGCTTCTCTTGGCCACATCGTAATCATCAGGAACACTAACTGCAACATTCAATGAATGCACAATGGTTTCTACCTTTTCCTCATATTCTTCATACTCTTCTTTTGACATTTTCTCAGGAACATCTTCATCGTCGTCAATAACACCTTGCTTCTGCTTCTCTTTTAGTTCTTCAAGAAACTCATCAAACACAGGTTCAAAGTATTCATAGGGGATATGAAGCTTTTTGAAGATGGTACCGTACCCAAAGTTTTCACGGATATGATTAAACCATTGATCATAAGATGCTAACAATCCAATCAACATGGGATTGATATAAATTCCACCTTCTGTGATTTGATTGAATTGTTCAAGACAAACACCCGCTGTCATTGATTCAAAAGAGGGTGTTGGATCACCGTATTCATCGGTTTCTGTGATAAAGTTGTACCAACTCACATCAACATTCGTTGTGAACCCTCTCCAGTCATTTCCAATAACACTGTTAATGTATTCTTTTACATTTTCACGAAAGATCGATTTGATCATTAGTGGATGGGTATAATAGATGTAGGTTACATTTTGCATAAATTCTCCTTTGGTGATGGAACGAAAGCCCTGTGTGGTTTCTGTAGCGCCCTCACAAGGACGTTTATAGTCTGCCCTGTAGTACCCTACGTGTCAACCTAAGATCACACGCAGTGCTTCCTACAGACTTCTGGTGAGACTTAATCTTTTCCGAATCAAATCGGAAGCATGGTTTACATGTCCATCTTCTTCCTCCTCATTTTCGTTGTTCCCTCCATTTGTTTGATGGGTTTGTTGATGAACCTTAACGAACTTATTGGCACTTCCTGTTTGAATATCCTTCGCTTGTATCGGATTGTTTGTGATCCGAAGATTTTTCGGGTTAATATAAGCTGTTCTTGGACCACTTACCTTATTGTGAGAACGAATCTTGATCTGAGAAAAACGAAGAATGTTATTATCAATATCTTCTTCAGAAGCGGTAATCCCCAAAGTAAAATCACTTTTGTTCACTTTGAAAGCACCGCCACTAACCATACTGCGATTAATCTTGGTTACATCTGCTGAATCCTTTGTAAGCTGTGCTGCTGTAACACCAATTCCATTGGTTTCAACGATGATATTCCGTAGTCCCGCAGTAATTCGTTTTTCTCGTTCACCGATGTTTTCAAATGATTTCTCGGTACCCATTTCATCAAGATAGTCAACAATAATGCCATCCGGGTAATACCCATTTTGAATTTGATACTCCAAAAGATATGCCATAACATCACTTGTGGTTGATTCCGCAGGCATATATTTGATATCAACACTGCCATATTGATCTCTAATCTGTGAAAGATCATTTGTAATAGTTTCAGGATGTTCTAATACTTCATTAACCGGATAGCCCGTGATCATTCCATCCAAACGACTTGCTACTTGTTCTGGTGAAAGCTCTAGTGTGATATAAACAACATTATAACCCTTTTCTGCAAGTCTGTAAGTGATATTGATTAAACTATTGGATTTACCGAGTCCTGATTCACCAGCAAGGATTCCGAGTTCTTTTCGTTTTAACCCTCCGATGAGTTCATCAATTGCTTGAATACCTGTTGGCACAATTTCGATACTTTCATTGGCTTCATTGATCCGTTCTTCGGGATCATCAAAGTAACTCAGCCCAAGTGAATTATCAAGCTGAACTCTTAGGGCATCCCGTATATATCCTTCAATGGTTGAATACTTTTCTTCATGGAGAATATCGATACTTGATTCAATCGCATTTCGAATTGCTCTTTTCTTAGCATGGCTTTCAATCTCGTCTAAAGCGTACTGAAACGTTGATTGATCAACCTCTTTTTCTTCGAGTTCAATCTCGAATTCACCATAGATGACCTCTTTTGGTGGCGTTGCTTTGTATTCTGTATAATACTCTCTTATGAATTCAACGATCTGTGATGCCGGACGAAAGAAGTATTCCGGTCTAAAGATCTGATGGACTTGTGATAGTAACTTCGTATCAGAGATTACATATTCCACCAATAGTTTTTCTTTAGGGTCTAGAAGTTTTTCTGTCAATTATCCCTCCATTCATCTTGTTCATAGCTAGTTATTCTCCAAGTTCTTCTTGGGTAGCTTTCCTTAGTATCATTCTAACAGCTTCTTGGAACGAAACACCATAACTATCTGCGATCACCATGAGATCTTGAATGGTTTCATCGCTTAATTGAACTTTAAGTTGAACATACTCTTCTTCATTAGTCATTTTTGGTTACTCCTTCTTCATTTTGTCCATTTCGTTCATTACTTCTTTCATAACTTCATAAGAGATAACACTTGAATAATCAGGAACAAAAATCAAAACACCATCATCTTCCCATTCTAGACGGCCAATATATGCATCATCGTAAAGTTCCCTGGATTTTGTACTTACATTCAGCATGACTTAACCCTCCTTTAAAGAACCTTTAAGATATTAGCTGAAGAAGAATAAGCAGGATTTCTTTTACCTGTTATATCAAACTCTATTCCAAAATGAGTGGTAAAGTATTCAGAAATAAACTTCATTTCATTGTTTACAGGCCAATAGAAGTCATCATGGTATCGAATACGAATGTTAAACATGATCTCATTTTGCCTTTCTCTCTTATCGATATTGAGCATAAATCATTCCTCTTTTAATGAGCCTTTAAGATGTTGGTTGAAGAAGCAGCAATGAGACTCGTTCTACCTGTTATACTAAACCCCACCTTAGATGGTATTCTTAAACTTGAATCACCAATAAAATACTTAGAAATAAAGACCCTTTCATCGTTCATAGCCCAAAGGAAAGAACCCCTTACTTTATAAATACGAATAACACACATAGTCTTATCTCACTTTTAAAACATAAACAGATGAGACAAGAGAACTATGCTGATTAAATTCGTGAAAAAAACTTTCACCGATCTCTCCTTCTTCAATTTCTAAATACCGAGAAACAAAATCTCTCTCGAATACAACAGGCCAGTAAAAGAACCCAAATGGTTCTAATTCGCCGTATGAAATAACGATTCGTCTTTCGGTTTTCACGTTAAAAACCTCCTACTTTCCGGTCATTCGAAGATAGAGATCACGAAGCCAAAACAAATCAAGGTTCCAAGAACCTCTACCTCTTCGTTCCAAATGAAACAATGAACCTTCCCAATCAACCATTGTAATATAAAGTACATCAAGATCGAACTCTCCGTCTGTATCAAATCCAAACCCAAATAGAACAATTCCAAAAGACCGATACACCATCTTCTCTATTCCTCCTTTAATAGTCACCTTCAGCTACGTGGAAACATCTTACACCCATACGACGCCATTGGTCAACCACTTGACGGCGATCATCAAAGACACCAAGAACGTTGTAATAAGGATCAACATGTTCAAAGAAAAGATCATATTTTACAACAAAGTCTTTCCGGTGATCCTCATCACTACGGAACCAAATTTGATGATAAGGAATGCCATGTCGTTGAAACCAATCTTCAGTTACTTCTCGACTATAAGCTTCTCTCCCACTGAGTACCAAAATCGTATAACCAGCATTGCAAAGAGCCCTTGCAACCTCAGCGATTTCTTCATTACAAGCATCATTTCCTGCACTTAGATAATCAAAGATGCTCCTTTGCCCCATATAATCGGCAAGGGTTCCATCAATATCAAAGATATAAGCATTTTCTTTATCGGGAGAATGTTGATGTTGAAGAGAATATTGGTGGACTTTCTTTTCGTACATCTTCTTCATTACATCATAAGGAACAACCTGATTGTTCTCTCGATTTTCATTCCTTTCGACACATTCATCGAATGGTTCGTGGAATACTTTCTCTTGATATTCTACATCAAAGTTTTGGGCGATTTGATAGAAAGATTGTCTTACATTAGGGTTCAAATTCGTATCCGAAACAACGATGTTATTAGTTCCAGGATCACGAATTGCATCAACAACATTTTGTTTTTGGATTTGTTTCACTTGGTTCTCAAGATGATCAGAGAAAGAATACCCTTGGTTATAGAACGATTGACGAATCTCGTCTTTTTCGATGATCTTTGAATCAGGGTCATTAAAAACAAATTCGCTGGCCCATGTTGTTTTACCGGAACCAGGGATTCCAACGGTGAGGATTAGGTTTTTCTTCGTCATTTCATTTCTCCTTTAAAGTTCTTGTTCGTCAAACAAATAATGAATGAGATGATTAAGGATCAAATCTTTTGTTTCTGATGAAAAACATTCTGTTCTTCCACTGAAACTTTTGAATGGACGATACTTTTGGTCAATTAGTTCATCACCAATCATGTCTTCTAAAATAATTCCTTGTTTCATTGTTGTTTCTTCTTGAAAAAGAACTTCGTAATCATACCCACTTCTTGCTTGTTTGCTCCCATATCTTTCCCGAACACTGTTTTTTGTTAATCCTAATTTCAAAAATGATTCTTGATCATCATACATTTCAATAAGATAGATTAGACAAGGGTCATTATGTTTGTGAGGGTTCTCCCTTAACCATTGATATCCATAAATGCCTTTACTGCTTTCGTTTGAACATACAGGGCACCCGATGCGGCTGGTTAAATGGTTCATTGGTGTTTGTTCGAAAGGTCCATGTTCGGGACACAGAATTGTGACCAGTGTATGTGCTGTTTGGTAATCAACACAGTCATAATTATATTTGTTATCATGAATCCCTCTTGCTCTTTCCTCAAACTCTTCTTTTGAAAGTTTAAGCTTACCACCACACACAATACACCCTTTTCCTTTTAAATGGTTCGCAGGCGTCTGCCAAAAAGGGCCGTGTTGAGGGCAAATGATTTTAACACTTGTTTGGTTGTTCTTATAATCAACATGGCGATAATCATACTTGTTTCCGTGCTTTTTTAGCGATCTTTGAATAAATTTTTCAGTTGTTGATTTCTTAACTCCACCGCAAGATGAACACCCCTTTCCACTTAAATGATCATTAGGTGTTTGTAAAAAAGCACCATGTTGAGAACAAATAATTTTAACCTTCGTTTGTGAAGTTATATATTCTACATAATCATAATTATATCTATCACCATGAACCTGTCGTGCTTTTCTTTTAAATTCTTCTGTTGTGAATCGCCGTTTACCTTTACATTCGAAGCAACCTTGGCCTGCCAAATGATTAGATGGTTTTTGTGGAAAAGGACCATGTTCAGGACAAACGATTGTGACTTTGGTTGAGCTATTCACGTAATCAACATAGTCATAATCATACTTATCGCCGTGAACTTTTCTTGCTTTTTCTTTGAACTCTTCTTCAGTTAACTTTCTTGGCATTCTTATTAACTCCTCTCTAAAAACAGAAAAAGGGTAGT
>CAZENJ010000061.1:0-12454 GCA_964513485.1 uncultured Thermotogae bacterium | reverse complement strand
GATAAAATCGGATAAATGTCGAAGTCACCCCCGACAAAAGACCATGGTTTTAAACGCACCATGTACTTAACATAGAGGAAAAGTAACCTCGGCTCGATAGTTTGCCCAGCCGGGCAATGTTCTCTAGAATAATTTCGGTAACTAGTGTTCTGAAATACTTTAGCTGGTATACTTTTATGGTAGTGCCCGGCCGAAATAAGATGGAATAAGGATTGATTCTTTATAACGATAAGATGAGAATTCGGATCGGGTTCATTCCAAATAACGTTTACCTGTCGGGGAATGGACTGCCCGGGATAAGAAAAATTACTAACGGAAACCGGTGGGAGTGGATGGGGTTAAGCCGGATTGTAGAGTCCCGTGTCATCCGGAATGAAGATATTTATCGGAGGTCAATCAGTCATATATGCTATTAGGAATAGATATAGGTTCGATAACCGTTAAGGTGGTTCTGCTAGACGAAAATGGCAAATTACTGGAAAGCTACTACCGCAGGTCTAAAGGTGAACCGATAAGTACCGTTATAGAAGTTCTTGACGACCTGTTCGCCAAACACAACCCGGCAAAGATAAGATCCCTCGGGACTTCCGGTTCCGGCGGTTCCCTTTTCGCCGACCTGCTGGACGGGGAACATTATAACGAGCTCATTGCCCAGGCAGAGACGGTCAGTCGCCGTTACTCCCGGGCGAAGACGGTGATTGAAATGGGTGGACAGGATTCCAAGTTATTGATCCTCGAGGAATCCGGCGGCAAGAAGGAAATCGTGGACTTTGCCCTGAACAGTCAGTGTTCGGCCGGCACGGGCTCATTTCTGGACCAGCAGGCAGAGAGGCTCGACCTCTCGATAGAGGAATTCTCGGAGCTTGCGCTGGAGTCGGAAGACCCGCCACGGATAGCGGGGCGTTGCTCCGTCTTTGCCAAGTCGGACATAATCCACCTTCAGCAGGTCGGCACTTCCCAGGCGGACATAGTAAATGGTCTCTGTTACGCGGTAGCACGGAACTATCTCGGTGACGTCGCCCAGGGAAAAAAGATCCGGAGTCCGATCCTTTTTCAGGGCGGGGTTTCCCGCAATCAGGGGATGGTCCGAGCCTTTAAAGATCTTCTGGAGCTGGAAGACCAGGAGCTGATGATACCCCGACACGAAGTTCTAATGAGTGCAATCGGTTCTGCCCTGCTTGCCTGCGATAGAACGGAAGGTTCCAGGGTAAACTGGCGAGAAAAGAGGGCGACGTTAAAGGAAAAGGCGGCAACCCGGGAAGAGGTCGGAAATAGACCGCCCCTGAGTTCCGGGGATCATCCCGAGCTCACCGGACCCGAAGACGATCGAGGCCTTAATTTTCGGAATAAAGGCAAAGTTTCCACTTCCCAGGGGAGAAAAGCGATATATCTCGGCGTAGACGTGGGCTCGATAAGCACCAACCTGGTAGCTATAAACGGAAAAGAAGCACCCCTCGGAAGAGTCTACCTGAAGACCGCGGGAGAACCGATAACCGCCACGCAGAAAGGTTTAAGACGCTTAAAGGATCAGCTTGGTGAAAAAGTGATGGTCAAAGGAGTTGCCGTGACGGGCTCGGGCAGGGAGATGATCGGTAGTCTGATCGGAGCGGATCTGACGAAAAACGAGATCACCGCTCAGGCCACCGCCGCTACCCGGATGGATCCGGAAGTCGACACCATCTTCGAAATAGGCGGCCAGGACTCCAAATACATAAAGCTACAGCAGGGCGTCGTGACTGATTTCGCCATGAATAAGGCCTGTGCGGCCGGTACCGGTTCTTTTCTGGAGGAACAGGCCGGGAGATTGAACATTGATATTTCGGAGTTCGGCGAAATTGCGCTGGATTCGCCGTCTCCGGTTGATCTGGGTGAACGGTGTACCGTATTCATGGAATCCGATCTAATTCACCACCAGCAGAGAGGTGCTGACAGGCGCGAACTGATCGCCGGTCTGGCCTATTCCATAGCAATAAACTACCTCAACCGGGTCGTCGGTAAAAAGGACGTCGGGGAAAAGGTCTACTTTCAGGGAGGCGTGGCCGGAAACGAGGCAGTGGCAGCGGCCTTTCGCCAGCTACTGGATGACAGGGAGATCATAGTACCGGATCACCACGAAGTTACCGGAGCTTTCGGGGCGGCGGTGCTCGCAAAGGAATACAGAAAAAGCCGGGGAGACGAGAAGAGCAATTTTTACGGCTTCGAGTTCGGTGACCGCGATTTCGAAACTTCTTCCTTTACCTGCGAGGATTGCTCCAATAGGTGCCAGATCAAACGTGTCCAGTTAGCCGGGGAAGACCCGCTTTTTTACGGCAGTCGCTGTGGTAAGTACGAATCATCTCGCAGGAACGACGGAGAAGCAAATGACCCCGGGGGGAAATCGGCCCCGGATCTTCCCGACTTATTCACCTATCGTAACGACCTGTTCTGGGGCGATGATTTTCGGGAATCGGAGGAGTTTTCGACCAGAATTTATCCGGGTTTTTCGGGGGAAACGGAAGGTACTATCGGTATTCCCCGAGTACTTCTTTTCTGGAGCAAATTCCCTTTCTGGTCGACTTTCTTCAGAACTCTCGGATACGACGTCGTTCTCTCGAAAAATACGGACAAGTCTCTGATCAGGCAATCCTCTCAGAACGCGACCTCCGAGACGTGTCTGCCCTCGAAAATATCTTACGGACATATCAGCAACCTTATTTCCTGCGCTACGGCGGGTCGAGGGCTGGATTATCTGTTTCTCCCGGCCATGGTCAGCAATGACCATGGAAATACGGAAACCAGAACGAACTATAACTGTCCTCTCGTTCAGGGTTTACCCTACATTGCAAACGGCCAGTTCGACTTCCGGAGGTCCGATTATCCGGTTGAAATAATTTCCCAGGCATTTCATTTTTACTCCGAAAAACGACTCATGGGAGAATTGACCGAGCTGGGTAGAAAACTTGCCGGGAGAAAACCTGACGTCGAAAAAGCTTACAGGAAGGCACGGGAGGCTGAAGCGGAAGCAAAAGAGGCATGTGTAACAAAAGGGGAAGAAGTTCTGAAAGAACTGAGTCCCTCCAGAACCGGCCTCGTAATAATGAGTAGATCCTATAACGGCTGCGATCCCGGGTTGAATATGAAAATACCGGAAAAAATCAGGGAACTGGGCGCCGTGCCGATTCCGATAGATTGCCTGCCGGTGGAAGAGGTAAAGCCGGACAGTCTACATCCCGACATGCAGTGGGACTGGGGAAAGCGAATATTGAGCGCGGCAACATTGATCAAGGACCGACCCCACCTGTACGGGCTCTATCTGTCCCACTTCCGCTGCGGCCCGGATTCGTTTATCATCCGATACGCCAGGGAGATACTGGAAAACGAGCCGTTTCTCCACCTCGAGCTGGACGAGCACAGCGCCGACGCGGGTATAGTGACTCGCTGTGAAGCTTTTCTGGACTCTTTAGAACAGCGCCGACACTCCAGAGACGAACGGCGGGAGAAGCCGACCAAACAGGACGAACCCGCGAAAGTCGCCAGGGAAAAGACCGGAAATGCATTATAATTCAGCCCGGGGGAGAAAGGACATGAAAACCTCCAGGAACGGTGATCGACGTTGAGCAAAGAGGACCTAATTGCCGTCCACTCAGATATAGACAGGAGTCTTGACCAGGACAAGACGATCTACGTCCCTTACATGTCCGACCACGGACACGCCCTGGTGGGCGCCTTTCGAAACCAGGGCCTGACGGCGAAGACCCTGCCAAAACCGGGCTCGGACTGCCTT
The DNA here is from genome assembly GCA_964513485.1 of uncultured Thermotogae bacterium. Classification (GTDB taxonomy): domain Bacteria; phylum Bipolaricaulota; class Bipolaricaulia; order M55B111; family M55B111; genus JAGXLP01. The sequence goes on along the minus strand of CAZENJ010000061.1, from coordinate 8,691 downwards.
GATTACGGGAGACGTCACTCGGAAGGCGGGGAGTGCCTCCCTTTCGTGGTGACTACCGGCCAGTTGATCAAATTAATCCGGGAAAAGCCGGACTTCGAGCCGGAGAAATCGGCCTTCTTCATGCCGACCTCTTCCGGTCCCTGTCGCTTCGGACAGTACCACACGGCCCAGAAACTAATTCTGGAGGATCTGGGGCAATCCGTGGAGATAATCTCACTAGAGGCCTACAACTCCTATACGTCGGAAAACCTGGGACTCGATTTCCGGAACCTTGCCTGGCAGGGGATTGTAGCGGTTGATTTTCTCCAGAAGCTTCTCTGGCGAACCAGACCGTACGAGAAAGAACCGGGTCAATCGGATGCAGCGTACGAAGAAAGTCTGAGCGAGATAAAAGATGGAATGGCGGCGGCCGGGACTGGCGGCCTAATAGACGCACTCAAGGGGGTCGGAGAGAAGTTCGATTCCATCGAGACCGGCCCGAGAAACAGGCCGTTGATCGGAGTGGTCGGGGAAATCTACGTCAGGGCAAACTCTCTCTGCAATTCAAACCTCGTCCGGATGATAGAGGAACTGGGGGGAGAAGTCAGGGTCGGCCCGATGGCGGAATGGTTCTATTATACCAACAGAAAGAAAAAACAGGACGGTTTCCGTAACCGAGATTTCTTAAAATTTCTCAAAGGCTGGGCAAAGGACCTGGTCCAGCACTACGGGGAAAACAGGGTTAAAAGCAAATTTACCGATTATCTCGACGAACTCGACCTGGATGAACCTTCAGTGGGCGAACTTGCCGAGAACAGCCACCCCTACATACCGGAGGATTATCGGGGCGAACCGGTACTGGAGATCGGCAAGGCGATCGACTACGCCAGACAGGGAGCCGACGGGGTCATCACCGTAACCCCTTTCAGCTGCATGCCCGGAGCGATGATAATTTCCGTTTCGGACCTCGTGAAAAAGGATCACGACAACATTCCGTGGCTCAACCTGACCTTTGACGCTCAGCGTTCCACGAACATAAAAACCCGCCTTGAGCCGTTTATCTTCCAGGCGAAGAAGTACAGGGAGAAAAGTTCCAAATAGAAGAAAGAAGAAAGGTAATCCCGATAGCCGGTTTTCCCCGATTTTAGAGTTCTGCGATACCCTGCCGTACCGCGTACAGCGCGGCCTGAGTGCGGTTGGCGAGACCCAGTTTGCCCAGAATGTTACTTACGTGAGACCGGACCGTTCGTTCGCTGATATAGAGTTTTTCGGCTATGTCGTCGTTCGGTAGCCCCTCTGCAACCAGCTCCAGCACTTCCACTTCCCTCTCCGTCAAATCCTCGGAGGAGTCCTCTTCTTCGTTCTGCATGGAACGTAGCACGGTACCGGCAACTTTTGGATCGAGGGTTGATTCTCCCCGGTGGACGTCGCGTATCGCACCAACCAGTTCATCGGGGGACGCGTCCTTAATCAAATAACCGGTGGCTCCGGCTTTTATGGCCTGAATTATCCTCTCCTCTTCGGAAAAGCTGGTTAGTATAAGTATTTTACCTTCCGGTTTGTCTTCGATAATCCTCTTCGTTGCTTCCACTCCATCCATCTCGGGCATAACCAGATCCATCAAAATAACGTCCGGGCTCTTCTGGCTTACCTTTGCCACCGCCTCCCTGCCGTCGGAAGCTTCCCCGATTACCTCCAGAGAGGGTTCGGTTTCGCCGAGCGCCTTTATCCCGGAACGGACTACCTTATGATCGTCAACTAAGAAAAGTTTTACTTTCTCCCCATCACCGTTCATGTTATCACCAAAAATTGATAATTAACCCCCGAAACCCGCTGAGGGGGATTTTAGTCGCTCAAATTATTTTGGTATTACCACCGAGACCGTGGAACCCTCGCCCGGCTCCGAATCTATTGCGAGCTCGCCGCCGATTTTGGCCGCCCTTTCCTCCATGTTTTTAAGCCCCATACCACCGCTAAGGCGCGCTTTTTCGATATCGAAACCGCATCCATCATCAGTTACCGCTAAATCTATCTTTTCACCCTTACAGTTCAGAGAGATCTCGACTTCTGTCGCCTCGGCATGTTTCTGTGCATTGTTGAGGGCCTCCTGAGTAATCAGATAGAGTTCTTCTATCGTCTCTTCATCGAGGTCGTGTTTGCCCTCAATTTTTACGGTTGCCTCGACCCCCGATCTTCTTTCCACGGTTTCCAGCCTGCCCTTGATCCTGTCCTCGAAACAACAGCTGCCCTTTCCGGCGCCCCTGGTCTGATAAATCAACAACCGCATTTCTTTGAGCGCCTGCTGTGACATCCTCTCGACGTTCTCCAGATGGGAACCGACGCGTTCAGGCTCGTCCTGTTCCGCCATTCGCTTGGCGGCCTCGGCAAAAAGGGTAACGCTGTAAAGTGATTGGGTCACGGAATCGTGCAACTCTCGCGCCATTCTGTTTCTCTCCTCGACCACCGCGGCCTCTTCCACCTTCTTATTCAACCTCGCGTTCTCTATCGCCAGGGAGGCCTGGTCGGCAAAAGAGGTCGCCAGACTAACGGCTTCATCGGAAAACTGCCTGGGTTCCTCATAGTAGAGAATGATCACTCCGTATAATTCGCCTCCCACGACCAGCGGAGTTGCAATCGAAGCGCCAAACTTGTCCTGCACCACCCTGCCGAGTTCCTGCATCGTCGCGGAAGTGTAGTGACTTTCGACGTCTTCCAGGGAAAGATCCTCGACCACGAGAGGTTCCTTATTCTGTATCCTGGCGTCCAGATCAGAAGGAGACAGGGAAACGTCGCCGACTTCCTCGAATTCCTTCGGCGGATTTTTGGTTGTTAGCTTGGCTATCAGCGCGTCAGCGCGGGAAGCCTCTTCGTCCAGGCGGAATATTACTGCACTATCCGCGTTCAAAAGTCGATAGATCTGGTCGAGCACGGTTTCAAGGACCCTTGACAGCGAGTGGCTGGAATTAATAACGCTCATAGTTTCCTTTAGCCCCTCGGCCACGAGGCGTCGTCTTTCGCTGGCAGCCAGTCGATCCTTCTCCGCCTGATAGAGCTGGGCGTTCTCTATCGCAACTCCCACCTGGTTGGCAAAGGCCAGCGCCACCTCGGCGTCTCTAAACGTGTAATAACCCTTTTCCCGGTGATCCAGCGTTAACATCCCTATAACCCTGCCCTTCACTATCAGCGGTATTCCCATCCAGCAGCGAAGATAATCGAACGTGGTCTCTAGTTCCCTTCCCGCGGTCCGGCGCATATCTCGTGCCAGCGGGTCGTCACCCATTACGTCGTCGATCACCACGGGCTCTTTTCTTTGGATGACCTCCCTGTTGACCTTCGCTTCTTCCAGTGGAAAGTTTATTTTCATGGCTTTCTCGTGCTCAATCGGCCCACGGTAAGCCATTATCTCCAGAACATCGTCCTTCAGCTTCATGATCGAGGCGGCGTCGTACTCCAGAACCAACCTCAACTTGTCGAGAATTTTTCCCAGCAGCGAATCCAGGTCCAGCGTCGAAGCGACGTCCTGGGCGATTCCCATCAGCGCGGATAATTCAGGTGACTTGCTCGTCCGGGGATCAACGCCCCCGTCCCCACACACCCTGTCCGTGATATCCGTAACGAATCCCTCAACAATCGCTTCGCCACTCCCGGAATCCGCTTTCCGGACTTTCCGGCCCTTCTCCCAGACCCATTTTTCTCCTTCAGTAGTTTTTAAACGGTATATCACGTCATAGGGGGCGCCCCCGGCAAGAGAGTTTTCGATTTCCTTCCTTACCATGTGCCTGTCAGTCGGATGAATTAACTGGGCATAAGAGGTCTCCTTATTCCCCAGAAGTTCTTCGGGAGAATAGCCGGTAAGCCTGACGCTGCCCGGACTGACAAAGGACATCGTCCAGTGGGAATCACAGCGACAGCGAAACGTCATCCCGTCCATCCTGTCGACGAGTGCGGACAAAATCTTCCCGCTCTCCGAAACGCCTCTTTCGGGATCCCTGGCGGAGCCGATAACCCCCTCACTACCTGCCATGAAAACAAGACCTCCTAAAAATTAGACTCTTGGCTCGGTTTTTACCCGTCCGGAGGGGTCAATCACCCCGCCCTTCTGACAGTTCGGGAAGGATTTACTTCAATTTCCCCAAAAATAAGAAAATATCCAGGATTTCGGCATTCATCGGTCGTGAGCTAATCCGGAGTAAAAGGCAACCTTCCCGAATCGTCTCGCTCACCTTTTATTCAAGTTTACTTTACAATGATAACAATAATTGCCAGTTCGGGCAAAAATTAATGATAGGGGGAAAGGACCTATTATCACGTAGATTCTAACCGAAAAACATCAGTTATTCGTCGCCGAAATAGGCCGCCGTCTCGGCCAGTAGATCAATTATTTCAAGGTTCTGCGGACATGCCTCCTCGCATTCACCGCAGGCAACGCAGTTACTGGCCCTGCCTTCTTCCTCGAGGACATCGTAATACTTTTCCCTGTTCTCCTCGAACTTTCCGTAGACCTCGGCCTCGTTATAGAGCTGGAAGTTCGTCGGAATGCTTACACCGTTCGGGCAGGGAGTGCAGTAATTACAGCCAGTACAGGCAACGGGCGAAATCTCTCTATATTTCTCCCCCGATTCCTTCATTACTGCCCGTTCCTTCTGGCTCAGCTTTCCCACGGAGGAACTATCGGCCAGTTCCACGTTCTCCTTTACCTGCTCCAGGGTACTCATTCCGCTGAGAACTACCGATACCTCCGACTGGTCCCAGAGCCAGTTCAAAGCCCAGCTTACCGGGTTCCTTTCGGCGCCAGCCCGATGCCAGATCTCTTCTATCTCCTCCGGGGGTTTAGCAGCCAGTTTACCACCGCGCAGCGGTTCCATGATTACGACCGCCAGACCCTGAGAACTTGCGTAACGCAGTCCTTTCATCCCGGCCTGATGCTCCCTATCAATATAATTGTACTGGATCTGACAGAATGTCCAGTCGTAAGAATCGACTATTTCCCGAAATATATCGAGGTCATCGTGGAAGGAAAAACCGGGGTGGCCTATCTTTCCCTCTTTCTGCACTTTGTCCAGCCAGTCGCGAACGCCGAGATCCACGTAGTTCTCCCAGTATTTCCTGTTTAAAGTATGCAAAAGGTAAAAATCTATCTGGTCCACGCCGAGGCGCTCCAGCTGCTTGTCCAGGTATTCTTCCATATCCCCCGGTTCTTCAATTAGCCACGAGGGTAACTTCGTCGCCAGCTGAACTTTCTCCCGGTAACCGTCGGCCAGAGCCTTACCAACCAACTCCTCACTATTCCCGTCGTGGTAGGGCCAGGCCGTGTCGACGTAATTCACCCCGTGGTCAATGGCGTACCTGATCATCTCAATTGCTTTTTCCTCGTCTATATCACCTTCGTCTTCCCCGGTCGGTAGCCTCATCGCCCCAAAGCCGAGTGCCGAAGGTTGCCAATCAAGATCCCCAAACTTTCTGTATTGCATTAACATCCCCCCTGTTCCTGTATTGTGTGCTAATGATTGGAATAATTATTCGGAATTATCCAGTCTGGAATTAGTTTAGCGGGAAGCGTTGCTTACTGCAAGCTGGTTCAATTAACTTTTTTAGTTCACCCTGGTTAAGCTGAAATACCTCCCGACTGCAACCCGAACCGGAGCGGATTCTCCTCATTCTCAAAAAAAGTCCCAGGGTCGTTCTATAGAAAACAGAACTATCCCGAAAAAGAATTTGACATTTCCTTCAATCGATATATACTTAAGTTAGAGAATCGATGTAAATCTATAACTCTTTCCCAATTCAAACCAAATAATTTCCGTTAAATTCTGTCCTATTTTCTAGTTGCCTCGAATTTTTTGTTCAGGCAAGCCCGGCCTTCTCGGATATTTCCGGCACTGCCCCTTCCCATTCTATCGCCATGATGTGAACTCCGTTTACTCCGTCCATTTCCCGCACTCTGTTTATAGTTTCTACGGCAATTTTAATACCTTCCTCGGCCCGATCCTCTTTCTTTACGCCTTTCAGGCGCCCCACTACGGAATCGGGAATATCCAGACCCGGCACGTTTTCCTGCATGTATCGTGCGGCAGCGACGGATTTGATCGGCGTTATACCGGCGAGAATGTATACTTGATCGTGAAGCCCCTTTTTCCTGACCAGTTCGAGCCACCTCTCAAATTTTTCCACATTATAAATACACTGGGTCTGGATGAAATCAACCCCTGCCTCTATCTTCTTTTTCAGCCGCAACGGCCGCAATTCAAGAGGATATGCAAAGGGATTTGCCGCGGCCCCGATAAAAAGTTCAGGCGGGGGACCATCTATTTTGTCTCCGGACTGGAAGACTTTTTCGTCCCGCATATTCTTCACCATATTGACGAAATTAACCGAATCAAGATCGTAAACCGGCTTTGCTTCCGGATGATTGCCAAAACTCACGTGATCACCGCTAAGACAGAGGATATTGTTAACACCCAGAGCGCTGACGCCCAGGATATCCATCTGCAGAGCCAGCCTGTTCCTATCCCTGGTGGTCATCTGGACTATGAACTCGTCCAGCCCTTCCTCTTTTGCGATTATTCCGGTGGCCCAGCTGGACATCCTTGCAACGGCAGTCTGGCCGTCCGTGACGTTAAACGCGTCCACAAAGCCCTTCAGGGTTTTTGCCTTCTTCCTTACTGCCCCGGCGTCCGCGCTTGTAGGAGGCCCCAGCTCGGCGGTCACCGCGAATTCTCCCGCTTCCAGAACCGCTTCTAAATTACTTTCCGTTTTCATTTTTACCCCCTTCGTGGACCTATATCCCCATTGATTCGATCGCTTTTTTCGTCCCGGCAAGCTCCTTGGCAACATCCATTGGCTCGCGTTCAACCCGTCTGGGCCGGGTCTGTTTACTCCAGTCATGGGGCTCCAGCCTTTCAATGAATCCTCCCAGCTCCTTTAACTTTTCCGCCCTTTCGTATATCTGGACCCAGACACAGTCTTTTTCCTCGTCGACCTCACACTTACCGTCCGCCCTCGTCCCCCCGCAGGGTCCATTGAGCAATCCCTTCGGGCAATTAACGAGCGGACAGAGGCCCACCGTCTTTCCCAGCTCGCACTCCCCACAGGCCTGACACCTTTCTTTGAAATTAGTCGGCCCCCCGCTCGAAAGACCAAGGGCATTCGTCGCCGGATATACCGGCTTCGCCAAACCCATCTCCTCTTCCAGATACTCTCTCAACGCCTGCTGGCCGTCACCACAGCTCTGCCCCAGTATTGCGTCCGCCTCTTCAAGCAGGCCGCGATTCTGTTCGTAAAACATGGAAGAAAGAGGCAGATAACAGGCAAGGATTCCGAACGGCATGCCGATTTTTCCGGCTACCTCCTTTCCCTCGGCCACCAGCCGACCCTCCATTCTGTCCAGATCTTCTATTCCGCCCGTGCCGAAGATGGTGGCGCAGGCTCCACAACCAGACAGTACGACTTTTTTATCTCCCTGCAGATAGCCCAATATTTCGTCCATTGGCTTTAACTCCTGGGCATTCATGCTAACACCTCCGCGTCCTTAAGATAAACGTTACAGGGCAATCAAGTTGATCGGTCCGGTGTCCGTGATAAGGACAAAACCGGGAAGAAGGAGAGTAAAAGAAGAGCTGGAAAGCAATTTCACAAGAATGGTAGTCGAATAATTTTATAGCTCGGGGAACGGATAATGGATGCAATTTTCGGTTTTCTCTTTTTCTTGACTATCACCTCAATTCGGAAAAACGTTCCGAGCTCAAATCTTGCAAATGCAAAAATAGTTCCACAAGTAGTCTAACAACTTTTTCGGTTCTGTCAAATGAACGGAATAATTCTCCCCGACAGGTTAGATTTTTTCGGATTTCTTTCTTAAAGTGTGAAAATAATAAGAATCCCCGGCGACAGGCCGGGGATTACTACCCTATAACCTTTTTATCTTAACCTTACCGACCGAACTTCTATCGATATCCTGAAGAAGCCCGGGATCATCCAGGAGTTCACCGATAATGGTCACCGGGGAGGCGGGTCTCGGTTCGGAAGCCTTGCTGCTCGGGGTCGGGCCAAAAAAAATACAGAAAGCCTTCCCTTCCGGCCAGTAGGCCAGATCTCCCACGTTTAGTTCCGTCTCTGGCAACTCGTTTTCGGCAATATCAACCGGAAGTTCAAAGTATATTTCGTCACCCCAGAATCTGGGTACTGCTCTCACGGGCAATGCATCGGCTATCTTTTCCGCCGTTTCGTTTTCCGACAATTTAGCTCGAAACCGCTCACCGTCGAGTTCGATCTCAATCTCAGTTCCCATCATGGCTCCCTACAGGTTTGAGCTTATTGCTTCTATGGTTTCCCGAGCGGGGCCGTTTCCGACCAGGTCTATCTTAGCCGGGTCCTCGACGCCAAGGCCGAGCTCGACCGCCCGCCTGATCTGCTCCTGCTCGAAAGTATCCGTATCCATGATCTCCCTATTCGAGCCGAGATGCTTCAGTACCGCAACGCCCACGGCATCCACCGCTACCCGGTCCGTACCAGCTACGATCAGGTTCGCGGTCTTCCTCTGGCCGTGGGACGGCCCACCGTCCGTGAATACCTCCATGGCGTCCATGACTATCAAATCCGGCGAATAAACCTGGTTTATTTCGGCGATCATCTCGCGCATGTGGGTCGAAGAGTGGAGCTCGCTCATGTAATTGTAGCCTTCCCTGGGAACTATCCCGACGGAAAGTTTGAGCG
>CAZENJ010000060.1:0-12457 GCA_964513485.1 uncultured Thermotogae bacterium | reverse complement strand
TAGTGGTCTTCGTGACCTTCACTGTATACAGAAGGCGGAAAGAAGAGTGAGAAAAAACCCTTCTTCAATTCTTTTCCATTTTAATCTAAAAAACGAAGAATACTATTCAACTTGATATAAAAAAAGTTTTAATAACAGTTAGACATTATTTAAGTTAAATTTCTAGCTGATTAGACATCCCTATGAGGAGGTAACATATATGAGTAAAAAATTGGTAGGAATGTTATGTATAGTGATTGCACTTTTATTGGTAATGCCTGCAGGCGATGTACTTTCTAAAGATACCGATAGAAAGGAAACAGGGGACCGTACAGAGCTAGCTAGAGCTATCTGGTTGGGAGATGGCCCAGCTCCTGATTGGTCCCAGAAAGGCTTTGAAGTGGTGACGGCTTACGAGCAATCGGCTATAGTCAAAGTCTCTCCAGAGGAACTAGAAAGGGATCACAAAGACTTTTTGCTCAGACAAGCTGATATAAAACAAAAGGTCTCGCTGGACTCCATGGTGTTTGACCCTGTTGAGCAGAATGGATTTCAACACAATGGAGATGGGTTGTATATCCTACAATTCGATGGTCCTGTAAAAGGAGAATGGGTTAAAGAATTACAAGCAGAGGGTGTATCGTTTATCACCTATCTGCCATACAACTCCTATTTGGTCAAGACAGAGAAGACTGATATAAATACACTCTCTGCGGATCATATAAGAGGAATAGCGCCCTACGACCCAGACATGAGGGTACATCCCGACGTGGCTAAGAAGACTGAAGGAAAATTGTTGGTCAACATTTTGGTCAGGCCAGATTCACCAGGTGAGGATGCCTTAGATCAATTGGCTTCCTCCGCCTTTTACAGGTTCAAATTGGACAGGATGGATGTATATACCGCTCAGGTACAGGCCTCAAAGGTAGACAGTCTAGCTAACTGGGGAGGAGTTGCTTGGATAGAACCATATCATCAACCTCAATTGATGGATGAGATATCTACGGAGATAATAGGTGGGGTTTATGATGGCTATGGTGCTCAGATCCATGGGGTGGGTTACTCAGGTGATGGGATCAGAGTATCTATCACTGATACTGGATTAGATGATGGAGAGAACTCCACGATGCACCCAGACCTACAGGGTCGAGTTAAGAACTATTTCTGGTATGGTTCTGCTACAGACGCTGGAGATGGATACGGTCATGGCACACACTGTGCAGGTATCGTAGCAGGTGATGGAGCGACAGGAGTTAGGGATTCGAACGATTATCTTTACGGTGTTGGAAGTGCACCAGAAGCAGAATTGGTAGCTCAAAAGATATTTGGTGATGGTGGAGGATTTTTGAATCCCGATCTCGATCAGCTAGCGGCAGACGCAGAGAACTCAGGATGTTTGATCAGCAGCAACTCGTGGGGTGCAGGCCCAGGATACGATGCTCAAGCAGCCGCATACGACGGATATGTACACGATGCCGATATATATGAAACGGGTTCTCAGGCTTTGACCTATGTATTCTCAGCAGGTAATTCGGGTCCGAGCTCTGGAACTGTTGGTAGCCCAGGTACAGCTAAAAACGTTATAACGGTCGGTGCAACTGAGAATTATCGTCCATCAGCTGGAGGCACGGCTGCGGATAATATTGAAGAAGTGGCTAGTTTCAGTTCTAGAGGTCCGACCACTGATGATAGGTTGAAACCGGATATATGTGCTCCAGGGACATGGATAGCCTCTGCCCTTTCGTCACATTCTTCCCCAGGATGGGCCTATGGTAGTCCTGACAATGAGTATTACGAGTACTGTAGCGGTACGAGTATGTCCTGTCCAGCCGTGTCGGGAGGAGCTGCAGTCTTCGCAGATTATTACGAGAGTGCATATGGAGATAATCCAAGTCCAGCCCTGATCAAGGCAGCCCTGGTTAACGGCGCTACTGACATAGCTGGAGGACCAAATGGAGGAACGGACCCAGTTCCGAACAATAACGAAGGTTGGGGCAGGATGAATCTTACCCATACCGTCATCTCAGACAACGCAATAGATTATGTCAATGGAGACGTTAATTTGGAAACAGGAGATACTTATCAGAAGAGTATAGAAGTCACGGATTCCTCCGAACCATTAAAGATATCAATGGCATACAGTGATGCTCCAGCGGCTGCGAATGCGGACCCAGCATTGGTCAACGACCTGAACTTAATGGTGCAAGGTCCTGAAGGTAACACTTACTATGGAAATGCTTTCTCAGGTGGATGGACCGATCCATCTTTGGATTCAACTGATTCTCTAAACAACCTTGAGAACGTTTTCATACAGAATCCAACCGAAGGTTCGTATCAAGTTATCGTGTCTGCTCCTTATATTGCTGAGGATGCCGTGAATGCGACCTCTGCTATAGATCAGGACTTTGGTCTAACCATCCGAGGAGGATTTGTAGGTTCCGCAGCCGGCAATATAAACCTCCATAAAGATGCCTATAAGCCCTCTGATACTCCAAAAGTGATGGTCTCAGATGCTAATTTGAATACTGATCCGTCAAGTGTTGAAAGCGTCGTGGTCAACGTCACTAGTAATACAGAGCCAAACGGTATAAAGATAGCTCTATCTGAACAAGGAGTCGATAACAGTATATTCTCCGGTACTATAGATATAGAGCTAGCTAGTAGTAACGAAGGAGACAGTGTACTTCAGGTATCTGACGGAGATACTATACAGGTTAAGTACATAGATAATGCGCCGTACGGCATTAGAACCGACAGCGCAAGTCTAGATGCGACGGCTCCAACTATCAGTTCGGTCGAAGTTGCGGACTTGAGCTTCAACTCAGCCGTTCTCAATTGGACTACAGACGAACCCACCGATAGCACGGTGTATTACCGAGAGAAGGTTTCATCCACTTTGGTTGGATCAAACGATGATAATACCGGCGGAGCGATGAGTATATCAGAGATGCTTGATAAGGAATTCAAGTCCTCAAAGATCGCTCCATCAGTAGATAATGATGACAGAAAGATGGAGAAGAAGTCCCTCCTTGAGCAGGAAATAGGGTCCATATCTATGGATACATTAGCGAGCAACGGATGGAAAAAAGTGAGTAAGGGAGGACTTGTGACCCAACACTCGATAGAGCTCTCTGGGTTAGAACCTGTAACGGATTACGACTTCTACGTAGAATCGAGCGATAAAGCAGGGAATACAGCCAAGGATGATAATTCCAGCAACTACTATGAGTTTACCACCTTATCACCACCTGTTCTGTCCATATTGGTCGTAGATGATGATGGTGGTTCGTCTTATGAACAGAACTTCACAGAGGCGTTAGAGATGGCTGGCTACGGAGATAATTACAGCATATGGGATTACTCCGCTAAAGGGAGTCCTTCGGCAGAGGACTTAAGGTCTTATACAATCGTGATTTGGACTACCGGTCCTTTCGGTGCTTTATCTTCAACGGATGAAAGCGCTTTAGCTGGATATCTTGAAGGCGGAGGAAACTTGTACCTTTCCTCTCAACACTATCTTTCTAATGTTGGACTTACGTCTTTTGGTGAGAATTATTTGAAGGTTCAAAATTACACGAATGATAATGGAACGACAACAGCAACTGGTGTAATAGGTGATCCTATCACAGATGGGTTAGGTACTTTAAATTTAGAAAGTCCAGGCACTTACTATAGCTGGTATTACTCTGATGATCTAACACCGAACTCTAACGGCTCCGAGATATTCATCAACGATAATGGAAATCCTGGTGCCGTTAGAACTAATGACTCTACTTTGCCGTATAAGACTGTTTTCACGGGATTCCCCTTTGAGGCCATCCACACTGAAAACCCATCCAACGGTTCTGAAGTGATGGACAGGATAATAGATTGGATGTACACACGAGATACTCACGACTTAGCTGTATCTAAAGCGAAAGCCAACAGAGAATGGGTCCAACCCGGAGAGCATGTAGTGTGGGAGATCTGGATTCAGAATCAGGGGACCAGCGATGAAAATAATATACCCGTAGAATTATATATTGGTGGTTCACTAGTGAATTCTACAGTCATAAATTCATTAGAGGCTGGAGAAACAAAGAAAATTGTCCTGAATGCTACTCCAAGCAAAGCTGGAGAACCAATCTTTCAAATATCTACTGATGTAGTGGCAGGTGAAACGGATGTATCAGATAATACCATTCAAAAAACTCTTCCAGTCCGTGTGCCTCAAGGGCCTATAGATGTAACAGTAGTTGATAGCTATGGAACTGATGCATCTTCCTATATGTTGTGGTCTTGGTTGGAAAACAACTGGTGGAGATACAGTAATTACACAATAAATATAGATACCAATACTCTTAATAAAGACGATATAACTTATTCAGAAATTAAGTCTTCTGGTGCTGATGTCCTTTACATAGTCGATGCCTTCTCACCAAATAATGACTGGGAATTTACTGATAAAGAAATCAGAGCTTTAAAACAAGCAACTATCTCTGGTACTGGCATAGTAGCGGATTCTGGTACATTGAGTAGTGATGCCCCCAATAATATGGGACTTGCACCGATATTCGGCATAAATGAATCTGTACCGGGGACTTGGTCCGATTCTCTAGACGGTGCTCTACATGTCAGAGATACAGATCATCCATTGTTCGATGGTATACCCCCCAACTACTCAACTGCGGCCTCTGGTGCTATCTGCTCAGGCCATGACGTGACCAACGGATATTTGAAGGCTAATGGAACGTCTACCGGTGGAGAGAACATTTCCCTCGTCGAATACAAGTATGGTCATGGCGAAGCTATTTATTTCCCACAGATTACGGGTTATGAGGGTTACGCTAATGAGGATGACAAAGAGATAGCCTACAATGCGATGCACTGGGCTTACATGAATTCAAGTATGCCTCAGCATGAAGTATTCCCAAGTAAGGTTGAATTTGATCCTCCATGGGTGCCTCCAGGTACTACAACAAATGTCAATATAACGGTCGCCAATGCCGGTCTATCTACAGAATCTAGCGTTGAAGTAAACCTTCTAGCTGATGGGATAGAAAAGGATTCGGGTTTGATATCTGAGATACCTTCCCAGGATACTGCAAATATCCAGCTTACCTGGACGCCTACTGCGGTAGGTGAATATAATATAACAGTTCATGTGACTCCAGTAACTAGTGAGGCATATCCGAGGAATAATTATCTGAATACAACTTATAAAGTGAAGCAGAAAGAAGGAAATATAAAAGTTGCCATATTGGACAGCTATGGAACTGACTCTTACTCTGGAACTACCTTTGAGACCATCAAAGACCAGTGGTATGAATACGGTAACTATACACTAGAGATTGACTATACGAGTCTAAATCACGAGAACATAACGTACGATGATATACTACAGACCCAGGCCGATGTATTAGTGATCTCTGCGGCCTTTGACTCCGCCTCAGGCTGGGAATTCAATACCCAGGAAACGAAGGCTATAAAGCAGTACGTCAGAGAGGGCGGCGGAATATTAGCTACGGACGGGACCTTCCTTAGTACATCTCACGTGGACAATAAGGAATTGGCTCCGTTGTTTGGTATATCGGATGCGGCTTCAGAAGGAGACCCCTGCTATATACAGACACCTTATCATCTTTGGCAACCATCTCATCCAGTATTCGATAAGTTAGGGAGTAGATACGATGCTGGTAGCGGATCCCTCGCAGCTGGCGATCTGACAGTAACCGATGGAACAACCATAGCGAATGCAACAGCAACTGATATGTATGGATTTTATACATATTCGTTGTTGCTTGTAGAGAACAAAACCCAAAGCGGCCAGACCATCTATGTGCCTAGTAGGGCAGAATTATCAAGTACAGCCTCTCCTGAAGACAATCAGTTCATATACAATGCTCTACTCTACTCCTACCAAAACACTACATATTCACCTAGAATAGCACATGAACCCGTTACATTGTCCTTGCCGAATACACAGATAAATATAACTGCAGAGATACGTGATGCAGATGGAGGCATTAGCTCGGCAACCTTGTATTATCAAGATGTTGGAACATCATCTTACTCATCTGTTGGTATGAATCTTTTCAACGGAACAGGGAAACAAGGAACCTGGTCGGCTAACATTCCTAGTCAGGTTAGCACAGGTGAACTCTACTACTATATCGAGGCGACTGACTCGGATGGACATACTGTTACATATCCAAAGAATGCCCCCACAAACAATATAACTACAATAATCGACGCCACACCACCCACTATAACCCATCTATCGCCCTCGAGCATACCCGCTGGTCAACCCTATGAGATTACTGCAGACGTGACGGACAATACGCGAGTAGATACAGTAAAACTGAACTACACTGATGTAGATGGGAGCAACCATGTCGTATCTATGATGAATACTGGGGGTTCCACTTACAGTGGTTATATATCTCCACAAGATCACAGTGGAACCATCGACTATCACCTTTGGGCAGAGGATAGCAGTGGGAACGACGCTGTAACCACCACCTATTCAGTCGATGTGACGGGATACTCTGTTGATGGATATGTGAAGAAAGGTGATAGCCCACTATCTACGGGTACGGTGACTATAACGAACTCAGTAACTGGGGAATCCGACACTACCCTGACTAACGACACTGGCTATTATACTTATGCCTTGATGAATCTACCTTCTAATTACTCAGTCGGTGATGATGTAACAGCTACTTGTACCTACGAGGGAGACACTGTTTCAAACAGTACTACTGTGAGTTCCCAGAACGGATCAGATAGACTGAACTTGAGTTTACCAGCGGATCTAAATAATGCTCCAAACGCCCCAATCAATCCTTCGCCCCCGGATGGGGCTACGGGTATAGGCACTAGTCCTACTTTGAGCGTTTATGTTACAGACCCAGACGGTGATTCGATGGATGTCACATTCTACAACGCTAGTGATGACACCTCTATAGCGACCACCACTAGCAGTTCCGGTACAACTGCAGGAATCACCTTGACAGGATTATCATTGAATCGAACCTATAGATGGTATGTGAAGGCGAATGACGGTGAGATCACAGCCTGCTCGAATACGTGGGAATTTACCACGAGTATGGAAGCAGAGGCCAACGACCCTCCAGCGGAGCCAAGCAATCCATCCCCATACGATGGTGAAACCGATGTGAGCACGACTCCATCTCTGAGCGTTTATGTCTCTGATCCAAATGGAGATACTATGAATGTAACCTTCTATAATGCCTCAGATGATACAGAGATCGGTTCTAAAAATGTATTGAATAACGATACCATCTCTGTTACTTGGGGTGGATTAGTGAAAGATAGAACGTATCACTGGTATGTAAACGTGTCAGATGGTACGAACATAACCACTTCACCTATTTGGTCCTTTACCACCACACCTCCCAACCAAGCACCCGATAAACCCATTGATCCGACACCAGTGGATGGATCTACTGGCTTGTCTTCTAATCCAACTCTTTCAGTTGATGTGTTGGATCCAGACGGTGATACATTGAACGTGACGTTCTACAACGCCTCAGATGATAGTGAGATCGGAAATGACCCGGGTGTAGGTAGTGGCAACACGGCCTCAGTCACTTGGTCAGGGCTATCTTTTGGCGAGAATTATAGCTGGTATGCAGAGGTTGATGATGGTTACTTGACAAATACTTCAGACACGTGGAACTTCACCACAAATGCGTTGCCAGAGGAGCCAACTGGACCGGTTCCTGAGGATGGTTTAACTGTGGGAGAATTGATAGTCAGTCTTCAGGTGAATGCTTCAGATCCAGATGGGGATCCATTGAACGTCTCTTTCCATGACGCCTCAGATTCCTCTCTGATAGGCTATGAAAAAGATGTAACGGATGGAGATGCCTCGGTCACTTGGGGTGATTTAGAGATGGGGACCACTTACGACTGGTACGCGGTAGCAAACGATAGTTATGGGGAAACAACATCCTCTACTTGGTCCTTCAGTACCCCCTCGAACGATCCCCCGGTTGAGCCAACTGGACCAGTTCCCTCAAACGGAAGTGAAGGAGTGAGCCTGAGCCCGCTTTTAGAAGTTACGGTAGCCGATCCAGATGGAAACAATATGACAGTGGAGTTCTACGATGCCTCGGATGATACCATAATAGACACCAATTATGATATATCTAATGGGACTACTAGTATAACATGGGATGGCCTGACCGAAGGCAGTACCTACAGATGGTACGTGAAGGCAGATGATGGATATAACACTACTAAATCAGCGGTATGGCACTTCACTACAAATACGGCTCCAGAGGAGCCGATGGATCCGACACCAGAAGATGATGCACTGGGTGTAGGGTTGAGTCCGGGGCTCAGCGTGAACGTGAAAGATATGGACGGAGAGAGTATGGATGTAACGTTCTATAATGCAACTAGTGACGCAGAGATAGGCAGTCAGCAGGACGTAGCCAATGGTTCGACCGTATCGGTGATCTGGTCCGATCTATCCATAGGTACGGAATACAGTTGGTACGTGGAAGTGACGGATGGCATGATGAATACGACTTCAGCGACATGGACTTTCACCACGATAGAGAACAAAGCACCGGAAGCTAGTGATCCGGTTCCGGATGATGGCGAATCGGGTGTGAACTGGACTCCAAGTTTGGGGGTCGAAGCGATAGACCCAGATGGTGACAACATGACGGTAACCTTCTATGATGCGGAGGATGACAGTCTGATAGGAGAAGAGGCAGATATATCAAACGGCTCAAGAGTATCGGTATCATGGTCTAGCCTATCGCCGAGTACGACCTATCGATGGTATGTCGAAGTGAGCGACGGCAAGAGGAGCACAAGGTCTACTACATGGTCCTTCACAACGAGTGAGCTAGAGAGAAGCGTGACGATATCATCACCCGGGGACAAGGAGGTAGAGAAGAAGAAAACCTACGAGTTCAAGTTCACGGTGAAGAACACAGGCGATGCGAAGGATGTATTCGATTTGAACGTAAGCCAGAGTGATTGGTCGGTAGAGCTAGAGATGGAACAGGTGACGGTATCTGCAGGTGAAAGAAAGGATGTGGTGGTGGAAGTTACAGTGCCGGACGATGTATCGAAGGGTGATACTACGGACGTAAAGGTTAAGGCGACAAGTCAAAACGATACAGCGGTATCGGATAGTACTACGATGAATGTGAAGTACAGCCCTAAAACAGCATCAGAGTTCCCAGCGGGTGTGATTTTACCTGTAGTCGCTACCATAGTGATCTTTGTGTTCTTCACCTACTATAGAAGACGAAGGAAAGATAGCTAAAACGAAAACCCTTCTAAAAACCCTTCTTATATATCATATTTGAATAAATATGAGGGTATAGATTATCCTCCCTTGAACTCTTCAACTAACTTCTCTACTGAGGAGGCCATGTCCTCTTTACCGTTATCCTGATACCAATTTATAACCTGGGTGGCGAATCTAAGTACGTTTTCAGCTTTAAGATTTTCCTCCAATTTATATAGATCAATATCGCTTTCTTTCAGCATTTTTCTTATCTCATCGTAGTCTATATCTCCTCGCTCTGAGGTATAGGCTAGCATAGTATCGAGTAATTGACTGGGTTCCTCTATAGCCTGCTGTTCTATAAAGTTCTCAACACTCCTCCTATCGGGTCGGGATGTTTTGAAGAGTAGCCTAGAAGAGATATCCTCGAACATACCCTCCACGTTTCTACCCGTCTTGGCAGAAGTAAAATAGAGATCCTTAAAATAAGAAGATATGGAAGAGTCTATTAAATCCTCGGTGACTTCCTGATCTTTTAAATCTGTTTTGTTGATCGCAAGAAGTACTGGTGTATCTCTTCCCGCTAGCTCCCAATACTTCGGCAACCAGTTCTCGATCAGGCTGTTCAAGGTGCCCCTCTCCGTAGCGTCACAGATGGCTAGGGCTCCATCAGAATCTCTGAAGGCGGTCTTCTGTATGGATTCAAATCTTTTTTCACCCATGATGTCCTGGATTATGAGTTTCACCTCGCTTCCAGCTATTGATACATCTTTAGAGTATATATTGGTTCCAATCGTCTTAAGATATTCCTCCCCAAAAACATCGTTAACATACCTCATGATAAGAGATGTCTTTCCAACGGCTGGATCGCCTAACATATTTATCTTTTTTTTCACGGTTCTACTTAACATCTTGAGCCCCCTAGAAGTCAGATCTTAAGGTGAAATATGGTTGGGATGGTGACTATTTTCACCTTGGAGTTATGACTCAACGAATTGTTAAACATTTCGGTAGGTAATGGATATGATCTTATCAGATTTTAAGTCAATCAAGACTTTTGATCTCTCTGGCCATCCAAGTCTTCCTCGCTCAAGCTATCGAAGTCTTCTTCAGTTACCTTTGCTCTTCTCCGTACTCCTTCGGTTTCTTCCTCCTCCGAGAGTACAGGATAAGTATTCTTTTGACCTCTTCTGAACCAGATAAGGAGTAATGCGATTATTATCACAGCTAGGATTATCAATATATTTCTAGTATTGAAGAAACCCTCTTCGTCTTCTGTTCCGTCTCCCGAAGTCCCATCAGGAATACCGTTATCTTCACCGCCCTCGTTGCCCTCAGAAGATACCGACACGGTGACCGTATCCTGATCGGTGCGCCCAGTGGAATCCCTGACTTCGAGAGTGATGGTATAATCGCCTTTTTCTTGGAATGTAAAAATCGCTCGCTTTCCAGATAACGTGGTACGAGAGCCGTTATAATTGAATGACCAATTATAGCTCACAATCGTGGCGTTACTTGTTGAGTTCGACGCGTCTAGAGTCACTTCCTCCCCTTTCTGAATAACTTTGTCTTCACCTGCTTCCGCCGTTAAACCAGCTTGATCCTGCCCTACATACACTATTATCGTATCATAGTCTTTAAGTCCAGCTTTATCGATAACGGTCAGATTGACCTTGAATCTACCACTCTCCCTATAGATATGCTCCACAGCAGCTGAGCCGCTAGACTCAGTTATGCCATCTCCAAAGTTCCACTCATATCTCTTGATACCAACGTTATCAGTGGAGGCTGAGGCGTTGAAGACCGCCGTTCCCCCCACTTCTATGCTTATATCTTCTCCACCCCTAGCCACGGGGGGCTCTGTATCTTGGATGTAAACGTTAACAGTATCTGTGTCCTTGTTATTCCTCTCGTCCATCACGGTCAGTGTCACTGTATAAGATCCGGCTTCGCTATAACTGTAGGTTATTACTTCACCTGTCAGGTTATCTCCGTTGCCCATATCCCATCTGTAGGTTACGATGCCTACGTTGTCCGTAGAGGCTGAGGCGTCGAACTGAATCTCCTCGTTCATCTTCTTCTCTTTGTATGTGTCAGCCGTATCTGCTGTTGGGTTTTTTGTGTCCAAAGCAGTGATTTGGACCACGTCAGTATCGGTGTTACCAGATTCATCTTCGACAGTAATTGTTGCATTGAACACCCCGCTTTCGAAATATCTATGTTTCGTTATAGCTCCATCCTTATCGAAACCGTCACCGAAGTCCCAATGATAATTCCAGATACCGATATTGTCCGTAGAGTTAGACGCGCTCAAAGTAACCCTTTCATCCATACCGATGGTTTTATCCTCCCCTGCACGTGCTTTTGGATCTATTATATCTTCTACATAAAGCTTGTTTTCCTCTATAGTTCTCCAGTTCTTCGATGAATCACATGCAGAGATATTATAAGTGATGGTTCTTGCGCTGATGGGTACCGGGATGTTCTGATGATAATCAGAAAGTTCAAGATTGATCATACTTTTATTATTCCAACCCGTTACATCTGTCCGATATTCAATGTGAACTGATTCTATTCCGATATTGTCAGTGACCGATGCATTGAAGGTGAAATTCTCACCCGTTTGTGGTTTTGGATCACTGGGAGTCGTATCCTGGATACTTGGTTTATCGTTGTCTATTACAGCGATGGACCGGACCCCGGTTTCCCCCCAGTTTCTGTTTTCGGAACCGTCCACCGCGCTGATATTGTAATATATGGCTGTCGCGCTGTTGGGCACATCGATATACCGGCTGTAACTTCCTTCCATGGTAACGTTGTTAGGAGAAGTTAAACCAGTTGGGGTATCGAAATAGTAATACAGATGGACGCTTTGGAGATCGAAATTGTCCTCCGCCGAGGCGGTTATCTCGTAACTTTCACCGGTTGTGGGTTGACCAACAGTGGTATCGGAAACAGTAGGTCTCTCTCTGTCATATATCACAAGATCAACTTGGCCTGTAGAATTCCAATTCGATGCGGTATCATTTGAAGAGAACCAGTAGTGGAGTTCTTGAGCTTCGCTTGGTATCGTATAGGATAACTCGTAATAGTCCTGGCTGACCTTTATCATGGACTTATTAGTTTCTAAGGTTATATCGGTCTCATAATGCACGTGAACCGAACCGACCTCTATATTATCGCTGACAGAGGCGTTGAAAACGAAAGTCTCTCCCATCGACCCGT
>CAZENJ010000059.1:0-12536 GCA_964513485.1 uncultured Thermotogae bacterium | reverse complement strand
TCAATAAATCTCCTCCGCTTGACTTGATTTAGTTTTTGCTGATTAAAATTTGTTAGTTTGTTTGAATTTTTGGGCTCGACTTATACTTCTGCCCCTATTCTAATTTGTAATCGCCTTTGAGATTCTTTCTCCGGTAACGCCGGGTCCTAGAATGCTGAGTACTTCCTTAATTTCAGGTCCGGAAACCTTTCCCGTTACCGCGGCCCTCAGGGGTTTATATACTTCTTTGTAACTGACGTCCAGATCTTCTTTTACTTCTTTTACCACGGTAGAAACGTCTTCCGGAGTCAGAGAATCCTTGCAAGTTATTTTTTCCTTTAACTCTTCCAGTACCTTGCCGGTATTATCCCAGTTTAAGACCTCTTTTGCCTCTTCGGTTATTTCCAGTGGGCCGTAAAAGACTTTTAAGTCTTCGTTTTCCGATAGGTCCTCGAGCTGATCCAGTGAAGGACGGATCAAAGCAAGAATTGCTTTCAGCTCTTCCCTTTCTTCCTCGTTCAATTCTCCTTCTATGTAATTTCCTTCCTTTAAATAAGGTAAGGCAAGCTCAACCAGCCGGTCGAGTTCCGCCTTTTTCAGGTACTGTTTGTTGAACCAGTCAAGCTTTTCTCTGTCAAATACCTGCGGACTATCTATTATATTATCCAGGGAGAACTTTTCGGTAAGTTCGGAAACGGAGAATATCTCCTGCTGGTCTTTGGACGACCAACCAAGCTGGGCCAGATGATTTATCATGGCTTCCGGAAGGTAGCCGTTCTCTCTGAATTCTTTTACTGAAGTCGCCCCACTCCGTTTGCTCAGCTTCGACTTGTCGGGCCCTAAAAGCATGGATAAATGGCCGAATTCCGGCTTCTCGAAATCCAGGGCATCGTAGAGGAGAAGCTGTTTGGCAGTGTTTGTCAGATGGTCTTCAGCCCGCATTACGAGGCTGATCTCCATGAGGTGATCGTCGAGAACGCAGGCAAAGTTGTAGCTCGGGGTGCCGTCGGATTTTAAAATGACGAAGTCTCCCGTCGTAAGGCTATCGAATTCAACGTCACCTTTAACCCTGTCATGTACGACTACTGCGGGCCGTTGTTCCGGTAATTTGAACCTGATGACGGAATCCCTGCCCTCGTCCCGGAACTGCTTTTTTTCTTCTTCGGAAAGATCCCGGCATCTCCCATCGTATATCGGAGTTCGGCCCTCGTCCATTGCCTGCTGCCGCCTCTCTTCCAGTTCTTCCTCCGTACAGAAACAGTGATAGGCTTTACCCTCGTGGACCAGGCGCCTCGCGTAGCGCTCGTAGATCTCGAGCCTGTCTGATTGCCGGTAATACTCGTCCCATTTTAAGCCCAGCCACTGTAAGTCCTCTTTGATCGCTTCGGTGTACTCTTCGCTGGACCGTTCCTGGTCGGTATCCTCGATCCTCAAGACCAGCTTCCCCTCGTGCTTCTTGGCATAAAGCCAGTTAAATAACGCCGTCCTCGCTCCCCCGACGTGGAGCCACCCGGTCGGGGATGGAGCAAAACGAACTCGTTCTGTCTTCACAAATAATTCCCTCCAGCTATTTTTCTCGAGACTATATAAATCTATCTTACATATTATAGAGTGGAGGCAACGAAGTGCAAACTAAACTGGCGGTTTTAGGGGGAAAAATAGCGGCAAATTTCGCGAAACTTTTCAATCCAAAGGTGTCGCTGTTTGTCCCCCAGAGATAGGTCAGGAATATTTAGTTTTTCGTGTCGCAAATAAGTGAGTTGCACCAGCAAGAAAAGGAATGTGTTATCAATCACAATATTTATTTATGAAAATCCTTTTTAGTCTTACCCCGAAATGTTGACTGAAATGATGGTTTATATATACCAAAAGGCCGCGGTTTTGACAATTATTATAGAAAAACCGGGATAGTCGAGTGTTTGATTTCGCAAAAAGTTTTTGTCCAGCATCCAGTTTAATTCGTAGGTCAATCCAGAAAACATATCTTCAAGAAAATTCTCAACTGACCATCTCCTCCTTCAATTCCTCAATTTCGTCTCGATACGCGGCGGCCTTTTCGAATTCAAGTCTGTCGGCGGCCTGGTTCATAGATTTTTCAAGCTTTTCGATAACCATCATGATCTCGCTGTCGTCCATTTCGTCCAGTTCTTCGCTTTCCGGGACATGAACTTCCTGCGAGGATTCGGGTTCGATAAGCTGAGCAATATCCGTTATGTCCTTTTTGATTGTTTCCGGTTCGATGTCGTGTTCCTCGTTGTACTCCTTCTGTATCTCCCTCCTGCGATTTGTCTCCTCAATGGCCCGTTGCATTGAGTCCGTCATCCTGTCCGCGTAAAGAATGACCTTGCCCTCGACGTTCCGGGCCGCTCGTCCCATCGTTTGAATTAGGGAGGTATCGGACCGGAGAAAGCCTTCTTTGTCGGCGTCCAGAATTGCTACGAGGGAGGCCTCCGGCAGATCAAGCCCTTCCCTGAGGAGGTTGATCCCGACGAGCACGTTGTATTCACCCTGTCTGAGCTCTCTCAGCAGCTTTACCCGATCGATCGTATCTATTTCCGAGTGAAGGTACCGGGCCTTGATCCCCACTTCGAGGAAATAATCGGAAAGCTCCTCCGCCAGCTTCTTGGTCAGTGTAGTAACGAGTACTCGTTCGTTACGGCTGGTTACTTCGTTTATCTCGTTAATCAGGTCGTCCACCTGGTTTTCAATCGGCCTTACTTCTACCTCCGGGTCCACGAGACCGGTGGGCCGGATGATCTGTTCCACGACCTGCTCGCTGTGCTCGTGCTCGTAGGGTCCGGGTGTCGCCGAAGTGTAAATTATCTGGTTAATCCTGTCCTCAAACTCCTCGAATTTTAGCGGTCGGTTGTCCAGGGCGGAGGGCAACCTGTAGCCGTGCTCCACCAGCGTCTCCTTTCTCGAGCGATCGCCGTTGTACATCCCGCCGAGCTGGGGGATAGTCTGGTGGGATTCGTCGACGAAGATGAGAAAGTCATCGGGGAAATAATCGATCAGGGTGTAAGGTGGATCCCCGCGATCCCTGCCCGTCAGATGCCTGGAGTAATTTTCTATCCCCTTGCAATACCCGAGTTCTTCCATCATTTCCAGGTCGTACTCCGTCCTGTTTTCCAGCCTCTGTGCCTCAAGCAGTTTTCCCTGATCGCGCAGTTCTTCCAGGCGCTCTTCCAGCTCTTCTCGTATATCCTCCATGGCCTCGTTCAGTTTTGACCGGGAAGTTATAAAGTGGGTGGCGGGATAAATGGTTACTTCGTCCTTCTCTTCGATAGTTCTTCCCGTTATCGAATCGATGAGCCTTATCCGGTCTATAACGTCGCCAAAAAACTCGACCCGGACGACCTCTTCTCCGTAGATCGGTATGATCTCAACTGAATCGCCCCGGACCCTGAAGGTACCCCTTTCCGGATTGTAATCGTTCCTTTTGTACTGCAATCGAACGAGGTTTCTCAACAGGTGGTCCCTTTCCAGATGGCTGTCCAGGGTTAAAGGCCGGGCCATGTCCGAGTAAGTATCCGGTGAGCCGAGCCCGTAAATACAGGAAACGCTGGCCACTATAATGACGTCTTCCCTTTCGAAGAGGGCGGAAGTTGCCTTGTGGCGGAGTCTATCGATTTCGTCGTTGATCGAAGAATCCTTTTCGATGTAGGTGTCAGTCTCGGGCACGTAGGCCTCAGGTTGATAGTAATCGTAATAGGAGACGAAATAGTGAACGGCATTTTCGGGAAAAAGCTCGTTGAATTCGTTCCAGAGCTGGGCGGTAAGGGTCTTGTTGTGGGCGATGACCAGTGTGGGTTTCTGGACGTTGTCGATAATGTTCGCCATGGTAAATGTTTTTCCAGTACCCGTTGCTCCGAGGAGAGTCTGGTGAGTCATCCCCTCGTTTAACCCCCGGGTAAGTTCTTCTATTGCCTCCGGCTGATCGCCTTTGGGTTCTTTGTCGGTTTGCAGGACGAATTCATCGCTCATGACGTTAAATTTTAATAGATTCTTGGAGATTTTATCAGCGGTGCAGCGAAATTAAAGCAAACGATTTTTCCACCCGGCGAATTAGCAAATAGAGGTATACCTCTGGAAACCTTTTTGTCTCTCGCAGGGGAGAGGCCGTGATTGACCTTCGGCAAGCGGCACTTTTACAATAGGCGATTGTCTTCGTAACCGAGATGAGCCAGGCCCTTGCTGGTGATCTTTCGCCCCTGACTGGTCCTTTCCAGAAATCCTTTTGTCAGGAGGTAGGGCTCGTAGACCTCGGAAATTGTGTCTTTCTGCTCCGATAGAGCTGCCGAAATGGTGTCCAGGCCAACCGGCCCTCCGTCAAATTTTTCAATTATGGTCGTAAGTATGCGTCGATCGAGCTTGTCCAATCCTTTGTCATCTATTCCCAGCATTTCGAGTGCCTCTTTGGCTACTTCTCTATTTATGTATCCGTCGGCCCTTACTTCGGCGTAATCCCTGGCTCGCTTCAACAGGCGGTTCGAGACCCGCGGAGTGCCCCGTGACCTCTTGGCAATCTCATTTGCTCCACCCTTGCCGTCGCTTATCTCCACGTCAAGAAGTTCCGCACCGCGGATGACGATTCTTTCAATGGCTTCAATATCGTAGAAATCCAGGTGCAGGACGACTTCAAAGCGATCTCTGAGTGGTGAAGTAAGTAGACCCGTCCTCGTCGTGGCACCGATAAGCGTAAAAGGTGGGACGTCCAGCCGGATGGACTGGGCGCTGGGACCCTCGCCGATAACTATATCTATTTTGAAGTCCTCCATCGCCGGGTAGAGCACTTCTTCCACGTTTCGCCTCAAGCGATGGATCTCGTCAATAAACAGGATATCGCCGGGAGTTAAATTGCTCACTATCGCAGCCAGGTCACCCGGTTTGTCTATGGCCGGACCAGACGTCGTCTTGATGTTGACGCCCA
The DNA here is from genome assembly GCA_964513485.1 of uncultured Thermotogae bacterium. Classification (GTDB taxonomy): domain Bacteria; phylum Bipolaricaulota; class Bipolaricaulia; order M55B111; family M55B111; genus JAGXLP01. The sequence goes on along the minus strand of CAZENJ010000059.1, from coordinate 7,627 downwards.
TTTCGTGTGCCACGATGTGAGCCAGGGTTGTTTTGCCCAGCCCGGGCGGACCGTGGAACAAAGTATGGTCGACGGAGTCCCCACGATTTAATGCCGCCTCCAGCAGTATCGAGAGGCGTTTCTTTACCGCTTTCTGTCCGATAAAATCGTCCAGACTCTTTGGTCTCAGGTTGGATAACCCGGTATCTCCCTGATTTTCCTCTCGACTGAGGGGCCCCCGATTGGCTTTTTCTTCCTCGTTCATGACACATTATTGTAAACGTCCTGACTGCATTGCTGCAACAGCTCTTTTCCTTTCCCTTTTGAAACTTTTGTCATCCCCCTATCTTTGTCGCTATGAATCAGGTATTTTAGAGGTAAGCTCTGGCTCGGCCCCTGTCCGGATCTCGATGTCCGCAAATAGTTCGATCCCGCAAAGTTCCAACCCTCTTTAGCCGGTAAAATATATCCGGGTACCTTTTCCCGTGGGAGCCTGATTGCAGCTTCGGAAGAAAGACCTTATTCGCCGGGTTATTTATTTATCACGACATCAGTAAAAGTTCAATTGTCGGAATGAAATCCGCGAATGACTGATTAAAAGGTAATTAGAAAAAACCCTTAATTTTGATATAATTGAACGTCAGCAGGTTGGAGTTTAGTCGGGACCGCAACAGATCTTGTTGCCGTCTCTTAACTTACCACGGAAATCTCATTTGAAAATGGGAAAAGGAAGATAAATGAATAGATTAAAGGAAATCGAAGACGTAATATCGCGCCATGACAGGTTTCTCATCGCTTCCCACAGAAGTCCGGAAGGCGATGCAATTGGGAGCCAGCTGGGATTGAGTCGGGCACTCCGTCAGAGAGGGAAGGAAACGATTCTATATAACAGGGACGGGGTTCCGAAGAACCTGAAATTTCTCAAGGGCTCCAGTTCGATCCTCAAGCCGGATGAATTACCGGAGGAAGTGGCCGAAGTAGAGATTGGGATAGTAGTTGATTGCAGTGATCTGGACAGGCTCGGGGACAAGGGCAAGGGAATATTTCGGGAGTTGCCGACGATAAACATAGATCACCATCAGGATAATACTCGTTTCGGTTTTATTAATTACGTTCGGCCCGTCGCGGCAACGACTGAGATAATCGCGGATTTAATTGACTACATGGGGCTGGAGATAGATGAGCCAATAGCAACTGCCCTTTATTCCGGAATAATTGCGGATACCTCCTCCTTTCAAAATGAAAACGTTGATCCTGACGTTTTGCACAGGGCGGCCAGCCTGATGGAGAACGGTGCGGACGCGAGGTCCGTAATAATCAACCTCTACGAGCGGGAACCTTTTTCAAAGCTGAAGTTGCTCGGGGAGGTCCTGTCAGAAGCGGACTTCCAGGACGAAATAGTCTGGGCAGAGATTACTCCCGAGGTTATTGAAAAAGCAGGTGCGACCCAGGAAGACACGGAAGGAATAGTGGGAAAGCTGAGAACCACGGAGGACGCCAAAGTTGCCTGTCTTTTTAAAGAACTGCCACAGAATACGATAAAAGTGTCTCTTAGATCGAAAGACCTGGTTGACGTAAGCAAGGTTGCAGGATCTTTTGGCGGAGGCGGCCATAAAGTGGCCGCAGGCTGTATGGTGGACGGAAAACTGGAGGATGTCGAGGAAAGGGTCCTAGCAGATATCAAAGAAAGGATAGAAGATGCCCGGAGATATTCCAGGTCGGAGTAGTCGGTCCCGAAACGAAGGGGTTCCCGGGAAAGACGGTCTGGCACTTACTATCGGGACTTTTGACGGAGTTCATATTGGACACCAGCTCCTGCTCAGGGTTACTAGGGAAATTGCCGAGGTAAGAAATATAGAGAGTGCAGCTTATACTTACGAATTACCCCCGAAGAGGTATCTGGATGGTTCGGGGCCCAAGCTGGTAATGGACCCACGGTCGAAGATTGACTACCTGGAAAGTTTCCTGGACAGGACCATCGTCGGCGATTTCCATGATGTAAGAACTTTTACGCCGGAGCAGTTCGTCGAGAAAGTGCTGGTAGAAGAGCTAAACGTAGATGCGGTGGTGGTCGGTGACGATTGGCGTTTTGGTACAGACAGGTCCGGTTCATATAGAGACCTGGAAGAGTTGAGTAAGGGAAGATTCACGGTCCATCCTCAAAGGCAGGTGACGAAGAACGGAAAGCCCGTCAGCAGTACCTGGATCCGGAAAGAACTGGGAGAAGGTAACCTGGAACTGGCAAGGGAACTGCTGGGAAGGTATCCCGGTTACTCGGGGGAGGTAGTTAGGGGACATCAGATGGGGACCGATCTGGGCTTTCCCACGGCAAATATAGAACTGGATAAGCGCGTAGTATTGCCCAGACGGGGTAACTATGCTGCCTTCACCGAAATAGATGGCCGAAGGGTCAAGGGCGCTGTGCATATAGGCAATCGCCCCACGTTTGGGGGGGAAGAGAACCATCAGGTGGAGATACATCTGTTTGACTTTAACGGAGAACTTTACGATGAAAGGCTGACTGTTTGGCTGGTCAAGTATCTCGACCGCAACCGGGAGTATTCCGATAAGAGCGAGTTAAGACAGGCGATAAGAGGGCATGTGGACGAGGCGAAGAGAGTGCTCGAAGAAGTTGATTCATTAAAGTAATTTCGAACAAATATTTAAGGAGGTTGGCATGGCAAAAAAATGGAGAGAATACGTAAAGCAAGAATTTATGAAGTCGGATAGCGAGTTCGTAAAAAAGCTTCCGATCAATTCGATCGACCTGTCGACTTTTGGGCTCATCAGTGAGGCCACTTCTTTTGTTCCCGTCAGAATGGAAGAGGGTATCCATCTGAGGCCCCTGCCGGGAGGACTGGCCGCGCTGAGAGACGACCTCAAGGACTCGCCGCGGCCCGGAGGTGGCTTTGACCTGGACTCCGCAGTCGATACCTTGACTCAATTTGCGGAAGAGTGGGAAGAGAGAATTAAGGACAAGAACAAATGGAAAAAGATGATAGAGCTGGCAGAGCAGGAGGGTCAGGTAATGGAAATGTCGGTGTACGAAGAAGAGGCCGAGACCAGTACTTCCCTGATGGATAAATTTAAGGGCCTGTTTCAGTAAGATGGCGCACCTCGATCCGGATAGAATCCTCTCGCCCCACCCCTACGCCGAAAAAATATTGAGCAAGCTGCAGAACTCAGGCTACCGCGCCGTCGTCGTCGGTGGGGCCGTTAGAGACGCACTTAGAGAAAAGTTCGAACCGGATTATTATTTCGACGCGGAGGCGGCCGATATCGATATTGCCACTTCGGCCGCGACGGAGGAGGTAAGGGAAACACTGCCGAATTTTGATTTTGTCGAGGTAGGGGAGAGCTTTGGCGTACTGATATTGGTTGCCCCGGACGGCAAGCAGTACGAAGTCGCCCAATTTCGCACGGAATCCGACTACGACGGCAGGAGACCTGGCAGGGTAGAACGAACGGATTCTCTCGCAGAGGACGTGAAGCGAAGGGACTTTACCGTCAACGGTCTTGCCCTGAGTTACTCCGGTGAGGTAATTGACCTTGTCGGGGGAATAGCAGATCTAAAAACCAAACTTATTCGAGCGATCGGCGATCCGGAGAGGCGTTTTCGCGAGGACTATCTTCGCCCTTTGCGCGCGGTCCGGATTTCCTGTGATCTTGGGGGCAGGATCGAAAAGGAGACTGAGGCGGCGATAAGGAAGGTTGCGGGGGAGATCACCAGCATTTCGTGGGAGAGAATAAGAGAGGAGTTTTTCAAGATCCTCGCCACTTTTAATGCCGAAGCGGGCGTAAGGGACTGCAAAAGATTTGGTCTTCTGGACGGAATCCTGCCGGAACTCATTGAAAACGAAGGAGTCCCGCAGCCGGAAGAATATCACCCCGAAGGCGACGTCCTGGAACACAGTCTTCAGGCCCTGGGGGTATCCGATAAGCTGGGACTCCAGCCACTCGATAAACTTGCAGTTCTTTTGCACGACGTCGGTAAGGCCGCAGCCCTCCGGAGAAACGATGGAGACCATATGGGCGGCCATGCTCTAATAGGCAAGCAAAAGGCGGAAGAAATTGCGTCCAGGCTTCGCCTCTCAAACGACGAGACGAAGAAATTGGTCTGGTTGATTGAAAATCATATGCGGGGCTCCGTTCTGCCCGAAATGAGAAGAGCCAAACAGGTAAAGCTCGTCAGGCACAAACAAGATACCGCTGCTTCACTCGACCGGATTTCTAGCCGGTTTGGTTATTTTACCTCGCTTCTGGGTACGATAATTGCCGATAGCGAGGCAAGCTCTCATGGGGTGGACGGATGGTTGCCGGTTTTGGAAGAATTTGTCGGACTTTTACCTCATCTGCTCCACCTGGAGGAACTCGGCACTGCCAGGGAGTTAATCGACGGGAACGACCTGAAAGAACTTGGTATGGAGGAGGGGCCGAGACTGGGAAAGGTTCTGGGCAACCTGCACGAAAAAATCTACTCCGGAGAAGTTGAGGACAGGGTTTCCGCCCTGGAAGAAGCCAGAAGAATGGTCGAGCATAAAACCTGAGTTATTATTCCTGATGGATTTCTATCACGTCTCCGTCCTTTAACCGGTGGTCCTGAGCTACTTCCTGCCCGTCAAATCTCCCGGAGCCCCAGATTCGGATATAATCAAGGTTATCTACCATATTCCTGTGAATGGAGCGTACGGCCTCCAGCACGGTACTGTTTTTGTCCAGGAGGTAGGGTTCCTGCAGGTCGGGTTCTTCTCCGGGCTTTTTCGTGTAAATCCTGATCTTCTGTAAACTATCGAATACGTCTTTTGAAAACGTGGTCAGGCTCTCCTCGTCCAGGATAGATACGGGAGTGGTCGCCAGGCCGGAAACCTCCTCGAGCTCAGCAACGACTTCTTCTCCCTCGAGTTCGTCGCTTTTCGCGAGGACCAGCATCCCTTTCCGGTTCGTTCTTCCGATAGCGTCTTTCTGATAGTCGTCTTCCGGGGCGAAAATATAAATCCCTTCTTCCTCGAGCAGGTTCTTCGTGGCACTGTATTCCTCTACCGGGTCCTCGCTGGACCCGTCAACCAAGACAAGTACCAGGTCGGCCTTCCTTATGAGATTATAGACCCAGGTTTCCACGTGTTCGTCCGAGATAGGCGGAGTGTCGATGAGCTGAATCTGTACGTCTTCATAGTTGAGCATCCCGATTGTCGGACCATGAGTCGAAAAAGGGAAATCCGCCACTTTGGGCGTGGCGTTTGTCGTCATATCCAGCAGGGCGGACTTTCCGGAGTTCGGCAATCCGGTCAGGACGACCTGACCCGCTCCCTGGGGTTCTATCTGGTCCGGCGTTTTGGCTCGGGTCGGCCCCTTTTTCTTTTGCGGGCTCTTTTTCAGGTCAGAGATTCTTTTTCTCAAATCCGCTTCTATCTTATCCGTCCCCTTGTGGTTGGGTAAGAGTGATAGCATTTCCTGTAACGCGTCGAGTTTTTCGTCCTTGTCCTTTGCGTTGCGGTATCTCTGTTCTGCTTCGATGTATTCTGGAGGTAAATTTGCAGGCATTTGTCCCACCCCGAACCTTTTGTCGTCTTCAATGATGAATGTTACTAATCGAACCGGTTAATGACAAACCTGAGTTGGATCTAGAGGGGTCCAGTCTCAGGGTACTGACCGTCCCGGTGAAGGAATACAGTTACCGGGAGCTAGTTTCTTCTCCGCCCTGGATGGATGGACCCTCAGGGGAGATCGTGGGTAATACGGTTGAGCACCTTGGAAAAAAGCATTTTATGATTACAATTGGTTGGATAGAAATCGGGAAAACCGAATCGGATGGGTTACCGGGAAAAAGAGGATGGGATAATTTTTGCACAGGAAGTAAAGGCTTAGATCGATTATTTGACTTTCACCGAACATCTCAAAGGAGAGTGAATTCAACTATGGCAGCAAAAAAGGAATTGGAAAGAGCACAGAATTGGATGAAGACTTTTGGCGAGCACAGTCCGGATAGCATGAAGAGTTTTCGGAAGTTAATGGGGGCCGTGGAAAAGGACAAAGTGCTCTCCGCAAAGACGAAAGAACTCATGGCAATTGCCATTTCGATTACGCAGCAGTGCGAGTGGTGCATTGCTTTTCACGTCAGTAACGCACTCGAGGAAGGTGCCACGGAAGAAGAGATAATGGAAGCAGCCTGGGTTTCCGTTCTAATGGGGGGAGGACCGGCCCTGATGCACGCGGGATTGGTCCTGGAAGCTCTGGACGAAATGGCGTAGACGATTCGAAAGAGTTATCGATAAAATTAGCTAGCTGAAGCAGAGTCCCCCGTCTTCCGGCGGGGGATTATTCTTTAGAACTAATTGGAGGTATTCCATGGAAGATAAAGATACACTCAACACGATAGTAATTGGTGCCGGTCCCGGAGGTTATACTGCGGCTATAAGGCTCGGTCAGCACGGCCTGGATCCGGTAGTTGTGGAGAAAGAAAACGTCGGTGGGGTCTGTTTGAACTGGGGTTGCATACCGACAAAAACTCTTTATAGCAGCACCGAGCCCCTGGCAAAAAAGGACTCGTGGAATAAGAGGGGTTTGGGGGTCAAGGGTTACGATATCGACCTCGAAAAAATGGTTTCCCATAAGGAAAAAGTCGTCGGCAAGTTAACCGGTGGGGTAGAAAAGTTGATTGATTCCAGCGGCGGAGAAATTATTAAGGGCCAGGCAAGCCTTTTACCCGGCCCCAGGGTAAGGATAGAAAGAGATTCCGGAGAGGAAACAACCGTCGAGCCGCAAAACGTGATCCTGGCGACGGGTTCTTCTCCGATAGAGCTCCCGGGGTTTTCATTCAATAACAAAGATATCTGGAACTCTCGGGACGCGGTCCAGCTCCCCGAGGTGCCGGAAAAACTGGTGATCCTTGGTGCGGGCGTAATCGGGCTCGAGATGGGGACTATCTACAGCCGCCTCGGAAGCGATGTGGAAATAGTCGAGATGAAGGATTCAATTCTCCCGGGCATGAACCTGGACAGGCGGTTTAGCTCTTTTTTGAAGCGGGCCCTGAAAAAGTTAGGAATAACCGTTCATCTGGAAACGAGAGCAGTAGAATTCCGTGAGGCTTCCGGGGGAAACGTGGTTATTGGAGAAGAAGGCGGAGAGGAGCAGGAGTTTCCCGCCGATAAGGTTCTCTCCGCGGTGGGAAGAAAACCGAGTACGGTCGGGTTGGGTGAGGACTTGAACCTGGCCACGGACGACGCCGGTTACGTCGAAACTGACCGGCTTTGCAGGACGAATATGGAGGGCGTGTACGCGATAGGTGACGTAGCCGGATTGCCGCTTCTGGCACATAAAGCCTCCCATGAAGGCCTAATAGCGGCGGCCGACATCGCGGGAGAGGAAGCTAGCAGGTTCGAAAACGTCCCGGCAGCAGTTTTCACCGATCCGGAATACGCGGAAGTTGGTCTCTCGCGGGAGGGGGCCAGGGAGCGGGGCTATGAGCCCCTGGTAGGCAGGTTTCCGTTTAGAGCTTCCGGGAAAGCCCTTGCCATGGACGAAACTGAAGGAATGGTTCAGCTCGTTGCCGATGCCAAAACTGACAAGCTACTCGGCGGCGCGATACTCGGTCCGGGCGCTTCAGACCTGATTTCGGAAGTAGCCCTGGCGGTGGAGCTGGAAATAACAG
>CAZENJ010000058.1:0-12588 GCA_964513485.1 uncultured Thermotogae bacterium | reverse complement strand
CTGATTGGGCCACCAGGAGTTTACGCGACGGATAATTTATCTTAAACTGATGCAAGATAAACCAATTTTGCTAGTCCGGAGGAAGTGATGGATAAACAAGTCGCCATAGGTGTGGACATCGGAGCCACCTGGGTCAGAGTCGCCGTTGCAGACACGGAGGCCAACATTCTGGCCAAAAAGAAGGAGGCAATCGATACGGAAAACGAGCTCGGAATTAGTCGGCAGATAGAAGAGCTTACCGGGGAGCTCTTCGCCGAACTGGGCCGAAAAATATCCGACCTCATCGGAATCGGAATAGCATCTGCCGGACCGATGAATCGGGAAGCGGGGCATCTGGTTAGCCCGTCAAATATCCCGCTCGAGTTAGTTCCGCTGGCGGAACCACTTGAAGCAAAGTTCGACACGAAAGTGGAGCTCCTCAACGATGGCGTCTCCGCGGTTCTGGCCGAAAGCAAATACGGCGCCGGGAAAGAATACGAAAACCTCGTCTATATCACGATAAGTACCGGCATCGGAGGCGGGGTAATAGTTGACGGAAACCTATTGATCGGCAAAAACGGCAACGCAGCAGAGGTCGGACACTTCACGATAGACAAGGATGAAAAATTGGCATGCGGTTGCGGCCGACGGGGACATTGGGAGGCTTACTGTTCCGGCTCAAATATCCCGGGTTACGTCAGGTGGAGGCTCGAAGAATTATCTTCCGACGAGGTTAGCGGACCGCTCACCCAGCACGTTGAAGCGGATTTCGAATCATTCCGTGCCAGAGATCTTTTTAACTACGCCAGAAACGGCGACGGCCTGGCCCTGGAACTGGTAGAAGAAATCGGCAGGTTGAACGCGATTGGTTTCGCGGCGGTAACTGAGGCCTACGACCCGGAACTGATAACGGTTGGGGGTGGCGTGGCTTTAAACAACCCGGAGCTCGTACTTGAACCGATAAAGGAAAGAGTGAAAAATCATACTCAGAACGAAGTCCCCGAAATCCTGATAACCCCGCTGGAGGAAGAAAACGTGCTTTTAGGAGCAATAGCCATGGCACTTAGTCCCCCCGGGGGAACGAGTTAAAAAATTACACCACCCGAGGACGAGTGTCGGCTGCCGGAGGGCCGGGGACTCCCGGATAAAGTTTACCGGTAGCCAGTACTTCTACCAGACTATGGGAAAATCGAGCGGAACAAATATCGCCCGATTGTAATTCCAGTTCTACCTCTGTGACCTCCGGTCCCCCGAGGCTGAGATGATCCCCTCCCGATTCGAAGCTAAGTTTCAGTACCCGCTTATCTTCCAGCAGCCCCTCTTTATGCATTGCGACGGCCGCGGCAATTGATCCCGTGCCACAAGCGGGCTCCACCAGACCTCGGGAAGGGTCGTGGGGAAAGAGCAGCTTGCCGTCCCGATCCGGGTTCCTTGCCTCCCCGACCAGGGCAAAATCCCTGTTCTCCGACTCCAGCGAGAATTCTTCCCGGAATTTCTCCTGTAATTCGGAAAGAAGCTCCTTCGTACTTCCGTCCAGCGGGTCAAAGCTGGCCTCCGGAAATTTTTGCCTTATCGCCCTGACGAAGGTCACGAAAAAAGCCCCCACCCTGTAGCTTTTTACGCCCATTACCCGGCCCGCCTTGACCCCGTCGCACTTCAACGAATCCAGATACCTGTCCATCTCCGAGACGACTCTGCCTTTTCCGATCAGGATTGGAAACAGGCCGAGCTCGGTTTCTAGAGCGACCTCCCCGTCTCGTTCCGGGCTCCCGAAACCAAAAACCTCGGTCAGACCGAGTTCCGCTTCCGCTGCACCCAGCACCTGGGTCAGTCCCCCGCAAACGGGGATGTAACCGGCCGAGTGTCTGTCGATAATCTTCGTACTTAGATCCGCCGACCCGTCCCCCGCAAACAGCAAACCAAGTTGATCTCCTCCAATTCCCGGTCCATTAAGTACTTTCAATCCGACACTCAACTCCGGTTCGCGCGGAAATTTCTCCCCGTCGACGAGAACAATCTCGTTTCCGCCCATGTGCCCCTTAAGAAAAGGAACTCCCGCTCGCACTGGCTGATCACCCTGGATTTTTTCGCTGCAAACCTTTACCGGAACCAAAATCCGGGGTCAAATCATTACCCCCCTCGGGCTCGCTTCCCGGACCGGACCCGGAACTTAATCAACGCAAGATTGTCAAAATAAAAAAATAAGGCTATAATTTATTTTAAATCAAGCAAGCCGTTAATGCTAATTAACGTCGCCATTTCCGGAACCGGAGGCAGGATGAATAAAACGATCGAGGTCAAAGACCTGAGGAAGTACTACGAGGACGTGAAGGCAGTCGACGGAATTTCCTTTTCCGTGGACGAAGGTGAAATTTTCGGAATGCTCGGCCCAAATGGAGCGGGGAAGACGACGACTATAGAAACGGTTATCGGACTAATCGACAGGACGGGCGGGGAAATATCCGTGCTCGGCATGAACCCGGATAATGAGCTTGGCTCGATCAAAAAGAAGATCGGTGTTCAGCTACAGAGTCCGTCGCTCTTTCCCCGTTTAACCGTGAAGGAGACCCTCGAGCTGTTCGCCAGTTTTTACCCGGAACCACTTTCCGTCTCGGAAGCCGCGGATCAGGTCGATCTGAAGGAGTCTTTTCGGACACAGGTAGAATCCTTGTCCGGAGGCCAGAGGCATCGCCTGGCCGTTGCTCTGTCCCTGGTTAGCAACGGCGAGATAATTTTTCTGGACGAACCCACGACCGGACTCGATCCGAAAGCGAGGCGGGATCTCTGGACGACCATCACCAACCTGCGCGCGGGAGGCGTAACTGTTTTTCTGACTACCCATTACATGGACGAAGCAGAAGAACTATGCAATCACCTGGTCATTATAGACCGGGGAGAAATAATTGCTCGGGGTTCCCCGGGAGAGTTGATCGAGCAACATTTCCCCCGTCGGGCAATCGAGTTCGCCAACCCCGGCTTCGACGAAAGAGAAAGGCTGCAACTGGCCAGGATAAATACCGCAAACAATTTGAGCTTTGACGAAGAAGAAGGGCGGATCATTATCTACAGCGAGACCGTGGCAGAGACCCTGAACGACCTCTTCGAATTCTTCCAGGATACCGGAAAGAGCCTGGAAAACTTGTCCGTACGAACGGCGACACTGGATGACGTATTCCTGGAATTGACCGGGAGGGGGATAAAAGATGAATAGGTTGAGAATATTTCGCAAAATGTTTCTGGCCAACCTGAAAGAATTCTTTCGCGACAGGTCTTCGCTTTTCTGGATGATAGCATTTCCGCTAATCTTCACTTTCATCTTCGGTTTAGTGTTCTCCGGCGGAGACCAGGCAACATTTACGATAGGTATAGCAACCGAAGGATCAACACCCGTGACCGACAGGCTCATTGAAGAATTTAGAGAAGTGCCGACGTTCAACGTAACGACCGGAGAGCTCGAGGGAGAACTGGAAGAATTAAAAAGCGGCAACAGACGGATGGTGCTCGATATCCCGACAATAACTGCTGAAGACGTGAGGAATCGCGTTACCTCAAAGGTAAAGTTCTATTACAGCAAAGGCGAAGGTGAGACGAATCGAGCCTTGATTTCGGCGATAAAGGAGATATTCTCGGGAATAGAGCGGGGGATAACCGGGACAAGGCCGCTCTTCCAGCTGGAGGCTTCGCCTCTCGAAACGAGGAATCTGACCCAGTTCGATTACGTCATGCCGGGGATCCTGGCCATGGCGCTAATGCAGCTCGGGCTATTCGGAGTTTTCCAGTTCATGAGCCTGCGGGAGAACAAGGTAATTCGGGGACTGGCTGTGACACCACTGCCCCGGGAAACTTTATTCGAGAGCGAGGTAGCACTCAGAATGCTGGTTGCGTTAATCCAGACCTTCCTCATCGTCGTCGTCGGCCGGCTGGTATTCGGCGTCGAACTCGTCGGAAACCTCTTCTTGCTTGCCGGTCTGGTCTTCCTTGGAGCTGCGACTTTCGTCAGCATGGGATACATGCTGGCGTCGTTTACCAGGAGCCTGGAGGGCGGGAGAAACCTGATTCAGACAGTACAGTTCCCGATGATGTTTCTCTCCGGAATATTTTTCCCGATCGAGATGATGCCCAATTATATCCGCCCGGTTGTTCGGGCAATTCCGCTCACATATCTGGGAGACGCGCTCCGACAGGTCATGGTCGGATTCCCCCCGAAGTACTCGCTCCAGACGAACGTGCTGATCCTGACCGGCTGGTTGATATTTTCGACAATTCTGGCAATAAGGTTCTGGAAATGGGAATAATCATTTTTACTTGACGCTTTCAGTCAATCAGGGATGAAAAATGAGGGTACCTGAGTCGGTAAAAGGTTTTTTAAAAGATCATTCTATCGAAAATACCTCTGTACTGGTTGCCGTTTCCGGCGGCGTCGATTCGACCGTCCTGCTGGACTGCCTGGTAGAATTAAAGGACGGACTTTCCCTGGATCTCACCGTAGCCCACCTTGACCACGGTTTACGTGGCTTCAGTTCCCGGGAGGACGCGGAGTTCGTTCGAAGGCGGGCAAACGAGCTCGAGCTTGAGAGCATAGTGGAAAGGCGACCGGTCGGGGAAGCAACGGAAGGAAGTCAGTCATCTTTGGAAGCGGCCGCTCGAGAGGTTAGATACGATTTCCTTTCCGAGGCCGCCGACCGGGCCGGGGCCGAGTTCGTCGCCCTGGGCCATAACAGAAACGACCAGGCAGAAACGATCCTGATGCACCTGATAAGGGGCACCGGCCTCCGGGGACTGGCGGGGATGAAGGAAGTCAAAGGACCCTATATTAGACCGCTGATTCGCTGTTCCCGGGAACATATTCTCGAATACGCCGGGCAGGCAGGACTGGATTACCGGGAAGACGAGACGAACCAGGATACTACCTACTTTCGCAATAAAATAAGACATCAACTTATTCCCGACCTGGAAACTAATTACAACCGAGCGATAGTCGACCACCTGGTAGGAGTCGGAAAACTGGCGCGGGAGGCTCAGTCCTATTTAAGGAATAAGGTAAAAGAAATTACCGATGAAATCAAAATTGGCGGAGAAAGGGAAGGCGAATGTTTCAATCGTCGAAAACTGCTGGAATACCATCCCTATCTACAGAAAAAGACGGTCCGGGAGTTCATTCGAGAAGCAAGGGGCTGTTTAAAGGACGTAACAATGGACCACGTGGAAGAGGTCCTGGAAAAAATTAGAAAGGAACCGGCAAGAACCAGATTGGACTTACCCGGAATAGAGTTCGAAATCTCCCGTAATCGAGCCTGTTTTCTTCGGGAGCCCGAGAAAGTGAAGCAGGTTCGATACCGTTATGAAGTGGAACCGGAAAGTACCTTGGAGATCAGAGAAGCGAATATAATTATCTCACTCGAACTTCATAGCGACCCCGAAACTATTCCGCCGGAGGATTTCTCCTCTGATAGTTTGACCGAAGTAGTGGATTGGAGTAAAGTTGAACAACCGCTCGTTGTTCGAAACAGGCGTGAGGGAGATAGTTTTGTCCCGCTTGGCATGGATGGAACCAAGAAACTCAAGGACTTCTTCATCGATTCCAAGGTTCCGTTTGAACGGCGCGGCAGAACTCCGCTCGTCTGTGATGAAAGTGGAATTATCTGGGTTGTTGGGCACAGGATCGACGAGCGTTACAAATTGGACAATTCCACGTCTAAAGCATTACTACTTAAAGCGAGGAGAATATGACCACGGTACTTTTATTTCTTGCCGTACTATCTTTTTTGATTGCAATACACGAAGCCGGACACCTGGCATCCGCCAAACTCTCCGGAGTCTGGGTTCACGAATATTCAATCGGTTTCGGTCCGAGCCTGCTCAGTAAAAAAATCAGGGAAACGACTTACCACCTAAAACCGATTCCGTTTGGGGGTTACGTCAAGATGGCCGGCGAGGACGTCGGGGAAGACGCGGAACAGGACGAAAAGGTACCGGAGGATCGAAAGTTTTACTCACAGCCGCCGTTAACAAAGATGCTCATATCGATCTCCGGGCCGGCCATGAACATCATCGCGGCAGTTTTAATCATGATACTCGTCGTCGGGGCAACCGGAACTCCAAGGGTTTCAATTTATGGTTTTATGGATAACTCTCCCTCCGAAGGCAAGTTGTACCTGGGGGATCAGATCGTCTCTATCGGCGGAGAAAACATCGTTTCTACCGGCCAGATAGATGCTGCAATTCAAAATCAGGAAAGGGGGGCAGTTTCCGTAACCGTCTACCGAAACGGGGAAAAGCAAACGGCCGAGATCGAACCCCGGTTTTACGAGGAACAGGGAAAATACATGCTGGGCGTAAAACTGGGGACCGCGATGACGAACAGGGTGACCCGGGTTGAAGAAGATTCACTCGCCGCCGATATCGGGCTCCAGCAGGGTGACTTTATTACGGAAATAAACGGTATAACTATCACAAACGCTGCTACAATCGTCCATGCGCTGCAGGGAATAGAAGAGGGCGAAAAGATAACGCTTGAAGTGACACGAAACGGCAGCACCCGCACTCTAACGGCCACCCCGGAAAAACCGGAGGAGGTCTTTACCGGCTTTTCCCTCGAGACCATTCGAGACCCGGTAGGCCCGCTAACCGCCATCAGACAGGGGCTCGACCAGATAAAGACGATCATAGTCCTGACCTACCAGGGTATTAGAATGATCATTAGAGGGCAAATAGCCGCGGGAGAGGCGGTAACGGGTCCGGTTGGAATCGCAAACATCCTGGGTCAAAGCGCCGAACAGGGTCTCTACTCGTTGTTTTTCATGATTTCCCTGATAAGTCTGAATCTGGGTTTTATCAACTTAGTACCCTTCCCGGCGCTCGACGGGAGCAGGATTGGCTACGCAACTTACGAACTGATCCGAGGTAAGCCCATTCCACCGGAGAAAGAGGGACTTATCAATTCAATTGGTTTCTTTATACTGATCGGGCTGATGCTCTTCATAACCTACAGGGATATAATCAAGTTCTTTACCTGAGGTAAGACTTAATTAACCTTTGCCCCACAAAACCGTCTTATGAAAAAGAGAAAAGGACTGAAAACCCTAAAAGAATCGGCGGAAGAATTTTTTTCGGGGCCGGTAACCGCTATCCGGCGGTTCAGGCTGGCCCTTTTGCTTCTCTTCGTGTTGACAATGCCGCTCGTCATCTACCTCGGCAACACCGAATACGGATATACAAAGACGATTTATACTTTCCTTTACATTTCAGCCCTAACTCTGTTCTGGCTCCTCGAATTGTTCCTGCAAGAGGAAAAAGAGATTTCGTATACCGGCCTGCTTCTCCCCGCGGGTCTGTTGCTTGTTTCCGGCCTGCTTTCCCTCGTCAACGCTTCCAGCAAAGGAGTCGTTCTTCAGAGCCTGGCCCTGCTGGTTTTCTTCTATCTGATCTATTTAATAATAGTCAACACGATCCAAACCCGGAAGGAGGCCAGTTACCTTTTGATCTCCCTGGCCACTTCGGGCTTCGGGGCGACGATATATGGAATCCTGCAGTATTTCGGGCTCGTTAGGGGTGCGCTTGGTTTCGTGGCCAGCCCCACCAACATAATTAGCTTCATGGGAAACCAGAATTATCTCGGCGGGTTTATATCTTATCTCTTTATTCCGGTATTTGCTTTGATTCTTACGATAGATTCCGGATCCATACGGGCTTTCCTTACGCTTTGTCTGGGGTTATTTTTCTTTATCCTTTTCCCGATCGGGGCCCGGGGTGCGTGGCTTAGTCTGGTAATTGCTTCAATCACCTTCGTCTCCTTACTGCTCTATTATCGACCGTTAAAGGACCTTCGGGGGCTGAAAATTGCCCTTTTCTCCCTGCTGATAGTTCTTTTGCTCGCGTATTTGTTCGCCTCCGCTCCCGGTCCGTTAAATTCTCTGCTTGGCTACTCGGCCCCAGAAACGGGGGGAAACCAGCGGGGAATACTGAGCTCAATATTCCGACCATTAAACAGGGAGCTCGTGACCGAGGGAGGTGCGCGCCTCGAAGACTGGTACGTCGGCTGGGAAATGCTGAAAGATCACCCGGTCTTCGGAATAGGATTGGGTAACTACAAGATAAAATTCCTGGAATACCGGTCTCGACTTCTAAGTACTCCGCGCGGTGAAGGGTTCGGAAAGTATATCCCCAGGGCGGCCCAAGCTCATAACGAATACGTTCAGTTCGCCGCGGAAATGGGACTGGTGGGGATAGTTTCCCTGATGATAGCTCTCGTAAGCCTGGGCGTGAACGCCTTCCACAGAACCACCATGCCGGAGGATCCATCGGCCAGGATTCTGGGCACGGGCATGATAGGAGGTATATTCGGTTTCCTCGTTCACTCTGCCGTAAGCTTTCCGGCACATCTGCCCGCTTCTTCGCTCGTTTTTGCCGCTTTTCTCGGCCTGCTCAATTCGGGAGCCTTTGGGAAACCCGACCACAATTTCAAACTGACGGGATTTACCAGATACCTCGTATTTAGTCTCGTCCCGGTTCTGGTAATAAGCGTCAGCGTTATTGCCTATCGCGACTGGCGAGCAAACGTGCTAATGGGTCAGGGAAAAAATCAGCTGGAATACGGTAATTACTATATTGCGGAAGAAAAACTGGAAGAAAGCCTGAGGCTCGATTTTCAGCCCAGACAAACCTATTACTATCTCGGGGTGGTGGAAAGCAAACTGGGAAACGACGGATCGGCCCTCAGGTATTTCAAAAAGGCGGAAGGCCAGTTCGAGCCTTACAATCTGTTTTTCCAGCTGGGAATAATCCACCTTCAGAGAAAAGAGCTTGACAGGGCAGAAAAGTACTTCGAAAAATGCCTGTCGCTCGGAGGGAAAGAGACGATGGAGGTCCAATCAAACTACTTTCTGGCCAGAATTGCTGTGAGGCGAGGTAAACTGGACGAGGCATCGGATATACTGGAAAGAATCCTGGCGAAAGATTCGAATTTCGAACAGGCGATCACCCTTCAGGGCGATATAGCCCAGTTAAAGGGGGAAACAGAGTTGGCGAAGGAAAAATGGCGGCAGGCTCTCGGGTTAATTCGTGAGAAGCTGGACAGAGTAAATCAAAGATTATCGGGAGAGATAAACCTCGCGGAGAGGGGTGAACTGGAGGAAATGAAAGAACGTCTGACCAATGAACTAAAAAAGGTAGAGAAAAAACTCGGCAAATAATTTCAACCGGAGGGAAGATGAGTTTAAAGAAAAGTTTACAGCTCTTCGATCCGGAGAGCGAAACAGATAGAATAGTTCAGTTCATTTCAGAGAAACAAGATCAAATCGGCTCCAGTGCCGCTGTCGTCGGTTTGTCCGGAGGAATCGATTCGAGCGTGACCGCCGTTCTGGCGCTAAAATCGCTCCCGCACGGAAGCGTCGAGATCGTATTTTTGCCGGAAAACACGACCCCGCAGAGGGATAGGGAAGACGTGGTAGCCCTGGAGGAAAAGTTCGGCCTCGACGTCAGGCGGATTAATATAGACGGGTTCGTCTCCGATTTTGCGGAAAAAATCCCGGAAGAACTATCTGAAATCGCGCGGGCAAACGTAAAGGCCAGAGTTCGGATGACCGTTCTGTACGCCGTGGCAAACCAATCCGGTGGAATCGTACTTGGAACGGGGAACCTTTCCGAGTGGCTGCTGGGCTATTTTACCAAATACGGTGACGGGGCAGCCGACATCGCCCCGATAGTTCACCTGTACAAAACCGAGTTAAAACGTCTTGCGGGTTACCTGGAGATACCGGAATCCATCATTGAAAAACCACCATCTGCCGGTTTATGGGAGGGACAAACTGACGAAGCAGAGCTCGGAGCCAGTTACGAGCAGATCGATCGTATCCTCTACTGCCGCCACTCACTCGGGCTCTCAAAAAGCGAGACTAAGAAAAACCTGGATCTGGGTGATCGAATAATAGAACGAATTTTTGCCATGGTAGATAACTCCTCTCACAAACGGGAAAATCCGGACAGCTTAACTAGAAGTTAACCGGAAAAGTGTCTATAATTCACCGTCAGCGCAAACTGGGCTGACGTTTTCTACCAGGGAAATTTCCGGGAGGGATGAGTTTGCCTCGTTCGCTCAAGCTAATCACGGTCGGCCTGCTGGTTTTACTTTTATTTCAAATATCACTTTTTTTGTCTGCCAGCGGGGTAACCCGAGGCGGAAGGTTAAGAGTGGCCCTGCCCAGCGAGCCCCCGGGACTGGATCCGACAACCAGGTCAGCAGCGGTCATAGACAGGGTTCTTTATAACAACGTTTACCAGGGGCTGGTCAGAATAAACAGGGAAGGAGATATAGTCCCGGCTCTGGCCCGGAGCTGGGAAATATCACCTGACGGAACCAGTTACACTTTTAACCTCCGGGAGGACGTAACTTTTCACAACGGCAAAGAATTCACCGCGGCAGACGTCGCCTTCAGCCTCGAAAGGGCAAGGGACGACAGTACCCCCGTTCCCCACCCGGAATACTACGCTCCGATTGAAGAAATCCTGAGTCCCGATAAATTCACGATAAAGGTAAAGCTATCGCGGCCGAGTTCGGTCTTTCTGTTCAACCTGGCGCGGGGCGACTCGGTCATACTGCCGGAAGGCCAGAAGGAACTGTCCACTCACCCGGTCGGCACCGGGCCCTTCAAATTCAAAAGCTGGAAGCGGGCGTCGAAAGTAACGCTGACCCGGTTTGAAAATTACTACGACGAGGGGCTTCCCTACCTGGACGAGGTGGTATTCGAATTTATCGGCGACGTCAATACACGGATCACGGCCCTTAGAAGCGGCGACATAGATGCAATTGCCTACTTGAGCAGTCCCGAAAACGCCGTGGCGTTGAAATCGGCCGACTCGATAAAGGTATTGACCGGCGTCACCACCTGGGAAGTAATTCTGGCGATGAATAACTCCAGGCAGCCGTTCACGAATCCACGAGTCAGAAAAGCGATCAACTACGCTCTGGACAGAAAGGAAATAATTGAGGGCGCGACTTTCGGCTTCGGTAAGGCGATAGGAAGCCTGATGAGCCCGACAAACCCCAATTATATAGACTTGTCCTGGCTATATACCAATGACCTAAAAAAGGCACAGGAGCTACTCGACAGTGCCGGGTACCCGGAGGGTTTTTCGGTCAAGCTTACCCTGCCGGCAACGTACGAGCTATCATTGAGGTCCGGTAAAATAATCGCCGATCAGTTGAGGGAATTGAGCATTTCGGTGGAAATAAAGAAGATCAGCTGGGCCCAGTGGCTACAGAAGGTATTCTCCGGTGCGGAGTACGAGATGACTATCATCGGCCATTCGGAGGCCTTTGATATATCCATTTACGCCAAACCGGACTATTACTTTAAATACGATAACAGTAAGCTGCGGAGCGTTATAGATCGGGCCGAGCGCGAAACGGACGAAGAAAAGAGGCGCAAGCTTTACGCTATCGCCCAGTGGATAATAGCCGAAGACGTCCCCTCTGCCTTCCTCTTTTCCGCCCCAAGCCTGCCCGCCCTGAACAAGAGAGTTCATAACTGGTGGAAAGACTACCCGATACCCGCCGTGGACGTCACGGAAGTCTGGAAGGAAAAGTAAATACCGTGTCAGAAGATGTTTGGCTACGTGTCCAGGAAATTTCTCGAGTTAATCCTAACCCTCCTATTCGTATCAGTCGTTATCTTCCTGCTGCTC
Source organism: uncultured Thermotogae bacterium (assembly GCA_964513485.1). Classification (GTDB taxonomy): domain Bacteria; phylum Bipolaricaulota; class Bipolaricaulia; order M55B111; family M55B111; genus JAGXLP01. The sequence goes on along the minus strand of CAZENJ010000058.1, from coordinate 927 downwards.
AGAGTTATGCCGGGAGACCCGGCTCAGCTCGTTCTGGGCCTGAATGCATCTCCGGAAAGCCTGGCCGAGCTACGGAGTGAACTTGGCCTGACGAAACCGCTCACCACACAGTACTTTTCCTGGTTAAAAAGTATCTTTACCGGCCGGCTGGGAAAGTCGATCTTTTACGAAAAAAGCGTCGGAAGCCTGATCCTTTCCCGCCTCCAGGTAACCCTGCCTCTGACGTTCCTGGCCACTATTTTATCCGTCGCCATTGCCATTCCGATGGGGCTATTCGCGGCAATAAATCACAAAAGAACTGCCGATTTCGGAGTATTAGTCTTTTCCCAGCTGGGACTATCCGTCCCCGCTTTCTGGCTGGGGATTTTGGCCCTGCTTCTATTTTCCGTAAAATTTAATTTTCTACCGGCCGGTGGTTTCACCGAGTGGGGCGCGGATCCTCTGGCCGCGATAAAATCCCTCGTGCTGCCCGTCCTTACCCTGACGGTAATCCAATCCGCGGCACTAACCAGGATGACCCGTTCTTCTGCCCTTGACGTCCTGGGAGAGGATTACGTCTCGACGGCGAGGGGCAAGGGTCTGCCGGAAGGCAAAGTAATATACAAACACGTCCTCGCCAACGGTTTTATCTCAATACTAACCCTGATCGGCCTGCAGGCAGGGCAGCTTCTGGCCGGGGCCGTAATTGTAGAAAGCGTCTTTCATCTACCCGGGCTGGGGCAGTTGTTGATTCTCGCCGTCGAACAGCGGGACCTGCAACTAGTTCAGTCCCTGGTCACGTTCCTTGTCGGGGCAATTATCATGCTTAACTTCCTCGTGGATATGACCTACGGGATTCTGGACCCTCGAATCCGGTTGAAGTAAATATGACCTAAATCTGGCGGTTTTATCAGGTCAGCTGAAAGTTTAGGGTTGAATATAATACTT
>CAZENJ010000057.1:7200-12687 GCA_964513485.1 uncultured Thermotogae bacterium | reverse complement strand
CCTGTAATTTTCGTCCGGGAACAGTTCTCTGAATTGATCTACCTCAGCCGTAAATCCGGGAAGAGGATGCTTTTTTAGAGTAATATCTCTTCGCTCTTCCGCCCGCTTCAGTTCATCCCTTAATTTATGGTCGATCGGGTCATAATAGTGGAGCAAATTTACCCCGGCTCCGGCGACGGTTTTGAAAACTTCAGTTAGAGTTCTCTCCGGGCGAAAGTCCAGATATTCTACCTGGAAACCGCGTTCCGTGAGGTCTCCGGCATAAGTTTTCATCGTTGCTCGGTGGAACAGCAGTTTCTTCTTCTGAAAGCGAAAATCGGAAAAGAACCGCCGCGCCTCGAGCAAATAAACCTTTTTCGAGTTTCCTCCCGGCGGACCGGCTTTGTAGAGCTGATCCGGAAAGGCCAGAGAGGCTTCTCTTTTCACTTTATCCTCGCTCATTCTTCTCCTCCGTAATGTTCGCCCAGTGCCTCCGGCGGCCGGGATTTTATCACCGCTCCGGCGAGGACGAGAATCGTTATCACGTAAGGAATCATCTGAATTAGCTCGTTGGCTATCCCCAGATTGATGCTCTGTAGCCTAATTTGCACTGCTTCGCTGAAGGAGAAGAGGAAACTTGCCCCCAGACCACCGAGCGGGTTCCACTGGCCAAAGATATTTGCCGCAAGGGCCATGTAGCCACGACCGGCGGACATGTTCATGCTAAACCAGTTCAGGTGCCCCAGGGAGAGGTAAGCTCCGCCGAGGCCAGAGAGAACTCCACTGAGAATCACGCTGAAGTATTTCGTTCTCGTTACGTTGATCCCCAGGGTATCTGCGGCTTCCGGCCGCTCACCCGTCATCCTTATCCGCAAACCATAAGGCGTTTTGAACAGAAAAAGCCAACCGAGAATTATGAGCAGGAACATCAGATAGACAATCGGAGACTGATTTGCGAAAAGCTTATCTATAACGGGGATCCGATTCAGCAGCGGGATCGTAACCCTTGGTAGACCGTTTACGTTCGGAGATGTGCCCCTTGTTCCCCAGAGAACCTGCATCAGCCACGTGGTCAACCCGAGAGCAAAAATATTCAAGCCAACACCGGCGACCACGTGATTTGCCCGGAATTTTACCGTAAAAACCGCAAATACGGCGGCAAGAAGCCCTCCGGCAAAAAGTGCCAGCAATACTCCGAGCCAGGGGCTCCCTGTATAAAAGGATCCGGCAACACCGGCGAAGGCCCCGGTAAGTATCATTCCCTCCAGTCCGATATTGATGACTCCCGATCTCTCCGAGAACGTCCCGCCCATGGCCGCCAGTGCAATCGGCGTTGCCATCCTGATTGCGGCCGATAGTGTATTGAGGCTAAATATGGCGGCAAGAACGTCATTCATGATTCAGCAGCCCCTTTCCGCGTCCAAGTAACGATGAAAACAACCTTATAAAAGAAGGAGCGGCCACGAACAGTATGACCAGACCCTGAACTACGGTAAGGAGGTCGCCGGGTATCTCCGTAAATAGCTGCATCGAAACCTTTCCCGCTTCCAGCGAACCGAAGAGCAAAGCGGCGGCAAGAACGCCGACCGGCCTGTTCCGTCCCAGCACGGCAACGGCGATACCGGTGAAGCCGTAGCCGGGGGAAAAATTAGTTATGAAACGATTTAACACTCCCATGACGATGGTACTACCGGCCAGGCCGGCAACTGCCCCGCTAATCGCCATAGTAAGCACCATCACGTTCTGCGCCGGTATTCCTCCGTACTCGGCGGCCGATAAGTTTGCTCCAACTGCCTTCAGGTCATAGCCCAGCGAAGTATTGGAAAGGAGGAACCTGATCGCAAAGATGACAGCTACGCCCAGAATCAGCGCCCACGTAAGCCGGGTATTGGGAATAAGTTTCGGAAGCCTCGCTTGTGCCGGAATTGTGTTCGTCTGATCGACCGGCCCCTGAGTCTTGAAGTAATTCTTAACCAGAAAAGTCGTTCCCAGGATGGCGATATAATTCAGCATGATCGTCGTTATTACTTCGTGCGCCCCCGTTCTGGCTTTGAGGTATCCCGGCACCGCGGCCCATATTCCGCCCGCCAGGCTTCCGCCTAGTAAAGCCAGGGGCACGAGGACGAAACCGCTCAGTCCGGGCAGCGAAACAGCGATTATTGCAGTGATAAAAGCTCCCCAATAAAGCTGACCTTCGGCACCTATATTGAACAGACCGCTCTGGAAGCCGATGGCCACCGCGAGCCCCGTGAAGATCAGCGGAATTGACTTTAGCAGAGTTTGCGCCAGATTGTACGTGTTGCCAAAAGCTCCATAAAATAGGTGATAGTAGGCGTCTATTGCGTCGTGGCCGGACAGGTAGATAAGCACGGCCCCGATAAGGAGAGCGAAAATTATTGCAAGCAGCGAGTAGAAAAGTTCGGAGACCCCGGAGAGATTCTTGAGCCAGCGCCAGATTTCTTTCCGCTTCATCTTACCCTCCTAAGTCTCCTCCCCGGCCATGAGCAGTCCGAGCTCTTCCTCGCTGAGTTCATCAGCCTCTCCCCGGGCAACTATCTCACCTTCGTACAGCACGATCATTCTATCGCTGAGAGTCTTCAGTTCCTCCAGTTCCGCTGATATCAAAAGAATTGCCTTTCCCTCGTCCCTCATTGCCAGCAACTTCCTGTGTATGTATTCTATCGCGCCTACGTCGACTCCTCTCGTCGGCTGAGCTGCTACTATCATATCCGGGTCCCGGGTCAACTCCCGACCAAGAATCAGCTTTTGCTGATTTCCTCCGGACAGGCTCCCGGCAGTCACGTTTCCCCTTGTCCCTCTAATGTCAAATTGGTCGACGACTTTTTCGGTATAGGCAGCTATTTTACCCTTATTTAAAAAACCACTTCGCGAAAACTTTTCCGACCACTCGGAACCGAGTATCATATTCCAGTCCAGCCCGAATTGCGTTATCAGGCCCCGCCTCAACCTGTCCGAGGGAATATGTGCCATCCCCGCCTCCCTTCGTTTTCGCGTCGAGACCCTGCTTATATCCACCCCCTTCAGGCTAACGCTTCCCGAGTCAGGCTCCTGCAAACCCATCAGACCCTCTTCCAGTTCCAGTTGTCCGTTACCTTCTACTCCGGCCACTCCGAGTATTTCCCCCGCTTCTATCTCAAACGAGATATCTCTCAGGGTCAGGTTGTTTTCCGGGTTGTGAAGATTCAGGTTTTCGACGTTTAATACGGTTTCCTGTGGCTCTCTCTGTTCCTTTTCCACTCTGAGGACGACGTCCCGCCCCACCATCATCTGGGCCAGCTCTTCCGGGCTCGTCTCACCCGTTTCGACAGTACCGACGTTCTTCCCGTCCCGCAGAATAGTTATCCTGTCCGATATGGTCATCGTTTCCTTCAGCTTATGCGTGATAAAAATCAGGGTCTTCCCCGCTTCTCTCAATTCACGCATGATCTGAAAAAGTTCCTCGACTTCCTGCGGGGTCAGTACTGCCGTCGGTTCGTCAAGAATCAGGATCTCGGCTTCCCGATAAAGCGCTTTCAGTATTTCAACTCTCTGCTGGTCCCCGACCGAGATGTTTTCAACCCTCGCCGACGGATCGACGTGTAAGCCGTATTTCTTCGATATATCTTCGACTTCCTGCCGTGCCCTGTCTTCGTCGAGGAAACCTCTTCTCACCGGCTCGGACCCTGCCATGATGTTTTCCGTGACGGTAAGGCGGTCTACCAGCATAAAATTCTGATGAATCATGCCGATACCGAGATCGATTGCTTCGCTGGGTTCGTCGATTTTTACTTCTCTGCCCCTTACTTTTACCCGGCCCTCTTCCGGTCTATAGAGTCCGAACAGAACGTTCATCAGGGTGGTTTTACCCGCACCGTTTTCGCCGAGGATGCAGTGAATCTCCCCGTCTCTCACGGAGAAATCAACGGAGTCATTGGCGAGTGTCTCCCCGAATTCCTTCGTAATGTTCTTCATCTCTACAGCATTTTCGGCCATGATAATTACCGAGGGGTATAAAAATACGATTATGGCTCCCAAAACAGGAGCCATAATCGGATCGGTGAAATCTTACAAGTGATTTTCTACTTCGCGTCTTTTATTTTGCTCGGAATATCGAGTTCTCCGGCGACGATCTTTTCTTTTACGGCTTCCAGTTCCTCGACGACAGCTTCGGGAAGCAGGCTTTCCGTATAGCCTAGCCCCTTTTCCGCGACGCCCAGTACGTTCGTTCCCGTTTTCAGGTTGTCGTTGAGGACCTCCTGGACGGCCTGAAATACTGTATTATTGACGAACTTCATTCCGTTCGTCAGGACGTGTTCGGGTGCCAGATAGCCCTGGTCGGAGTCCGCACCAATGGCGTAAACCCCGTTTTCCTTCGCGGCGTTGATTACTCCCAGTCCCGACCTTCCGGCCGCTTGCCATATAACGTCGACGCCGTTCTCTATCATCGAAACCGTCAGCTCCTTGCCCTTCGCCGGATCCGCCCAGCTCCCGACGTAAGAGTGCTGAACCTTTATTTCCGGATCGACGTACTTGGCTCCAGCTATGTAGCCGGCAATATTGGCGTCAATAAGCGGTATTTTCATTCCCCCAACTACGCCGGTTTTCTTCTGAGCATTGATCATCGGGTCGTCCGCCCTCGTCGTCATCATACCTGCCGCAACTCCCATCAAAAACCCGCGTTCTTTTTCGGCGTATACGTAAGAAGCCACGTTGGGCTGGTCAACTACAGCGTCGACGATGGCAAATTTTTGTCCCGGGTTTTGACCTGCAACAGTGTTGAGGGCATCCGCCTGGTCAAAACCAATGGAAATTATTAGGTCGTACTTTCCCATGGAAGCAAAACGGTTTAAAAACGTTTCGTATTCCGCGACCGCCGACGGCTCCGCGTAGTCGTATTTAATACCCAGCTCTTCTTCCGCCCTTTTCAGTCCCCGGTAAGCCGCATCGTTAAAGGACTTATCACCGAGGCCTCCGGTGGCGAATACCACGGCGATATTTCCGTTCGCCGCTTCAACTGATACAGCAGCGAACCCGGCCAGCACCGTAAAGAACAGCACAACGCTCAATGCTAGTGCGAGATGTTTTTTCATTCTTACCCCCTGGTTAAATTTTGTCTGAGTTAAAGAATAACCGACTCCGGCTGTTTTTCCATCGATCTCCATGGCAGTTCTTCGTTTTTACCCGGCAAAAGTATCTAAGGCTATCTCGATAGCCCGGTCGATCCCCGCGTCGACGACTTCCCGGTGAGGATCGTAACTATCCGCGTCAAAATCAACCGCCATTCCGTCAATCGCCATAACTCCTCCCGCCCGGACTCCGTTTAAAGAAGCTATTAAAAACAGAACGCTCGCTTCCATTTCAACGGCCACCGCATCGGTTTTGCTGAAGTAGTCGCTGGGCAGTTCCTCCAGTTCCGGATAGAAAGCACCTACCGTCAGCACTATTCCGGTTCGAGACCTATAACCCAATTTACCGGCAGATTTATTCAGACTATCGACGAGGCGATAA
>CAZENJ010000057.1:0-7074 GCA_964513485.1 uncultured Thermotogae bacterium | reverse complement strand
TTTAACCAGCTCCTTGAAACAAACTGCCGCTCCGGCTGCCCCTACGCCGTGGGACACAACGGTTATCTCTTCCCCGCCTATCTTACCGTTAATTAACCTGTATTCCCGATTGAAGCTCACTTCTTCCGCGCTGTCAAACTTTTGCGATATCTTGCCCGCCCTTTCCGGGTCGCCGCAGACAATTACGCGGGAGCTGACCTTTTCCGGCGCCACTTTCAGTATCGGTAAAAAATCCTCTTCTTTCATTCTTCTTTATCTTCCAGCTCCCCCAGCGACTCCTTCGTAGGTGGGCTTGCGATTCCCTTTTCCGTGATTATTCCGGTTATATTTGCCGCGGGGGAGACGTCAAAAGCGGGATTATAGGCCGAGAGGTTTTCCGGGGCTATCCGGTTGCCCTGAATCACTTTTACCTCTTCTTCGGCCCTTTGTTCTATCTCGATCTCCTCGCCGCTATCTATCTCGTAATCTATCGTCGACGTCGGGGCCACGACGTAGAACGGAACGTCGTGTCTATCCGCCAGGGCGGAAAGGTTGTAAGTTCCGATCTTGTTGGCGGTATCGCCGTTAGCAGCTACTCGATCCGCGCCAACAAGGATCAGGTCGATTTTCCCGTCACGAATCAGCGTCGCCGCCACGCTGTCGACAATTAACTTGCCCGGAATTTCTTCTTCGACCAGCTCGAACCCGGTAAGCCGGGCGCCCTGGAGTCGCGGCCTTGTCTCGTCCGCATAGACTTCGATATCTTTCCCCGAACTATGTGCTTCCCTAATTACCCCCAGAGCCGTTCCGTAGCCTACGGTAGCCAGTGCACCGGTATTGCAGTGGGTCAGAATCGTTGCCCCCTCAGGTACCACCTCGTTACCGTTCCGGGCCATTCTTTTATTTATCCTTACGTCCTCTTCCGCAATTTCTTTCGCCGCTACTCGGATTGACTCAACTATTTCCGCCACCGATTTTTCCCGCTCGGCTTCTATCAAGCCGTTCATTTTTCTTATCGCCCAGGTCAGGTTGACGGCGGTCGGTCTGGCTCCAGCAAGCTCCTCTCCCGCCTGTTTGACCTGGCTGATGAATTCTTCCTTATCCAGGTCGGAGTACTCCCGCGCGGCAAGGTAAAACCCGTAAGCACCCGTGGCACCAATTGCCGGAGCGCCCCGAACTACCATGTCGGATATGGCAAACTCTACCTCTTCGTACCTCGTCGCTTGAAAATAACTAACTTCTCCCGGTAACTTCCGCTGGTCGATTAGCTCGAGTCGATCTTCCTGAAACTTCATGGTCTCATGTTTCATATCTGCTGCCACTCCAAAATTCTCGGAACATTTACCCTTGGCCACCGACATTATTGACCCATTAAACGCCCGCTCAATTTATTCCACCGGTCGGAATACTATTTCGTCTCCCGGTTTCGCGCCAAATGCCTTTTTTGCCGATCCCATGTTTATCGAAACTTCCATAAAGTCGGTATCCGCTCTGAACGTAAGAAAATCCCCTTCCGGAACGTCAGAATAGGTGGTGGCGTATTCCACCTTTTTTGAAACATCGCCAATTTTCACGGTGACCTTATCCCCGACCTCAAGGCCAATCTCTCTCAACTCCGGTGCTTTTACGTTTGCCTGGATGTTCCCGTAGCTATCGATCAGAATGACTTCCCCGACAACGCTGTTTCCCTTAACCCGAGACTTTTTTACGTCCAGTTTTTTATAAGCTTTGCAGACCGGCCCCGCCTCCTCGAAGGGCTCTCCCGTTGCAAGAGAAGCTGCCGCCGGCGGTAAGATATCCCTGTAATCGAATTGTTTTTCTTTTTCACTTCTCAGGGTCCAATCGGGGTTAGTTATTCTTCTTACCTGGCTTACCCCCAGGTTGTTCATGATGAACGTAAGTGCCCCGTTGTCGGGTGCGACGAAATAATGTCCCGATTCCGTCTTCAGCGCTATCGAACTTTTCCCCGATGCACCACCGGGGTCTACCGCCACGCAGAAAACCGTCCCCCTGGGAAAGTGTCTTGCCGCCAGATAGCTCGTCATAGCGCCCTGACGGACGTTGAACTCTTCAATCTCATGAGAAATATGGACTACCTTAATTTCCGAAGATTTTGAAAGCGCCGCCCCTACCATTGCTCCAACGTAATGATCCACACGACCGAAATCCGAGACGAATGCGACAATTCCGTTCGGCTCGGGCGCCCCGACCGAAACGAGTCCGGCAATGCTAATTGTCAGGAGTAAAATTAACGCCGCCGATAAAAGTCTTTTTTTCATGGCCAACCCTCCTGTGACGCTCTATTTGCTTTGAGAATAACCGATTCAAATAATTCCTTCAATCAGCAAAGGTGCCGGGGTCTAAAGAGGGAGCAATTTAACTGAATCGGTATTGGGGGTGAGAACGCGGCAAAAAAGACCCCGACCCGGGCGCACTCAGAATAATTTTACCGTCTTCAGGCACAATCATGTCCGTTCCCGGCGCCCCCAGGTCGGAAATTTATGTCAGTGTATTGAAGAATCACAACCAGAGCATTTGACGTCCAGTAAGAAAGATCTCTTCTCGTCTCGTCGTATTCGCGGAGATAATCGGTAAGCCTCCGGTGTCCTTCTTCGAAAAGTCATTACCCACCGCCATCTTCGCGCCTTTTAGTCGCTTCCAGCAGCCTGGCAAAGCCGTCGAAGTATTCCGATCTTTGCGTTATTTCAAAGCCAAATCCCCGAAGTATTTCTTCCCAGTCCCGGGAAATGTAATCGAAGGCGTATTTACATTCCGCAACCTTAAAAGGTAGTCTCACGTAGACAGACAACTCCGAAACCTCAAACTCTCCGTAGTCCAGCAGGAAAAACTTCCCCCGGGGTTTTAGTGCTCTGTAAGCGTTTTCGATTACTTTTTCCCGGTTCGGGTGAGGCAAGCCATGGACGACGAACGACGTCAGTACCTTGTCAAAATGGGTCTCGTACGGCAACGGCTGATCTATCCGGGCATTCTTTACTTTTACGTTTCCATCGTCTTCAAATCTTCTTCGAAAACGGTCTATCGCGTCCTCGCTTTTATCCAGCCCGACTATTTCCCCCTTACCGTCGAGGTATCGAGACATATAGGTTTCGTTGTAACCGGTACCTGCACCGAGATCGAGAATTTTATCTTCCGATCCGATGGCCATAGATCCGATGGCATCTTCGATAAAACTACTGTATCTTCCCAGCGTGATAAGGTTCAGCAAAAGCTCGTAGTGCCTTGCCAGAACGCCTTCGATCTCGACGTGTGACTCCGGGTAAAGTTTTCCCATAACGCGTACCGTCCCGCTTAAATTTTGTTTTCGTTAAATTCGTTAACCATCCCGTCCGGATATAATTCCCCGAAAGTTGCTTACAATCCTTGAAAACGCTTCCGACGCTTCGGAATCGGGGTAGGCATCGACAAATGGTACTCCTTTGTCGCCCGTCTGAACTATTCTTTGATCGAGTGGAATCTTGCCGAGGAAGTTTTCCCCCAGCTCCTCCGCAGCTTTTTCCCCTCCGCCGGACTTGAATATTTCAGTCCTTTCTCCGCAGTGCGGACAGATAAAACCGCTCATATTTTCTACCAGTCCGAGCACGGGTAAATCAAGTTTCTTCGAGAAATTTACCGCCTTCCGAGAATCGAGCAGGGAAAGGTCCTGCGGCGTGGTAACTACTATGGAGCCGTCGATGTTTTCCAGCTGCTGAGCTATTGAGAGAGGTTCATCTCCTGTGCCTGGCGGCAGGTCTATCACGAGATATTCCAGCTCACCCCAGTTCACGTCGCTCAGGAACTGCTTTATCGCTTTCATTTTTAACGGACCCCGCCATACCACGGGAGAGTCCTTGCTGGGCAGCGTAAATCCAATCGACATTACCTTTAAGTTCCCGAGTTCGATCGGGTCTATACTATTTTCGTCCCCTCCGAGCCTGTCGTCTTCGAGCCCGAGTATCTTTGGTATATTTGGCCCGTGTAGATCCGCGTCAAGCAAGCCGACCTTGCTCTCAGTGTCTCTCGCAAGTGAAGCAGCAAGATTGGCGGCAACGGTACTTTTACCAACTCCACCCTTCCCGCTCATTACCACGAGGGAGTGTTCGACGTCTTCTAACCTGATAGTTTCACTTTTTGTCTGAGTCTTTCTTGCCCTGGCGTTCTGTTCTTTCGCCATAACTGTCCTCCGGTAAAAGGCCTTTTCCGAAATTACGGGGCCACCGCTGGCCCGGAATCTCCTTTTTTAAATTTTAAAATTCTTGAACTGATAAACAAAAAATAATGCTCCAGCAGTTAACATAAGAAAGAAAACTAGAACTTGCCCGAAATCATTTCGGGAGTAACTGCTTTATTTTATCTTATGCACAAGTTAAATCAACCAGTTACTCCACATGCTATGATTTTTGCTTTTTACCAATAAATAGCTGAGAACCCCCCGGGGCACCCCCTGGTCTGAATCAGCTAGTTAACTTAACTCAATACGAAGTACCCGGCAGTCAATTTGCCCTGCCTATTATTAAAGTTCACTGCAGGTACAAAGCCAGTTCCGAATTGACTGCTGACTGCTGGATTTCGCTTTTTGAAGTATGTAGTTCTTAGTTTTAAATTAGTTTTTCTACAGGTCCCGCCCGGCAGGCCGGGGTAATTGACTGATAAAAGAAGGGTTAATCTTCACCTTCTTCTCCAGTTTTTTCTTTACGTCTCCACTCATAACCCGGCTCTTCTTCCAGAACTTCACCTTCTCGTTTTTCCTTAACAGGATATATCCCGAAAACTGTGAGAGTTCCGAGGGAAGCTAGAAATACAAGCAGAAAGATAACCACCGCCACCCCGGGTATAAAACCGATCTTCGCCCTCTTAATAGTGTCCGCAAAAGTTGCTGCCTGTGTCGGATGAATCGTTAGCTTCATAAACCAGCTGAGAATTATTGTCGTAAGAATCCAGATATAAATCCTTCTCAACCTTACAGTTATTGCGGCTGTAATAGTGACCTTGTGTTCCGGTTGTCGTAAATCATTGGAAAGAACCTTCATCCACTCGCTTCTGGGTATCGTCGCCCCGGGGTCAAGTAGATTGGCGATGAAGTTTTCTTCCAGCAACCTGAGGCGAGAGCGCCAGACTTCATGCATCTGATACCTGTTGGCCTCAAGAAACAGTACAGCTAGGGTAATGGGTATCGTCAACAAAATTAGAGCGGGGGACCGCGTCGGGGTAGAAAAAGACCACGTGATCATACCGGCAACCATGACGAGCGACCAATAGGGGGTTCGGTCCAGCCTGGTACGCCACGTATTGACGCGCTGAACCTCGCCACGATAAAGGTGAATTAAAACGTTATCCAGCTGAGCGTTTGATATCTCAGGTTCCTGCTTTTCTACCATATTTTTCGCCTTCCAGGTTTAGTTTACAGTTTTTCTCAGGGAACGAGTATTCTAACCGCCCGATGCCCCACAGATACCTATAGCCGTGCGGAATGAAGCGATCGTTTTTACCAAGAGTTTCTATATCAACCAGGACTCATGGGTTTTCCCTGCGTAATATACCGGAGCTAAAGAGGTTCAGCAATAATCCAGCAGTCATTATAGCTGAGACCAGGATAAAAGTAAATTGAAACGAAAATAATTCTATCAACCCTCCCGCCAGAAAAGGCAGTGGAGCCGTCAGGGCGATGGTCGTCCCCCTGATACCGGAATAGGTGGCCCGTTTTTCTTCCGGAGCCAGCTCCAGCAGCTGGGTATTGAATCCCACCAGGCGGGCGTTAATTGCGGATCCGGCAAAGACAAAAGTCAATGAATAAAAGAAAGGGTCGAATCCAACCATCAGGACGGCAGACAGAGGCGTAATTACTGCAATAAACAGGCAGATCAAGATAACCTTCCTCGAATCCGCATCCGCTACTTTGCCCCAGACCAAGTTGGAAACGGCACCGCCAAGAACTCGAGCAATCAGGAACACCCCGATAAAGCTTTCCGGGGCGCCGGCCACCTTCTTGAAAAATACAACGTAGTAGGGAATCACCATTATGTGAAACCCGGCCAGTACTCTCGTCAGGAGAAAGATTCGAAATTCCCGGTTTTTCCTGAGGATAGCAAAAATATCCGAGAAGTAATTTTTCAGCGGATCCCTCGGCGCGGGTTCGCCTTTCGGTTCCCTGATCAGATAGAAACCGGCCACTCCGATTAGTAGCGCAACTCCCGAAATCAGGAAAAGAGTCGCGTAGTTACGCGGAAAATCAAAAAAGAACCCTTCACCCAGCACGTACTTTACCGCAAACCCCGTCCCGAAGGCCAGCAGGCTGCCGGTAATCTGTCTGGTCGCGTAGAACTTTCCCCGACTGTTCTTCCCTATAGCCTTTCCTATTATGGCAGTCAGGGCTACACCACCAAGTGATCCTGCCAGAGAATAGATTAAGACGAAAACAAACAGGATCGATAGTATCAGGGTAGGATTAGCAATTCCCCGCCACATCAGGATAAAGCCGAGAAGAAACCAGACGAGCGCCCGGGTGAATATGGCAAAATAGAGGAAGGGTTTCTTCCTAGCTTTTGGCTCGACGTAATTTGAAAACAGAACCTGCGGAAGCCGGCCCGTGCTGAAATAAATTGAAGGCAACAGGGCAATAAGCAGGTTTGAGCTCGTTACTGAGCTGACAAATGCAGGCAAGATCAACTCGATATCAGCGAGCCTGCTGCTGGCTCTGAGAAAAGTTCCGTGAATTACTCCGCCGACAAAGTTTTGCTTTTCTTCGGTTTCACTTTTAGACATTTTTAACTGTCACGAGAATAGAGTATGAATCCGGCCGGGGAATAACAACCGGATGAGGGAAAATACTTCGTTGATCTTCCGGAATTTTTCGGCTGGCGCCGACTCGAAGGTGCAAACGATATTCCCCTGACTTCACCAAAACTTGTTGAGAACCCCCCAGGGCACCCCCTGTGCTGAATCAGCTAGTCAACTTAACTCAATACGAAGCACCCAGCAGTCAATCGAGGATACTTCCCTTAATAACTGCTGGCTGTTGTTTGAAGTGATATTCTTATCCAGGCTAAGATCCAGAGCTGGGCTCGATTGACTGCTGGGTCTCGCGTTTTTGAAGTACGT
>CAZENJ010000056.1:7356-12820 GCA_964513485.1 uncultured Thermotogae bacterium | reverse complement strand
GCTGCAAGGCCTGTGTAGTCGCCTGTAAAGCCGAAAACGAAGTACCGGAAGGCGTATTTCGCCTGACCACGCATGAAATAGAGAAAGGTTCTTTTCCTGATGTAGAAACGGAATTTCGCCATGATCAATGCAGGCATTGCGAAAACGCGCCCTGCATCTCCGTCTGCCCGACAAAGGCCAGCTACAAGGACGAGGAAGGGTTCGTGCGGATCGATTTCTCGAAATGCATCGGCTGTAAAGCCTGCATGGTTGCCTGTCCGTACGACGCCAGGTTTATTAACCCCGATGGCGGCTACGCGGACAAATGTACTTACTGCATCCACCGGGTGAATGAAGGAAAGGATCCTGCCTGCGTCAACACCTGTCCTACCGGGGCGAGGATATTCGGAGATCTCGATGACCCAAATAGTGATATAAGGGGCGAGTTAAGAGGGAATCAGATTGCCGTACCCCAGGAAGAGGCCGGTACGGACCCCAAGTTCTTCTATCTGAATAAAAAACTCTCGGAGGTGAACGTTTAATGGAAATAGAAGTGGCGAACAATTTAACTCACATCTGGGAATGGCCGGTGGCTTTACACTTCGTCCTTTCCGCCCTTGTCGGAGGGTTGGTGGGAATAGCCGGTTTTTCCCGATTGGTCGATAAGGACAGGCTGGCCAGAGTCGCTACTCTAACGGCCTTCCCGATTTTGATTATCGATCTGCTCGTTCTCTGGTTAGACCTGACCAGGGGGCTAAGAGCTTTCTGGCTTTTTCTGAGTTTCAGAGTAACTGCCGCAATTAGCTGGGGTTCCTGGGCGCTGCTGTTGACCTCGATAGTCACCATTATTTATCTGGCCGACTTCTATGGTTACATTGAACTCTCGCAAATGACTAATAACGTTATTTCCTGGTCCGCAATTGGCCTTTCAATTGCCGTTACTACTTATACCGGGGCCATGCTGACTTCGAGTATGGCAGCGATGCCGCTGGCCAGTTCCATGTTGCTGGCACCGATGTTCGCGGTCTCCGCTCTGGCAATGGCCGGAGGGCTGCTGGAGTTGTTCAATGTCGAAAGAAACATTTCCGCCTGGGTACTTACGTTCGCCTCGGTCGCTTCCGCCATTCTATTCGGTTTTTACATCGGAGAGCTCTACGGCGGTACTCTGGCCGTAAGAGAAGCGTACAATCACCTCATTCATAACTACGGGTTTATCTGGTGGTTGACAATCGGACTCGGCTTCGGGCTTCCGGCTTTACTGGCCGTCTTCTGGATGACCTCACAGACTCAACGGAAGAAATTGATCTGCTGTCTGACCAAAGCAGTAGCAATATTTTCACTTTTCGGTGGAGTAGGTATAAGATTTGTACTTCTCATGGCCGGACAGGGCCACTAAACACTAACTCAAAAAGGCACATTTGGAGGTGTGCAGATGTTTAACAAGAAATCTTTAGTCGTACTTTCTCTCGCTCTTGCCGTCCTGCTAACGGGTTCGGTAGCGGCAATTGCGGCCGATCATCAGGAAGTCGTGAATGCGACGAACAACTTTTTGAAAGATGTCCACAAACAGGGTTTCTACACGGTCAGCCCCAAAGATGTTAACACGCAGAGGAAAGTCAGACCAAACCTATTTATCCTCGACGTAAGGACGCCAGGAGAGGTAGAAGACGGAATTATACCGGGCGCGACCTCCGTCAGGCTGAGTGACCTGGCACAGAGCCTCGACAAGCTTCCCGACAATAAAGACACGACGACCTACGTTTACTGTAAGGCAGGAACGAGAGGTGCCTATGCAGTGGCGGTACTACATACTCTGGGATACACGGAAGCTTACAACATGAGCGGTGGATTTCTTGCCTGGAAAGATGCCGGATACCCGGTAGAAAACTAGCAGAAAACCGAAAAGAATAATATAGGCTTCCCTGTTTTATTTCAGGGAAGCCTACTTTTTTGAAACGATACCTGCAACTTTATAACGAAAAATTAATCCGCTTCCTCAAAATACCAGTGGTATAGGAGACCCATATCCGCCGGAAACAGCGCAACTTCGTCCCCGCTTTCTATAGCTTTATTGAAACTTGAGTACTTGCCATTTACGAAGACGTGGCTAACTTCCTTTTCCTGCAACTCAAGTTCGGCAATGAGATCTCCCGCCGTAGCCGCCCTTTCTTCTTCAATGTCCAGCAGTCCTATACTTCGGCTAGGCTCATCCATATTCTCCCCGAGGTCACTAAATTTTCCGTAGAGTCTAACGCTTATTGACAAGAATTATCCTCCGCCTATAGGAGGAAATATCGCCACTGAGTCCTCGCTATCGAGCTCAGTCCCCAGACCCTCCAGGAAACGTATATTGCGCCCGTTGATCATCACCGTGACACCGCTTTTCAATTCCGGCTCGGATCCCCCTTTTTCCAGGATCATGCCGTCAAGCGATGTGTACTTTCTTGTGATCTTTTCCAGAAGTTCGCCCGCCGTATCGGCCTCTACTTTTGTGCTGGAGTCTCCGGCTTTATCCCTGAAGCTAGCAAAAAATTTTACTTCAATTTGCGTTTTCACTTGATTGATATACTAGGACGACTCTCCCATGCCAAGAGTTCCAAAAACTTTGTCCAGTTCTTCCTCGGATACGTCAAAGACGTCATTGTGCGGGGGCAATGACTCTTCCCGCATGTATTCCGGCAATCTATCGTCCTCTTTTGTAAAGCCCGCCTCGGAGTTGAATCGTCTTTCCGTTTCTATGATGCTCTTACCAATATCCGAAATATCATCTACCGTCAGGTCCGTGCCCAGCACACCATTGACTTCTTCTACCATGCCTTCCAGGCCTTCCGGAATATCCAGGACGGCAAAAGCCGTAAATAAACAATGTCCGGTGGTGTCTATTACCGCAGTACTGTACTGAAGATTTCGGGACATCTCGGCTTTCTCCGGGCTCAGTGGATCGGCGTCTCCCCCCACACCCATTATTTCGGGCGCGATTGCATAACCGGCAGTATGATCCGCACCCATTGGCGTGGTAGCGTATGTGGTTCCGATACCTTTTATCCCACGGGGGTCGTAAGCCGGCATTGCCTGGCCTTTTACTGTCGGTATCCTCGTCACGCCAAATGCCTTACCGGTAAATTTGGTGCCATTCACCAAGATTCTACCCAGAGGAGTTCCCTGCCTGATCTCGTCCATAAGTTCCAGCGCACCTTCTTCGTCACCGAATTCCTTGACTCCGCCATCCATCGCCACGGCTATCGTGTTACCCGCTTCTATGGTGTCTATTCCCAGATCATTACATTGCCAGTTCAGTTCCCCTATCGTATCGAGATCGTAAATACCGGAATTCGGCCCAAGGGACCATACGGACTCGTACTCGAGCACGCCGACCTCTTCTCCGTCCTCGTTTTTCCAGACTTCCGAACAACCGATCAGACAACCCGGACTACACCTGTGGGGTCTTTCTCCGCCGCGTTCCTCGATCAGCTCAGCCTTCTTCTCGCCCGATACCCTGGCGGATTTTTCGTCCGAGCCACGGGAGAAGTTCTCCTGCGGTAGTGCCCCTGACTCGTTGATTATATTGACGAGCACACTCGTCCCGTAACTATTTAAAGCCCCGCCGGGTTTTGTGACGTCATGGTCGGTAAGAGCATCGCTGAGCTTTTTTCTTCCCTCGTCAAAAACCTCTTTATCCTCTATGTCTACACCGGGGGCTCCCGAGTCGTCGACGAGTACGAACTTCAGCCCACGAGAAGCCATAACAGCCCCCAGACCGCCTCTGCCGGCATATCTGCTTGGCTTCCCTTCCATATCGTTAAATGCGACTCCGGAATTGGAACCGGAGAGCTCGGCCGCTATTCCAACTCCACAGATTCCCAGATCATCGCCGTACTCCCCCCTCAAACCCTCATAAGCCTCGTAAAGCCCGATCCCGGACCATTCACTCGCATCCACCAGCTCTACCTCGTTATCATCAAGTTTCAGGCACCTGTACCCTTTGCTTTCAGGTTTGCCTTCCACAATTATGGCTTTGATTCCCAGCCTGGCCAGCTTCTGAGCAAAACTGGTACCCGCGTTGGCTTCTTTTATCCCTCCGGTCAACGGGGATTTACCTCCCACCGAAATCCTGCCGGATGTAGGAGCACTAGTTCCGGTAACAATCCCGGGGGCAAACACCAGTTTGTTATTCGGTCCAAGCGGATTACAGTTCGGCGGCACTTCGTCAGCGACTATTTGAGAAGTAAGGCCACGACCGCCAAGGTACCTGTAATCTTCAGGTACCTCTTCATAACTTAACGTCTCGTCTTCCATGTTGACGCGTAGTATCTTTCTCGCCATCCTCTACACCTCCAGTGCGCTTTATTCTATTACAATAGCGGCCTGACTGCAAAAACATGGAGTCGTTTTTCCGGGCGTGACCATTGGCACTTGACTTCAAAGGGTTTTTATTTGCAAAGGCCTGAGCAAAAGTTAAACTTTATTTAGTAAATTAAGAAAGTTTCGTGAAATTACAGGAGATTCGATGAAAAATTTTCCCCAGTCCGAGGACTCTCTGAGTATCAGCAGGGATTTGATGCAGGATTTTAACACCAGAGCAGTTATTTCATTGCTTTATAATGGAGAACCCATGCCGAGAACAAAGATAGCCAGCAAAACCGGTCTGGCCCCGGCAACTATCTCCAATATCACTTCGAGATTAATGTCTTCGGGCCTGATCGTCGAAGCAGGGGTCGGTAAATCCACGGGTGGTAGAAAACCCACTTTACTTGACATAAACGAGAAATTTGGCTACGTAATGGCGGTAAAAATCGAGGCCAGAAGGGTTATTACCGGACTTTACGACCTCCGGACGAACAAGATAGCCGGAGGGGTTACCGAGGTAGAGCCGGAACCGGTGGTCGAAACTGTTCTCGAAGTTATCAAGTCGGATTATGAAACTTATTTGGGAAAAGGGGATATTCTCGGCGTCGGAGTAGGCGTTTCCGGCCTTATCTCCGACGAAGGAGCAATTATCTATACGCCCATTTTAGAGTGGAGCAACGTGAGCCTGGCGGACGATTTATTGTCCGGGAAAAGGGTGCCGGTGGTCGTCGATAACGACGTAAACGCATTAACGCTGGCGGAAGGTTGGCTCGGAGCCGGCAGGTCTTATAATGACTTCCTCTGCATTACCGTTGGGGAAGGGATCGGCGCCGGGCTAATGATAGACGGGGCTCTGCACAGGGGAGCTCTGGGCGGAGCCGGCGAGATCGGACACATCACGCTTGATCCCAATGGTCCCGTCTGCCGCTGCGGCGAGAATGGTTGCCTGGAGGCTCTGGCTTCGGATTATTTTTTGCGAAATGAAATCGAAAAGTTAAGCCTAAAGCCAGCTACGATCGACCACCTCGCGGACCTGGCCAAAAAGAATGAGGCTTCTGCGACGGAGGTATTCAGAAAAATGGGCCGCAATCTCGGTCTGGGAATTAAGAATCTCGTCAACACTCTAAATCCGGAAGCG
>CAZENJ010000056.1:0-7346 GCA_964513485.1 uncultured Thermotogae bacterium | reverse complement strand
TTGGCGGAGAAAGGCTCAGCGAGGCTGACTACTTCATGCCGGAAATGAAACAGGAAGTCTTAAATCATTCTTTTCCGGAGGAAGCAAGGGAGTTGAAAATCGTCAGAACCGAACTCGGCAAGGAAGGATGGCTGATCGGAGCAGCTCTGTTATCGATCCGAAATTTTCTAAACTTGCCGCTTCACCATAAAGTCAAGAGCCCTGCCCCGAGGCAGGGTATTCGTAACAAAAAGACTTAAAATCATTTATTTGGTCTTTTCAAGATTTGATCCGACTGATTTGTTTTCAGGATTAGGCTCCAGGCTTAACTATGATTGGTAAACGGGATTGGTGAGAAAAAGCAATTTAAAAATTGAGAATAAGAACTGCGGCCAGCCAGTTTAACTGAGGGGGTCCAAATCCAAATGCGTGACATTTACTTTAAAATTTTAGTTTTGTTAGTTTTAACGTCCGTTCTGGCGGTTGGGACGCCGGAGGGTGCAGCAGTAGCTGAGAATACCAGGACTCTTAACCTGGCACTTATATGGCACCAGCATCAGCCTCTTTATAGAGATGCCTCGACCGGTTCTTACAAATTACCATGGGTGCGTGTTCACGCGGTACAGGAGTATTTCGATAGCCCGGCAATAACGAACGACTTTGAAAACATAAGAGTGACTTATAATCTCGTACCGAGTTTGATTCAGCAGATAAGGGACTATGCAAAAACTACTGAAGCGGAAGCAGCAAAAGGTGGAATTTACAAATACATCGGGGCTACCGATACCCACCTGAAACTTGTGCTTAAACCTGCGTCAGAACTGACACGGGCCGAAAAAGATAAAATAAGAGAAGAGTTCTTCTGGCTGAACGGATACATGCTGGACGATGACGTCGACGACCCTTATTATTCCGCTCGTTACGCGGAACTTAAAGAAATTGCCGCTGAACGACAATTAACCGAGCAAGAAATAACGGATCTCTCCGCACTATTCTTTCTCTGGCAGATTACCCCATCTCTCCATGAAAAATACGAGCTAAAGGATCTGCGCGGAAAGAAACATTTCAACCGTGATGATATAATCGAAGTAGTTAGAGCACAGAAGAAAATCAGCGCTGATCTCCTGGCTCAATATAGAGAAACCCGGAAGGGTGGTTCCGAAATCATAACTAGCCCCTATTATCACCCAATACTTCCTCTGCTTATGAGTGACGGATGGAACGGAGTCGAAAAAGCAGTCTGGCGTAAAGATACCATGACACAGCTGGAAACGGCAAAGGATCTTTATAAAGACGTTTTTGGTAAAACCCCCTCTGGATTGTGGCCCCCGGAACAGGCTGTAAGCCAAAATATGGTTGACCCCGTGGTGGAATCCGGTTTCGACTGGTTCGTCTCCGACGAAGGGGTGCTGGCGGACAGCATCGGAAGAACTCCGGGCGTTAAAGAACTGACGGAACCTTATAAAGTTACCGGCAAATCCGGTAGCGCCTACCTGTTCTTCCGGCAGAGCGATCTTTCAAACAAGATAAGTTTTAGCTACGGCAACAAATCCACCAGCTGGGCCGTAAACGACTTTATGAACGAGTTGAAACGAATTCGAAGTGAACTGGAAAACCCCGAAGATAGGCTTCTTACTGTTGCTATGGATGGTGAAAACTGGATGTTTATGGCTGGATACCCGAACAACGGCAGAAGTTTCCTGAAGGAACTTTACCGACGGTTGTCCGAAGCCAGCTGGGTAAAAACGACGACTCCCGGGGCTTTCATCGCCACCCGGCAAGAGAGCGCTACGGAAATAGAGGAACTGGCCACGGGTTCCTGGGCGGGCGATTTATCCACCTGGAAGGGAGAACCGGAAGAAAACCGCGCCTGGAACTGGCTGGTCGAGGCAAAGAGGAAGGTAGAAGAGGACTCGGTGGACCCGGAGGCAAAAGAAGCTGTTTACGCCGCGGAGGGGAGCGACTGGTTCTGGTGGTACGGAACGGACAAGGACTCCGGCAACGACGAAGTCTTCGACTCTTTGTTCAAAACTCATTTGATCAATGCTTACAGGGAATCGGGTATAAAAGAAGGCGCGATACCGAGAAAACTCCACGTCGATAAAGTACCCCCCGTTTCGAAGAGCCTGGGAGAAGTCAAGGTAAAGCTGGACGGGCGCACCTCCTCGCCGGACGAGTGGAAGGGCTCCGCTCATTTCGAGGCAAGCGATAACAAATATTTCAGCGGCTTTAGGCTCGGTTACGGCGCCAATAATCTCTTCGTCCGGGTAAATACTAAAGTCAAGGCGGCTTCACTGATCGGCAAAGATCTCAGCTTTAACATGTACTTCAGCGGAAATTCAGCCGCAAACGCCGTTACACGCTATGGGAATCAGCCACTTGGATTCGGCCTGTCACAAGTTGTCTCTCTTCACATGGAAGACGTGGAGAAGGACGGTTCCTGGAACGTCTTTCGCTACGTATCGGACGGTGAAGGGGACTGGAAGTTTGCCAGCAGCATCGCAAACCTCTCGCGCCGGAAGGCAAAAGCGGGAAAGCTCATCGAGTTCAAATTCCCCTATGAAACCATTGGAATCGAACCGGAAGAAAACTTTACCTTCAGGATGACCCTGGAGCAAAGAAAAGCCGGCAAACAGCTGGCTGCTTCTCCGGCAGAACCAGTCATAACAAAAATACCGAAGCCGATCAGCGGGGAAAAGATCTTTAGCGCCACGGACCCGAAAGGGGACGACTACGGTCCGGGGACTTACACCTATCCCAAAGCTCCGGTGTTCAAACACGAAGGACTCTTTGACCTGCGGAAGTACGAAATATACGATTCCGGTGACAAGTGGATCTTCACTTTTGACTTCGGGGCGATGACAAACCCTTGGGCAGCTCCGCTCGGATTCAGCCATCAGCTGATCAACCTATATCTGGACACTGAAGAAGGCGGGCGGACCGAAACCTACAAAAAAGGCGCCCGGGTGAGGTTCGACCACGAAAGTCCCTGGGATTACTTTATAAAGATAGCCGGGTGGCCCGGTTACGGTCGTGAGTTCGTGACGGCCGACGGCGAGGAGAACAAGATCGACGTATCTTCAAACGTAAAGCAAAAGAAAGTCATAGTCGGGGTACCAAAGGAACTTCTGCCCTCCGTCACCGGGGAACACTACTTAATGGTCTTTTCCCAGGACGGTTACGGCAAGGATCACGTCAGGGCCGTACAGGGTGAAGCTTCCACCTGGCAGGGTGGCGGTAACAGGGCTCCGACAGTTTCTTCAAACGTCTACGATTACCTGGCACCAAACCGGAAACAAAAGTCGATTCTGAAAAGTTACGATCGGGATGAGGGAACTTACCCGGTCTTAAGACCATATGAAGTGTTATAGGAGAGTTAACAGTTGAAGCATCAATACTTTATTTAACTTTAAAGAAGGGAGGTGATAAACTTAAAACTTAATCAGAGTTTATGATAAAAGGCCATTTTCCATTAACTTCAACAATAAAGGAGTGATGCAATTGAAAAAGTTCCTAATTTTCTCTCTGAGTTTAGTACTGCTTTTCAGCAGCGTGGTAGCGCTTGGTTCCACGTCCGGAAAATTGAAGATCTGGGGCGATGAAAGAATAACAGCTCTGGAGCCAATAGCCAACCAATTCGAAGACGATTACGGCGTAAAGGTGGAGCTGGTCCAGGTACCGTTCGGCGATATGCGCTCCAAACTTGAAAAAGCAGGTCCGGCCGGGAAAGGCCCGGACATCCTGATCGGAGCGCACGACTGGATCGGTGAACTGGCCCAGAACGGCTTGATCGATTCCTTACTTTACATGAAGGATCTCGAGGACGAATTCGTGGATGTCTCCATCGAAGGATTTACCTACGAGAACAAAATATACGGCCTACCCTATGCCTACGAATCTATCGGGTTGATCTACAATAAAGATATGGTCCCCGAAGCGCCAAAAACCTGGAAAAAAGTCGTAGAAATTTCGGAAGAAGTGACCAACCCCGAAAAGAAGACATACGGATTTGTCTATCCAGGCACAGGAGACCCCTACCACACGTTCCCCTTTATCAGCGCCTACGGCGGTTACATATTTAAGTACGACGGGGGATTCGACCCTACCGACATAGGACTGAACAACGAAGGCGCAGTACAGGGACTGCAAAAACTTGACGCCATGTACGAAGACGGCCTGATCCCTCAGGGAATGGACTACGGAACGGGCGCCAGCCTGTTCAAGGAAGGTAAAGCCGCGATGTTCATGACTGGACCATGGGAGATACCAAGTATAAAAGAGGCCGGCATCGACTTCGGCGTCGCCCCCCTGCCGACGATGGACGGAAATCAGATGCAACCGTTTGTCGGAGCACAGGGCTTTATGCTCAGCCAGTTCAGCAAAAACAAGGTTCTGGCAAATGAATTCCTCAAGAATTATATTGCCACAAACGAAGCGATGATGACGATCTACGAGAAAAACAAACGCCCGCCCGCATTCAAACCTACTCTGGAAAAAGTAAAAGACGATCCCGTCGTGGCGGCGTTTGCAGAAAGCGCCAAAGTCGGTATACCGATGCCCAATATCCCTGAAATGGGTGCCGTATGGGCAAACCTCGGAGACAAATTGCAGCTAATCTCACAGCAAAAGCAGGAACCTCAGGCAGCTATGGACGACGCAGTCAAATCAATCAAGCAGGCCATAGAATAGTTCACAGGTGATAACGACCCCGTCCTTTCCGGGCGGGGTCTTTACTATGTATAACTATCTTAAGAACTCGGTTATCGGTCTAAGTTTAAAGATCCTGGTTCTGGGAGTACTGGACGCTCTCGTAATCTGGGCCGGTGTCTATCTTTATCTTCACGGGGCAGTCGGCCTGGCCGCCGCATTGGTCGCGAGCACTGCAGTAATAAATTTGATCTTCATTTCCAGGAAAACTTACCCGTTACGATACCTGGTTCCGGGTCTGGTTTTTCTCTTTGCTTTCGTAGTATACCCGATAGGATACACGGTTTACCTCTCTTTCACGAATTACGGGACGGGACACCTGCTGACGAAACAGCAGGCAATCAAGAACCTGGAAGACAAATACTATCAGCCAGAAACGCCAAAATCCTTCTCCTTTAACGCGTATAAAAACGAAAAAGGCGATATTAGGGCCATACTTCAGGCAAAAGAAGGGGATGCTGTATACCTAACCGGGGGAGAAAATCTCGAACCGGTTGATTTAAACGAAAGTCGCTTTATAGATAGCAACAACGACGGGACCATCGATAAATTTGACGGCTACACTCTGCTAAACACGGGGCAGCTGGTCAAGTCCTTACAGAAACTGCAAAAATGGAGGCCGGAAAAAGGGAAGCTGGCGTTAAAAATTACCGGGTTGAAAGAATTTAAGCAGTTAAACCAGAAGTACGAATATTTGCCGGAGACCGACAAAATTCTAGATAGAGAAACGGGCACGGAATACGTGCCCCGAAACGGCTCTTTCGTATCACCGGCAACAGGGGAAAAGTTATCGCCGGGCTTTCAGGTCATGGTCGGCTGGAAAAACTTTACCAGGGTATTCACCGATCCCCTCGTGACCGGCCCGTTCCTCCGCGTTTTCACCTGGACTTTTATCTGGGCTCTAATGAGCGTGCTCACGACGTTTGCACTGGGTCTCGGCGCAGCCCTCCTCCTCAACGACGATAAGCTCCGTTTTCAAACCATCTACAAAGGTATACTCATTCTGCCCTACGCAATACCGGCTTTTATTTCCGCTCTCATGTGGCGGGGATTCTTTAACACGAATGCGGGCGTAATAAATACAAAGATATTCCAACCCCTGTTTAATATAGCAGTGCCATGGTTTCAGAATCCAATGCTCGCTAAAGTTGCCGTTCTACTCGTCAATTTATGGCTTGGCTTCCCTTATATGATGATCATATCTCTCGGGGCGCTGCAGAGCATCCAGCCAGAACTCTACGAGGTTGCAAAAGTCGATGGAGCTAACCCCTGGCAGCAATTCAAGAATATCACTTTTCCGCTTCTCATGGTATCGATAGCCCCCCTGTTGATCGGATCTTTTGCCTTTAACTTCAACAATTTCAACGTAATCTACCTTGTTACACAGGGTGATCCCCCGATAGTCGGAGCTAATACAGCTGGTTCAACCGATATTCTAATCTCTTATACTTACAAACTGGCCTTTCAGGGCGAGGGGTCCAGTTACTACGGTTTCGCCGCGGCCATATCGATAATTATCTTTTTGATTATCGGAACTATTAGCGCAATAAACTTCAGATACACCGGTGCGCTGGAGGAGTTGAGTGAAAATGTTTAACAATAAAAACCCGCTAAAACGGTTTAAGGACTGGTTTCTGGAGATAGGCTTCAAGCACCTTTTAATGCTCCTGTTGGTGGCCTTTGCCCTTTTCCCGATCATCTGGATAATATCAGCATCCATCAATCCGACGGGATCTCTGACAGGACAAAAACTCATTCCGGACAACGCCACGATCGAGAACTACAGGATATTCTTTGCCAATGGCGGAGAACAGTACGATACTCCTTTTCTTCTCTGGCTCTGGAACAGTCTTAAACTGGGTTTACTTACCGGGGTTTTCGGTACTTTTATGTGTGCCCTTGGGGCATACGCCTTTTCAAGGTTCAGGTTCAAGGGCAGGCGGACCGGCCTGCTCAGTTTGCTTTTGATTCAGATGTTCCCGCAGATGCTGGCGATGGTAGCTATTTATTTCCTGCTACTACAAATCGGGGAATACGTTCCCTGGGCCGGCTTAAACACTCACCTGGGATTGCTCATGGTTTATCTCGGAGGTACGCTCGGCTTCAATACCTGGCTCATGAAGGGCTATTTTGACTCCATTCCCCACTCGCTAGAAGAATCGGCCAGGGTCGACGGTGCGAGCCACTTTCAGGCCTTCATCAGGATAATTCTACCGCTCGCCCGACCAATACTGACCGTGATCTTTATTCTGACATTGATATTCGTCTATTCGGATTTCATTCTTGCCAGCATCCTCCTGCAGGGAAAAGAACAATATACTCTCGCAGTCGGACTGAAACTGTTCATTTTCAATAATTACGACCAGCGCTGGGGAATATTCGCCGCGGCAGCCCTGATAGGAGCGATACCGATCGTAGCCATCTTTTTGATCCTTCAGGACCAGTTAATTGGAGGATTGACTCAGGGATCAGTAAAAGGGTAAGGCAAGAACCCTGGTTCGGCCTTTTTTGGTTACAGTCTCCAAAAAATTGAATGCTATAATGGCACTTTTAAAAAAGCAAAGGTGAGAGTATGACCGAAAACAAACCATCGATAGCTTATTTCTGCATGGAGTACGGTCTGGCAGAGGAAATGAAGATCTATGCCGGTGGACTTGGCA
>CAZENJ010000055.1:0-12997 GCA_964513485.1 uncultured Thermotogae bacterium | reverse complement strand
GTCCAGACGTTATTTCCGCTATTCGGCTCGATCGGGTCACCGATCAATCCAATAATAACGGATTCGTACTTTCCACCCAGCAACTGCTGGACCAGAGAGTTGAAGTCTATCGGGTTAAAGGATACTTCCATACCGATCTCCTTCAGATCAGCTGCTATGATGTTTCCGATGTCGACTCTCTGCTGGTTGCCCTTGTTAGTCAGCATCTCAAACGCTAGATCTTTCCCGTTGGGCAGTTCCCTTATCCCATCGTCATCGGTGTCTTTGAGTCCCAGTTCGTCCAGCATGTTCCGAGCTTTCTCCAGATCGTATTCTTCGGGGAATTTTTCACCCGCCTTTTCGCTGTAATACGGCGACAACTTGGACATCGGGCTGTCCTGGGTTACGGCCAGACCGTTGAAAACGTTCTCTATGATACTTGGCCTGTCCACGGCGTGAGAAACTGCCCTGCGGAAGTTCTTCTTCCGAAATACTTCAGCCAGACCTTCTTTCTTCGTATCCCAGTTAAAGGTCAGGAAGTCAGTCCCGGCCGGTGCTCCCCTCGGTCCCTTTAGAACCATGACGTTCCATCCTTCCTTCTCTTCGTTCTTGAGCAGGAACGGAATTTTTGAAGCTGCCGGCGCGTAAACATCAGTTTCGTGGGTCTTGAACTTTAACGCCTGAGCGTCCGTATCCTCAACGTTCAATACGACGTATTTATCCAGGTACGGTAGCTGAACACCATTTGGTCCGCGCATGAAGTAATAAGGATTTCGCTCCAGCACTACTTTCTGTTCCGGAACGTACTGTTTCAGCCTAAATGGTCCGGCCCCGACTATCTCTTCCGGGTTCTCCTTTGCCGTCTGCTGACCCCAGGCACTGTTAAATTCTTTACCCGATATACCTTCCAGTTTATGTTTCGGATAAATCATTACTCCGCCAACGGTTCTGATAAACGGACCAAATACCGTCGGAGTAGTAAATTGAACTGTCAGTTCATCGATCTTCTTTACTTCGGGAAGCTCACCGTCAATCGTGAGCAGGTCCCTCATATCGGCTTCAACTTTTTCGTTAAATACAAGCTGCTTAAACGTGAATACCACGTCGTCAGCCGTCAGTGGCTCTCCGTCGGAGAATTTGAGTCCCTCGCGGAGATGGAAAGTATAGGTTTTCTTGTCCTCGGATATGTCCCAGGATTTTGCCAGAGCGGGAACTAGCCGTCCTGTGGCGGGACTCGTATCCGTAAGTCCGGCCATCAGGTTCCCAGTGATATCCGAAGACGATGTCTCACTCGTAACCATA
This sequence comes from uncultured Thermotogae bacterium, assembly GCA_964513485.1. Classification (GTDB taxonomy): domain Bacteria; phylum Bipolaricaulota; class Bipolaricaulia; order M55B111; family M55B111; genus JAGXLP01. The sequence continues at coordinate 11,716 of CAZENJ010000055.1, read as the reverse complement.
TTGTTGAAAGTTTTAGGCAGGGAAGTCGCAGCGTAAGTAATCCCTCCTCCGGGTATTCCGGGGGTCAGGTCTCCAAGTCCCCAATCCTTGTCCTCCATTCCAATTGGTATTACGAGTTCGTCCTTCGGCAGGTGGGACTCCCTTCCCAGCCCTGCTATAGCAAAACCTGAAAGCAACAATAAGATAGATAGGCTAACAACTAGAGTCTTCTTAAACATTTAGACCTCCTTAAGATCGTCAATGAATATACAACCCACTTCTAAAATATTCCTGCAGGTTAAGGAGAGCTCGCCAAAGCTCCAGTTCATCTCTCGCGAGTATTTTATGCCGAAATATCACCCCCTGAGTTTATTCTGCAGGCAGAGTATTCATCCTGCGCTCTTCTGAAGGTTTATTTTAAAAGATATGCTGGACAACTACAAATAATGGTTCCAAATTACCTGCCTCTGACAACAAAAACCAGGACCTCGAAAAAACTCAAATCAGAGGAACTCTTCAAAATAGTTTACGGGGCGGTCACAACTGGAGAGGCAACGAGAGACTTACTGGGACTCGAGTTCTCTGAAAAGTAACCCGACAATGAATAGCGAGGCTTCGTAAAGCAGAATCAGCGGTATCGCCATGAAAGCCTGGGAAAAGAAATCAGTCGGGGTTATGAACGCTGCCACGGTGAAGGCTCCCACGACCACGAACTTCCTGTTTTTCCGCAGCGTCTCCGGCTTGACGAAACCCAGTCTGACAACCAGATAGATTAGCAGCGGAACTTCGAATATCAGGCCGGAGGAGAAGGAAAGCAGTGAAGCAAAAGTGATGTAGTTCCTGACCGAAAAGTTGGAAACCACAGTTTCCCCGCCAACTCCGGCAAGGAAACGAACCGTGTAAGGGATGCCAACTGTCACTGCGAGGGCAATACCGAGGTAAAATAGTACCCCGCCGAGCAAGAACCCTAGCTTGAACCATTTCTCCTCCTCATCCAGCAGGGCGGGAAGGATAAACCGCCAGAACTGGTAGAGGAGCCAGGGGGTCGAAAGTATCAGTCCTGTTATCACGGAGAGTTTCAGATAGGTCAAAAAGGCCTCGGTCGGATGGAGGTAGATTAACGAGTCTTCACGTGAGGCCGAAATCAGAAAATTTAGGAGCCGTATCCGAAAATAGTAAGCGGCGCCACCAAGGAGAACGATCGCAACCAGGGAGCTGATTATCCGCCGTCTCAGTTCCTCGAGGTGCTCCCCGAGCGGTCGCTCTTCGTCTTGCATCAGTAATAACTGGTCAAAGAGTTATAATCCTCAGGCCGTGGATTGATCCCGGTCTTCCGAATCGTCCGAATCCTCACCGGAACCCCTATCGGAATCTCGACTGCCCGTTTCAGTATCGACGTCTATCGCTTCCTTCGTCTCGTCGTACTGGTCCTGAATCTTCTGCTTTTCCTTGTTGAATTCCCGAACACCTTTTCCGAGGGATCGGGCCAGCTCCGGCAGTCTTTCTCCCCCGAATATGACGAGAACTATTACCAGAATAATTATCAGTTCTGTTGGTCCCAAGCCGAACATTGATCGATAACACCTCCAGACTTTCCTAGTTAATTTTAACGCATCGCCTTCCTGAATGTAATACCGAGATCGTCACGTAATTTCCCCGAACTACTCTCGGAAATGAGCCGACTGAATCAACTAATCTCTTTCGGCAATACCGGCCAGAAGTATCGATAGGCCGTAAAGAATCAGCAACGGGCCCCAGAGAAACATCTGCGTAATCGGATCGGGCGGGGTCAGGACGGCCGCCAGGACCGCTGCTCCGACAAGTGCTATTCGCCACTGCCTGGTCAGGGTTTCCCTCTTTATCAGTCCCAGGCGAGCAAGGCCAAAAGATACTACCGGCATTTCGAAGACGAACCCGAAAATCAGCGTAAACGCCATCACAAAAGAGGCGTAATTCCCCACCGTAAACGTTGCCTCAAGACTCTCCCCGCTAATGCTTTTGAGAAAATCTATGGCAAAGGGCATAACGCCGAGAAGGGCAAAAGCAGCCCCGGCGTAGAAGAAGAGGCTACCGGAACCGAATAGGGCAAAGACAAAGCCCTTACTAAACCCCTCGCTTTTTGCCAGAAAAGGAGACGAGATCTGGATTATCTGGTAAAGCAGATAAGGAGCACTAACCAGGACCCCGACAAATAAAGAAAGTTTGATATAAGTGAAGAACGCCTCCGTGGGGTGGATAAATATCAACTGTTTATCCGTTAACGGCCGCTGGATAAACCCCAGGACTGTTCCCCGAAAAATATAAGCGACAACGGCAATAACAGCGATAAGCAGAATGCTTCGGATCAGCCTGCCCCGCAGGTCCTCCGTCCGATCTAACAGGTCCTGCAACAGAGTATCAGCCACTTGAGTTGTCCTGGTCCAATAGTCCGGTAGAAAAGGTTATCCCGAACCGTCAACCAATTTGTCCCTGACTTCCCCGGGATCCATGTCCAGTTCCGCCGCGACCTCTTCCACGTCAACTTCCCCGTCTATTTTGTCCTTCAATTCCATCAAAGCGTCGAGATTTACCTGCTCGTCCAGCCAACTATCTATTTCCGACTTTTTTACCTTAGTTCGTCCGTTCAACTCCAGGGCCTCCAGCTCTCCTTTATCTATCAATTCTTTGACGCCTTCAACGCTCAAACCTGCGTAACGAGCTACGTCCTTGACCTTCAAATACGCTTCTACTTTGCCCATTTTATCACCTGTATTAGCTTTTTGTCCTCTCCCGGCCGGCAAGGCGGGTTGTACTTCCGTCCTCGTTTACTTCTCGGACCTGCCGACGGTCCAGATCGTCTCCCCGTCCCGGTCCTTTATCTCTATCCCCATTTCCTTGAGCTCGGCCCTGATTCTATCCGCCAATTCCCAGCGACTCTCCTGCCTCAACTCGTTCCTCACCTCAAGCAGGAGGTCAATCAAGTCTTCCTCGAGGCCTCCCGCGGTCGGCTCGGACCGGCCCTGAAAAAGTCCGAGCGGCTCAGCCAGCTCTTTCACCTTCTCCTTCGCCCGGGCCAGCAAATAGTACTCTTCGTTCGGCCCCGAGTCACGGAATTTATTGCCCCGCTTGACGAGATCAAATATTACGCCCAGTCCGCCTGGAGTGTTGAAGTCCTTATCCATTTCCGTCTCGAATCGGTCCCGGGCGGTCTCTATCGCCTCGAGAAACTCTTTCCCTTCCCCGGAGTCCGGCGAGTCCCCGCGGTCAGTGATACCCAGCTCCTCGACTATTCCCATAAATTCGTAGACCCTGTCCACCGCGCTCCTCGCGTCATCAAGGTTTTTCTTGCTAAAATTTAGCGGTTTCCTGTAGTGGGTCGAGAAATAGAAATACCGAACGGTCTCTTCTCCGTAATCCTCCAGGACATCCCGGGCGTACTCGAAATTACCGAGGGACTTCGACATCTTCTCCCCCTCAAACCTCAGGAGCCCGTTATGCAACCAGTAACGAGAAAATTCCCGTCCGGTTCTCGCTTCTGATTGTGCTATTTCGTTCTCGTGATGGGGGAAAATCAGATCCTGTCCGCCGGCATGAATATCTATCGTTTCCCCCAGCGTATTCTGAGCCATGACGGAACACTCTATGTGCCAGCCCGGCCTACCGTGACCCCACGGGCTATCCCAGCCGGGTTCGTCCGGCTCGGACTTCTTCCAGAGGGCAAAATCAAGCGGGTCCTCCTTTTTCTCTTCTATTTCCACACGGGCCCCGCTCTGCAGGTCCTCCACCGAGCGGCCGGAGAGTTTACCGTAGCCGGCGAACTTTCTCACCCTGAAGTATACGTCACCCTCTACCTCGTAACCGTAACCCCGTTCGACAAGCGCCCTCACGTGCTCTATTATCTCGTCCACGTAATCCGTTACCCTGGGTTTATTGTCCGCATCCCTGACCCCCAATCGATCGAGGTCCTCGAAGTACGCTTTTTCGTATTTCTCGGCCAGTTCTCCGGGTTCCAGGCCTTCTTCCGCCGCCCGGTCGATTATCTTATCGTCCAGATCCGTGACGTTCTGGGTAAATTCGACCTCGAAGCCCTTGAATTCAAGGTAGCGACGGAGACCGTCGAAAACGATAAATGGCCTGGCATTACCAATGTGAAAGTAATCGTAGACGGTCGGGCCACAGCTATAGAACCTTACTCTTCCCTCCTCAAGCGGCTGGAATTCCTCTATCTCCCCCGAAAGCGTGTTGTGAAGTTCGAGCATTGTCTCCTCCCTCTCAATTCCTTGGTCGGACGTGAGACCGGGCTCAATAAAAAACAACCTGCTCCAATTCTCTACCGCTCCCACGTCTTCGATCAAGTCCCACTTTTTCAGTTCAATCAGTGATAAATAATTTCCACCCGTTAAACCGGGACAGTATAAAGAAGGTAGCGGGAAATTACAATAACTCGGGGGACAGAAAAATAGGCCAGAACTGAGATAAACTGGCATTTGCCAGGTTCATTTCGTATATTTGTCGGGATTCGGAGAAGCAACCGGGAGCGGTTATTATGTCCGAGAAAAACTTGCCAAACGCGCTAACTATCTTTCGTATTCTATCGGTGCCATTTGTCATGTTCCTGCTGCTGGCAAGTTTCAATCTTGCCGCACTCGCACTATTCCTGTTTGCCTCTCTGACGGACTTCGCCGACGGTTACCTGGCTCGGAGGAACGATAGAATAAGCCCCTTCGGAAAGTTCGCCGACCCGATAGCAGACAAATTACTCGTTTCGGCCGTTTTCATCACGTTCATCCAGCTGGACGAGCTGGGCGCGGTGCCTGTTGTCGTAATTATCGGCAGGGAATTCCTGGTTACGGGCCTCCGTCTTCTCGGTGCAACCAGGGGCAAAGTCATATCTGCCAGCTGGTTCGGGAAGGCAAAAACCGTCTCTCATATCGTACTTATCGTTGCCATCACGGTAAACCTGGAGTTTACTCTGGAGTGGCTGGATACGGTCATACCGGCTCTCGTCTACCTGGGTATTGCCACCGCACTTATTTCGGGAACCGACTACCTGTACAGCAACAGGAAATTGGTCAAAGAATGCTTTCTGGACTAACTTTTTCGCTTCCCTCGTCGCTATCCGGGGCTCTCGGCTAATTTTGGCAGGTCACCGATATATATTTGGCGGAGCTTTCGTGTTGTAAGAAGTCCGGGTCCGGTAAACGACCCGGGGTTGGAAGTTATCGAATCAGGCGGCAAACAATTAAACCTGCTCCAGTTCCTTGAGCGGATAATCCCTGTCTATCCAGAGGTCGTCGAGGTCGTAAAAATCCCTGACGTCTTCATCAAAAAGATGAACCATGATCTCCCCGTAATCGAGCACCACCCAGGATCCGGTATCTAACCCTTCCCTGTGAACGATTTCCTTATCGAACTTCTCCTCCAGCTCCTCCGCAATTGCCCGCACGTGTTTGGGATTAGTTCCGTTAGCCAGGACGAAAAACCGTGTGGCAAGAGTATGGTCTCGCATGTCCAGCACCCGGGGCCTTTCGCCTTTTCTTTCCTCTATAATCTCCAGCAAGCGCCGTATTTCCGTTCTCTCTTCTTTGTTAAGAGACAAAACCTGTCGACCCCTCACCCATTATAAGCAGAAGATTCGTCGACTCGGGCGGGTTGACCCCGGAAGCTTTGAGCGATTGCATATTACTTTGAAAGTTCTCCGCCTGAACGATTTCCAGGTCAAAATTGAGTTCCCGGGCCAGCCTATCGGCCAGCTCTTCACCTGCTTCATCCAGACTGACCAGATAACTTGTCTCGTAATCAAATCTATCGGCGTTATCGGTACCGGTGACGGAAAAACCGAGTGCTGTAAGCCTTTCGGCGGTGTTTCGGGCAAGATAGTTGGCCCCCTCTCCGTTTAGCACGTAAACCTCGATATCCGCGTTACTCGCAACCGTTACACCGTGTACCTCCTCGGCTACTACCTTCCGGGTCTCGACAATTCGCGGCAGCAGTACTGCCTTGTTATCGACCCTGGCGGGCTTTCCGGAGAGCGTGACCATCTCAAAGTCCTCCATCCCGAGGGATTTCACCGTCCGGCCAAGGTCGTACATATCCATCAGGGACAGGTTGGTCTTGGCGTATTTCCGGCCCGTATCTATTATGCTCTTTATCTGCGACCAACCTTCGACAGTTACTCCGCCCTGGAGCAGAGCCCGAAGAAACTTCTGCTGACGGTTGATTCGCTGAAGATCGCTCTGATTACCTCGATACCGGACGTAGCCCATCGCTTCCTCACCGGAGAGCGTCTGGGTTCCCGCTTCGATATCAATATTCAGGTTTCCGGCCTTGTCCGTGTACTCCAGGCTCCGTTCGACGGTTATCTTGACGCCGCCCATTAAATCCACAATTTCCTTGAAGCCCTCGTAGTCAACGACCAGATAAAAATTGATCGGCAGGCCGAGAAAGTTGGAAACCATCTTAGTCGCCAGTTTCGGACCGTCAATGGCATAGGCGGCATTGACTCGCCAGAATCTGCCGCTGGGATATTTCAGGTATAGATCCCGGGGAATGGAGATCAGACTCGCCTTGTTGCTGGCAGTGTCAATACTAACCAGCATCATGGTATCACTTCTGCGAGCCTGAGCACCTTCAATGTGGTCGATTCCAAGAACGAGAAGATTAATCCTCTCCCCTTTCTTAACCAGTTCATTGACGTTGCGCTGATTAAGGAGATAGATCCCGATCCCGGATCCGACTATCAGTACTACAAGCAAAACTGAGATAAATATCTTCCATTTCATCTTAACATCACGCTTAACATAACGTATCCTTGTCAATAAGTCAAGGACCTAAGATAAGCCGTTCATTATAAGGCTCGATCAGGGCAGATTAACTACCAATGAGATCCGGGGAAGTCAGTCATCTGGAGCTAGCTTTGAATAAGACGACTAATGGGTCTATAATAATGTCAAATGGAAGATAATTACGTTAAGTTAGCCAAAAAAGCAGTGATAAAGGCCGTCACCGGTGAGGATCCCGGGGGAATGCAGGAACTCAGGGATAGTTTGCCCGAAGAGAAGCGGGGTGTTTTCGTAACGCTTAAAAGAGAAAACGGCGATTTGCGCGGCTGTATCGGCACTTATTCCCCGGTGACGGAAAGCCTCGACGAAGAGATAATCAGAAACGCTTCCTCCGCGGCACTGGACGATCCCCGTTTTTCACCGGTCAACCCGGGCGAACTGGACGAGTTAACTATATCAGTAGATGTATTATCGCGGCCGGAACCGTGCGAGCGGGAAGATCTTGATCCTGAGCGGTACGGGATCATAGCCAAGAAAGGAACGAAGTCCGGTCTGCTTTTACCCGACCTGGAAGGAGTGGATTCCGTCGAAAAACAGATCGAGGTCACGAAGAAAAAGGCCGGCATCTCCCCGATGGATGAAAACTTCGAACTGGAGCGCTTCGAAGTAAACCGTCACGAGGGAGAGAAACCCATTGTGCGTTGAAATAGACCCGCCTCCCCGCATCCCTCTAGAAATAAGCCGACAAACGATCATACTATGGTAAGAAGAGTTGCTTTCTATACGTTAGGCTGCAAAGCAAATCAGTACGACACCGAAGTAATGAAAGAAAAAATTCGGGGAGAACCCGGTTTAGAGCTGGTTCCTTTCGACGAAGAGCCGGATATTTCAATTATCAACACCTGCAGCGTTACCACCGGGGCGGACAGGAAATCCCGGAAGTACGTTCGGCGAGCCGCCCGGAAAAGTGAGACGGTGCTCGTCACGGGCTGTTATGCAGTACTTGATTCCGATCTTCTGGCTGATATATCCGGCGTGGACGGAGTTTTTCCAAACTCCCGCAAGAAAGAGGTAATCCGGATAATTAAACGGGCCAGTTCGGGAAGTTCCGACTCTCTGGAATTGAAACCGGGACAATGGGAAATAGACGAGCAGACCATTTCCCGTGACAGCAACCATACAAGGGCTTTTTTAAAGATCCAGGACGGCTGCAGTAATAGCTGTTCTTTCTGCAAGGTACATCTACTGAGAGGACCGGCCAGGAGCAAAGCCCCGGAGAAAGTGATTGAAGAAGCGCGTTCACTCGGGCAAAACGGGTTTGAAGAGGTCGTACTCACAGGGATAAATCTGGAAGAATACGGGGAGAAGGAGTACGATCTGGCCGAACTGATTCGTGAGTTAGCCGATGTAGAAACTATATCCAGGATTAGGCTGAGTTCGATCAACCCAGGAGGGATCACGGAAAAATTACTGAGTGTTTTTGCAGGATCCAAAAGCACCTGTCCTTATTTTCATATTCCGCTCCAATCCGGCTCTGACAGGGTACTGGAAAAAATGAACAGGGGTTATACGAAGAGGGATTATCTCGAGAAGATAGACCTGATAGAACAAAAGCTTCCGGAAGCGACTTTCGGTACCGATATCATGGTCGGTTTTCCGGGTGAGACGGACGGGGATTTCGAAGAAACACTGGACACAGTTCGAGGAGTTCGGTTCATCAACGTCCACGTTTTTCGCTACTCCCCCCGGGAGGTCACGCCGGCCTCGGATTTCGATAACAAAGTAGGTTCCACCGTAAAAAAGGCCAGGTCAAAGAAGTTAAGAGAGATGGCAGCTTCAGTCAGCCGGGAGAAACGGGCAGAGTTTCTGGGGGAAAAGCTAGAAATGATCGTTGAAGAGAGAAGCAATGAGGTCGACGGGTGGCGAGGCTATTCGAAGAATTATCTCGACCTGCATATCCCGGAAGAAACCGATACGGAAGGTATTGCTGCCGGGGAAAGGGTTTCGGCCCGAGTAAGCGAAATCAACGACGGATATTGCCTGGTGGAGCCGGGGGAAGCAAAAAACGTGTTCGGGGAAAGGTCTTCCGCAAAGGTAACCGGGTGAAGAATTATTTATCTTAACGGGCTTTTATATTTTTCCACCGTGAAGTATAGTAAGTTAGTTTTAGTCAGGAGTGATAAAGATCGATAATAACCAGGAAATGGAAAGGGAATTGACTTTAAGGGACCACGAGCAGACGGTAACTTTGCTGGGACAGTACAACAAAAACCTGAATTACATCAGGGATAACTTTGACGCACAGATTATCGTCAGGGACGGATCGATAAGGATAAAGGGAAAAGAAAAGGAAGTAAAAATGGTCCGTTCGCTCTTCGACGAGCTGCTGGAAATGGTCGACGCGGGAGGATCACTAAAACTTGAAGAGGTCAAAAGGTTGACCCGGATGGTCAAAGAGGGGAAAGGAGAGGAGCTGCAGGGCGTGCTGTCGGACGTCATCCAGACTACTTACTGGGGAGAACAGATAAAACCGAAGTCGCTCAATCAAAAGAGATACGTCGAAGCGATCAGAGAAAAGGATATCGTATTCTGTATCGGCCCGGCCGGCACGGGCAAGACTTACCTGGCCGTCGCCATGGGTATCGAGTTCCTGAAAAAGGGGAAAGTCAAAAGGATGATCCTGACCAGACCGGCCGTTGAAGCCGGGGAAGAGCTCGGCTTTCTCCCCGGAGACATGCAGGCAAAAGTAAACCCGTATCTTCGACCGCTTTACGACGCTATATACGACATGATACCCGGGGAAGAGTTTGAAAGGCTGAAGGAAGACGGACGGATCGAGATTGCCCCCCTTGCTTTCATGCGGGGCAGAACGCTCAACAACTCCTTCGTAATCCTGGACGAGGCGCAAAATACTACCTCGACGCAGTTGAAAATGTTTCTGACCAGACTTGGATTCGACTCGAAAGCCGTCATAACCGGGGATATAACTCAAATAGACCTGAAGAACGACGCCTCGGGGTTGAGTCATGATAGAAAGTTCCTGGAAAAAATCCCGGGAATTGACTTCATCTATCTTACTAAAACGGACGTAGTCCGGCACGATCTCGTAAAGAAGATCATCGAAGCCTATGAAGAAGAAAACAACAAATAACAAAGATCGTAAAACCGGGATCAACGGTATCTTTACCCGGTTAACTGGCTGGAGCCTTGGAGAAAGTTCCAGGAAGGGCCTTCTGTTTTCGGGTTACGTAGTGTTAATTTCTTTTCTCTTTACGTTCAACTTCAGTACGACCGAACCCTTTTTTGCTTTTCTTCCCTGGAAGGAGGCCCTATCAAACGCCCTCATCATAGCGATAGGCGCCGTGGCCATCGCCTCGTATCTATCGATAAGAAAAGGTGATACCGTCAGGAATACGAGAATGGCCGCCTTTATTATGGGAGTGACCTTCTTCATTCTGCTTGCAATTAAAGGAGCGGCACTGGTCTCACTCTATCTCGTACCGGTGGCTTTTGCTACCGCGCTGATAGCACTCTTTATCGGCTTCGAAACAGGCTTGAGTCTGAACCTTTTCCTGGCACTCGCGGTCGGAGTTCAGCCAGGTCTCTCCGGCCCAATTGGACCAATCGTAGTAGCGTTTGCCGGCGGCCTGGTCGGCATTCTGGAGACAAGGGATATCAATCGAATGTCGGATCTGACAAATATAGGAGTATCGGTGGGGCTTGTAAACGCCGTCCTCGTTTTTGCCTTTCGGTTTCCAACACTAAGTTCGCCGTTCATCGTAAACCTGGACTGGCCGAATTACTGGTGGGCAATCCTGAACGGCCTGGCCAGCGCCCTGTTCATAGCGGCCGCCGTGCCGATAGCGGAAAGAATAACTCAAATTACCAGTCCGATTGGCCTGATGGAGCTGTTAAACCCGTCTCATCCGCTGATGGAAAGGCTCAGAACTGAGACACCGGGAACATATCACCACAGCCAAAACATTGCAAGTCTGGGTGAAAACGCCGCGAGGGCGGTCGGCGCGGACCCGCTGTTGACCAAGGTCGGCGGGTACTATCACGACATCGGCAAGATGGTTCGACCGGAATTCTTCATCGAAAATCAATCCAGGAATTCAAACCCTCACGACGACCTGACGCCTTCGATGAGCAAAATAGTCCTCACCTCACACATAAAACAGGGTATCGAACTCGGTAAAAGTTACGGGCTGCGCCGGGACGTGCTCAATTTCATCCCGAGCCACCACGGGACCTCTCTGATCCGGTATTTTTACCTGAAAGCTCTGCGGGAAGGCCGGGAAGAGGTCGAATTTCCCAAAGGCGACTTCCGCTACGAGGGCGAGGTTCCGGCAACAAAAGAAACTTCGATAATCGCCCTGGCGGATCCGGTAGAAGCGGCTTCACACACGCTCGAGGATCTGGGACAGGAAGTCGAGGAAATGGTCGAGGAACAGATTGATACAAAAATCGAGGACGGACAGCTGGACGAAAGCCCGCTCACCCTAGGCGACATTGCCAGGATAAAGGAGGCTTTCGTCGAGACGCTCCGGGCGATGGACCAGAGAAGAGTTGAAGATTATCCCGACAGCAGTACCGAAGAGCCCGAGGTGGGCGAACTCGAAAGCTAATAAAGCAAAACCAGCCACTTACCCCGCCGTTCCCGGACGGGGCTTTTAGAAAAAACCCTCTTCGCAAGCAAAAACTAGTACTTCAGAAGCGCGAAACCCGGCAAGCAAGGACGACAACCGCGTGTAACTCCGGAGGCCCTAGCGCATAAGACGATCGTACCACTTTTGCCCGCTCACGCCCAGGTACTCGGCCGCACCCTTAATATTTTCCAGGGCCGCAGCGAGAAATACTCGATCCCCGACCTCTATCGACCGGTTTCCACGGGGTATAATGAATTCATCTTCCCGATAAATACCGGCGATAACGCAGTCCTCGGGAAAATCGCTATCTTGAGTAATTTCGGCTAT
>CAZENJ010000054.1:0-13028 GCA_964513485.1 uncultured Thermotogae bacterium | reverse complement strand
GCTATAGAGGAGCCGATATGCCTGCTGAGGAATCGGTTACTTGGGACTGCCTTGGGTAAGTGGTGTTGACGGCTGAGTCCTCTGCGGCACAAGTCTATCAATCCCGTCAGGCCCGGAAGGGAGCAGCGGTAAGTAGACCTCTGTGGGTGTCAGAGGGTTGCTTGGCCCGAGCTAACTGCTCAAGTAACGCCAGGTAAACAATCTCGACGCAGGTTGCATGGACCCACTTTTAAATATTAGACCCGTGGTGTTCTTTGCCACTATGTTTTTTTCAGCAAATTTTGATACCCTTTTCCTGGTGATTCTATGCGAACATTCTTCTGTCTTGAACTACCGGCAGGCGTAAAAGAAGAACTGAGGTCCACGGTAGATTCCCTGGAGGAACCCGCTTACGTCAAGTGGGTTGCTCAAGAGAACTTACATATTACGCTGAAATTCCTCGGCGACGTCGAGAGGGGCCGGATCCCGGAAATCAAAGAAAAGGCAGCGGAAGCGGCGACCGGGGGTAGGACCTTTGAAATGAAGCTAGATAAATTAAGCGGCTTTCCCAACCCCGGTTTCCCCAAAGTAATCTGGTACGGTTCTAGCTCCCCTCCTTCCGAGATATTCGCCCTCCAGGACGACCTTGAGGGTAGAATGGCGGATCTGGGATTCGAACCCGAGGACAGGGAATACGTGCCCCACGTTACGCTGGGCCGAACCAAGGACGACGACTCGAAGAAGGTCGAACAGCTTGGCTCCTACCTGAAGAACCGGGATTTCAGTTCGAACTGGGACGTAAAAATCGACCAGCTAACCCTTATGGAGAGTCGGCTGAAATCATCAGGGCCGGTATACGAACCTCTTTTCCGGCTGGACCTGGGTGATAAGGCTTGAGTTACAGGTATCTGGATCACGGAGCCGATATAGGTCTGGAAGTGGAAAGCAGCTCTCTTGAAGGTCTGTTCGCCGAGGCGGGCCGGGCAATCTTTAGCGTCATGGCCGACCTGGATTCGGTCGGCGGAAGACAATCCGTCAATATTTCTCTCCAGGGAGACGACCTGGACGATCTGCTTTACAGGTGGTTGAGCGAACTGGTCTCTCGAAGCAACCTGCAGGGTCAGATATACGTGCGGTTTCCGGACCTTGAAATAGAAGAAAACGACTCCGGTCTCTCCCTGAAGGCCAAAGCCAGAGGTGAGCGGATAAATCCACAGGTGCACGAACTGGGAACCGAAGTCAAGGCAGTAACCTACCAGGGGCTCGAAATCGAGCGGGAAGAAGCGGGCTGGCGCTGCAAATTCGTCGTGGATGTTTAGAACTTTTCTTGCCAAGTCAGCCAGGGATCACATATCTTTTGGAATAATCTGAAAGGTGAATTCCGCTTATTCGTTCTTTCAATCGGTGGGGTCAACCGGCGCGGAAAAGATAACTAGCTGCCAGAACTAAGGGGGGAGTAAAAATGAATGAAAGAACCTACGAACTGCGAAAAATAGACGATTTCAGGTGGGAAATCCCGAAAACTGGAGATATGCGGGTTCCGGGGCGGCTTCACGTCGACGAGGACACCGCACGAGAGCTCGTGGATGAAGCCAGAAGCGGTGCCGACTGGAACGCACTGGACCAGGTAATAAACGTGGCATCTCTACCCGGAATAGTTAAAGCTTCAATCGGCCTTGCGGATATACATCCCGGTTACGGTTTTCCCATCGGAGGAGTTGCGGCCTTCGGAAAAGAAGACGGGCTGGCCGTAGCGGGAGGGGTCGGCTTCGATATCAACTGTGGTGTTCGCCTTCTTCGCACTCCGCTCAGTTCCGAGGAACTGGACAGGAGGAAGGAAAATGTCGCCAGCACCCTTTACGAAACGATTCCGGCAGGACTGGGTTCCGAGGGAAAAATCGACCTCTCCATTGACGGAATCAATCACGTGTTAAAGGAAGGGGCAGAATTCTCCTTGAATAGAGGTTACGGGATCGAGGACGATCTGGAGTACATCGAGGAACACGGAAGGATCGCCGGCGCGGACCCCGAAGACGTCAGCCGCCGTGCCAAACAGAGACAGTTCAAACAAATTGGAACTCTCGGTTCCGGCAACCACTACCTGGAAGTACAAAAGGTTGACGAAATTTACGATTCGGAGGCAGCCCGAGCCTACCGGCTATCGGAAGGTCAGGTGGTGATTTCCATTCACACCGGGTCGAGAGCTCTGGGCCACCAGATCGGACAGGACTATCTGGAAAAACTGGAAGATGCCAGCGAAAAGTACGATCTGCCGATAATGGAGAAGGAACTAGTCTCCGCCCCGATAGACAGCCCCGAGGGCCAAACTTACCTTAGTGCGATGAGGTGCGGGATTAACTGTGCTTTTGCGAACAGGCAGGCTCTTTCGGGACTTGCCCGCCAGGCGCTAAAAGACGCCATTGACCTCCCCCGAAAAGAAGTGAGAACGGTCTACGAAGTAGGCCACAATACGGCAAAATTTGAACGCCATGAGGTGGACGGAAACGAACGGGAACTACTGGTTCACCGAAAGGGTTCTACAAGAGCATTTGGACCGGGAAGGGAAGAGCTACCTTCAGTCTACAGAAACGTCGGCGGCCCTGTACTCGTCGGAGGGACGATGGGAACGGCCTCTTTCGTTCTCCGCGGCTCCCGAAAGTCCCAGGAGGAAACATTTGGCAGCGGAATACACGGTGCGGGAAGATCGATGTCCCGCAAAAAGGCCAAGTCGAAGTTCTGGGGTGAGGACGTGGAGAAAAGGTTGAAAAAAGAAGGAATCACCATAAAAGCCCACTCCTATCCCGGACTGGCCGAGGAAGCTCCGGGGGCTTACAAGGACGTGGAGCGCGTGGTCTCTTCGGTCCACCAGAGCGGATTAACCCCGGCAGTGGCCAAATTGAAGCCGCTAATAGTAGTGAAGGGGTAAGAACCGCCCCCCCACTCTTTCTTTTCCGCCAGCGACCGTAATCGGGAGAAGCGGAGTAGTTAGCCCGTGCCGCGGACCCAGTAAGCCCGGTATTTGAGTTAACCGGCTGGCCGGCCGGGTTAAGTCGGATTGACGGTTATAGTTGCCCCCTGTTTCTGGGCTTTCTCTATCTTTTCCGCCTGGGGAGCACCTCGATCCAGCTTTATTCGCCCCTGTTTCGAGACGGCACCCGAAAAAACTGTCTTCCCATTCACGTCTATATCTATTTCCCGTTCCCTTAGAGACGGAGTGAAGTTCAGTATCAGGTAATCGTCGGTCTTCTTGATCTTAAAAGCATCGGGATCCGAAGCCCTCTCCTGAAAACTGCGGACGTCCACGCTCAGCCCCAGCTCCTCTTCCAGTCTATCTATCTTCTCGCCGCCCCGACCGAGAACGGCCGGAACGTGCTTATCGGCAACGTAAATTGCTATCCGGTTCTCGGATTTAATTTCCAGGTCAAAGTCAAAGTTGAACTTGTTGCCGAGGAAATAGTTGAGTTCTCTTCGGGCCAGCTTCCAGATCGGCTTTTCCTGCGACCCCTCTACCGCCATGACGACAACCTGTTCGCCGAAGGTATACATCTCGTAGGCCAGGTTTCCGCTATCAAAGTCCCTGACCTCTATCACCGGCCGGGCCAGGTCGCCCTGCTCCATGCCCGACGGGGTCTTCACGGTTAACTCCACGTCGAAGACCTGGCTAATGTCCCCTCCGTCGACGTGCACCACGGTATCAACTATCTGAGGGATCATGCCGAGTTCGACCCGGCCGATTAGCCGCTGAATGGAGTCAATTGCCTTGGTGGCGTGTACGACTCCGACAAGCCCCACCCCGGACATGCGCAGATCGGCAAATACCTCGAAGTCGGAGGTCTGGCGCATTTCGTCAAAGATAGTGTAATCGGGTCGGGTCAGCAGCAAAACCTCCGCCGTATTTGCCATCTCTCCGTCCAGATCCCTGTACTGACTTATCTCCGGCGACACGTCGAGGTCCCGCGGCTTTTCCATGGTCTTAACTATCCAGCCGGAGGTCCGGAGGAACTCCGATAAGGCCTGGACGAGCGTCGACTTGCCCATCCCGGGTGCCCCGGAAACGACCACCCCCCGATGGGATTCGTTCAGCCTCTCTCGCAGGAGCTCGGAGTAAGAATAATCGTCCACTTCCGTCTTTGTTACCGGCCTGGTCGCGGTAATCTCGACGGCATCCGAAAACGGGGGTTTGGCAATGGCTATCCTGATATCGTCCAGTTGAACGACCGAAGCACCCCCGGAATCCATTTCAATGAAGCCCGCCGGATGGGTATCCGCGACTTCGACGATCTCCTCGGCAAATCGCTCGAGCGTTTCCGCCCCGACTTCCTCGCTACTTATCGGCTCAAGCTTCATGCTGCCGGGAGTACCTTTCTTTGCTTTGGGCAGGGTGCCCGACCTGAGGTGGACGGACATGGTCTGATCGTCAAAGTACTGAAGCAGTCCGAGCCTATTCAGGCTCAATTCTCCGGTCTCCTCGCGCGGTTTGTCGAGAATTACCGACAGCCCCTTGCTTTCTGCAACTTTCGCCTGTATACGGTCGTTCGTAACTAAAGTTGCCCCCTCTTTCTCGGCCAAATCCCTTATCATGGCATCGACCTCGCCGGATTCCTCGAGATCGATCTCCGACCTCTCCGGCCTCCGTCCTTTGAACTTCAGCCCCACCTGATCCTCGTCGCACCGTTTTCGCAGCCTCTGTAGTTCGTTCAAGCCTTTATAACCCGTTTCCTTTCCCTTGGACGCCTGAGCTTCCAGTTCCGCTACTACCGCCTCGGGGACTATAATAATTGCCCCGTCTATCTCTTCTTCTGCCAGTAAATCAGTCACTCTACCGTCAACGATAACGCTGGTATCCGCGACGTACTTTTTTCTCTTATTGTTCATAACTACCTCTGATGGTATAAAAAGGGTTATCTTCCAGTTTTCACCTTATCAATCCTGATCGCACAACTCCCGTAAACCTGAGCGGTATTAAAATCCCCTCGCCTTTGACCAAGCCAATTGGGAATTTCGTACCTGAAGAACGTTCAATTTCCGAGCTGATGGATATACCGGTGACGTCCAACCTTTCCGCTCAAACTCCGGACAAGATCACTCCAGAGTAGACAAGATGAGTCTGCCAAGCCTATCGTGGTCGTGCTTTACCGTTTTCTTACCTTCCAGCTCGACCGTATCGACCAGATCGTCCAGCAAAAGTCCGACGCCGTATTTATTATCCTGTTCCAGGTCCGCCTCGACAAGTTCCGCGCCTTCACTGGCATAGCGTTCCAGCAGACTCTGGTCCGCTCGCCCGACGTTTACGACGACGTAATCCAGAATCGCCGGCTCCAGATAATCGCTTAACGCTTTCAGGTGGTCGGACGCGGAAAAACCGTCGGTCTCTCCCGGTTCAGTCATAATATTGGTCACGTAAAACTTTTTCGCCCTCGCACTCCGGATGGCTTCGGCAATTTCATCTACCAGCAAATTGGGGATGAGCGAAGTATACAGGCTCCCCGGCCCCAGTATTATCACGTCCGCGGAGTTAATCTCTTTTATCGCCGGCTCATAAGGTGGTGCCGATTCTTCAAGCCCTATCTTCTCTATTCTCTTCGGGTGATCGGAAAGGGTGCTTTCGCCCTTTAACACTTCTCCCCCTTCCAGACTGGCAACCAGGTTCGTATTTTTTAACGTCGAAGGTATCACCCGGCCCCGGATATTCAACAGCTTGCTCGTTTCCTCAATTGCCCGGTCAAATCCCCCCTGCATTTGCTCCTCCCCCGCAATTATGAGGTTGCCGAGAGAGTGGCCACCCAGTTCCGATCCCCGATCGAACCTGTGCTGGAAGATTTTACTCATCTGACTCTCGTCGTCTGCCAGGGCAATCAGACAGTTCCGTATATCGCCCGGAGGCAACATGTCCATCTCCCGTCGTAGCCTACCCGAACTTCCCCCGTCGTCCATGACCGTAACTATGGCGGTTATGTTTGTGGTATACTTTTTTATCCCGCGCAACAGGACTGACAGGCCGGTACCGCCACCAAGTGCCACCACCTTTGGTCCCTTTTCCAGCAACCTGCTCTTCCAGAGCAGACTCGACGGGGACTCGTCGAAGAGGTCCATCGGTCCGGTAACAGATATCGCCAGCCTGCTGACGCTCCAGATAAGCCCGAGTAGCCCCGCCGCAAGAGCCAGGCCGGCGGTCAGATAGTAATAGCGGGGGTCCGCCGAGAGAAAGTCGTACAACCTGCCAATTCCCTCGCTACCGATCAAAAGAATAAGCGAAAAACCCACCAGGAGGGCCGAGAATATTCCCAGCACCCCCCACCGCTTGATCTTCATTCCGGGATATAACCATTTCTTCAGGTTCTTCCACTTCATCAAATCTTTCCTAATCCGTCGGGTTTAGCTGCACCCTTGATATTTCTTCCAGATCATCGAGCTTCTTCAGTAAATCCCTGTCGGCCCGCACACGAAAGCCGGGCCCGGACTTGACGACCACGTACCTTTCGGCTTGATCGTCGGTAAGTCTGAAGTAGGTCGGAGTATCCCCTTCGTCGGGCAACGACTTAATTCGGTCAAGCGTTTCGTCCGTAATTAGATTTGCGTTCAGGTCTATCTCCAGTTCGGTTTCCACTTCCGACCACGCGTCTTCAATCGGGATTACCTTCTGCGCTATCAGCTGGCGATCACCGTTCCGTTCCCCCACCTTCGCCCTGACCAACAGTATGTTATCAGCTACCAGAAGGGAGCCCGATTCTTCAAAAACGGACGGGAAGGCAACCAGCTCCTGTTCCCCGTAGCCGTCGGAGATGGTGATAAAGGCCATCGGGTCTCCGTTCTTCGTACTTATCTGATTCATCTCACTTATCCTTCCCGCAATCCATGTCGACCCCTCCACCTCTGAATCCTCCATCTCGCTCAGCTTACAGCTGGAAAAGGAATCGAGTTCAAACCTGTGTTCCTCGAGCGGGTCACCGGAAATATACACTCCCAGGAATTCTTTCTCCATTCGCAGCCGCTCCCCGCGGGAAAAGCTTTCCATCTCTTCTCTGGGGGTCTCGTCCTTCTCGAAGCTAATCCCCTGATCGAAGAAGGATTTCTGGCCGCTCTTCTGCTGATCGGCGGAAATTCCGCTCACTTCCAGCCCTTTGTCCATCTGGGACAGGAGGTACTTTCTGGTACCGAACTCGTCCATCGCTCCTACTTTGATCAGGCTTTCCAGCGCTTCTCGGTTTAAATCGCCCCCGACCCGCTGACAGAGGCCGAGAAAAGAGGAGTAACCGTCCTGCCTCTCTTCGACGATTCCCTCCGCCGGCTTCGTCCCGACGTACTTGATTGCCTCCAGGCCGAACCGGATATTTCCGTCTTCGGTCGGGGCAAATCCCATGTAGCTCTCGTTGACCGAGGGTGGCATTACTTTTATTCCCATTTCCTCGCAATCCTTTATGTACTTCTCCACCTTGTCTTCGTTCCCGCCGACCGACGTGAGCAAGCTGGCCATGTAAGCTGCAGTGTGATTCGCCTTTAACCAGGCCGTCCAGTAGGAAATTCGGGCATAGGCCGTTGAGTGCGATTTATTAAAGCCGTAGCGGGAAAACTTGTCGATATCCGCGAACAGATCTTTTGCCTTCTCTTCCTCGATATCGTTTTCGACGCAGCCCTGGATGAATTTCTCCTTCAGCTGGTCCATAACCTTTTTCTTTTTCTTGCCCATTGCGACCCGAAGAGTGTCTGCTTCGGGGAGGGAGAAGCCCGCCAGCTCCTGGGCCATCTGCATTATCTGTTCCTGGTAGATAGGCAAACCGTAAGTTCCATCCAGCACACCCTCGAGCTCCGGATGGGGGTAGGAAACTTCCTGACGCTCGTGCTTCCGCTCTATGTAGTCCTCCGTCATGCCACTTTCCAGCGGACCCGGCCGATAGAGTGCATTTGCAGCGACGATATCCTCGAACTCCTCCGGTTCAAGGCGGTTCATCAATCCCTGCATGCCTTCGCTCTCAAGCTGAAATACCCCGATGGTCCTGCCCTCGCGAAGCAGCTCGAACGTCGCCTCGTCCCCGTCCGGGATGTCATCCAGAGAAAGCTCCCGGTCCTCTATCTCCTCGATCAGATCGAAGGTATTCTCTATTATCGTCAGGTTCCGCAAACCGAGAAAATCCATCTTGAGCAGCCCGATATCCTCGAGCACGTCCATATCGTACTGGGTGACGATCTCCCCGTCGCTCAAACGCTGCAGGGGCGTGAAATTCGTCAGTTCCTCGGGGGCAATAACCACTCCGGCAGCATGGGTGGAGGCATTGCGCATCAAGCCCTCTAGCTTCTCTGCAACATCGAAGAGCCTGCGATAGGTCTCATTGGCCTGGGATTTCTGCCTGAGCTCCGATACGCTCGCCAGAGCTTCCTCAAGTGAACTACCTGTCGGGATCGCCTTGGCTATTTCGTCCGCATCGTCATAGGGAATATCGAGGACCCGCGCCACGTCACGAATCGAACTCCTCGCCGCCATGGTATCGAACGTGGCGATCTGAGCCACCTGGTCCTCGCCGTACTTGTCGACGACGTACTCTATTACTTCGTCCCGGCCGTCCATGCAAAAATCTATATCTATGTCCGGCATACTGACCCGACCCGGATTGAGAAAACGCTCAAATAGTAGATCGTGTTCCAGGGGATCGACGTCAGTAATCCCCAGCGTATAAGCGACCACGCTGGAAGCGGCCGAACCTCTGCCCGGCCCAACCGGGATGTCGTTTTCCCGGGCGAATTCTATGAAGTCCCGGACGATAAGGAAGTAGGTCGGGTAACCCATTTCCTCTATGATCCCGAGTTCGTGATCTATCCTATCCTCTATCTCCTCAGTAATCCCGCCCCAGCGTTCCCGTGCGCCCTGCTCGACCAGGTCTCTCAGGTAATCGATTGAGGACCCGTATTCCTCGGGAACCTCAAAAGGCGGCAGCAGGTAATTATCGCCAAAGTCGAGGTCCACCTCACAGCGTTCCGCGATACTGACGGTATTTTCCAGAGCTTCCGGCACGTGAGAAAACCTTTCCTGCATTTCTTCCGGAGACTTCAGATAGTATTCTTCCCCCTCGTAGCGCATCCGATCCTCGTCGTTTATCTTCTTTTTTGCCTTTATATTTAGCAGTACTTCGTGAGCCAAACGATCCTCCGGATTTAGGTAGTGCACGTCATTGGTGGCCACCACATCCAGCTCGAGCTCCTCCGCTACTTCCAGCAGCCGGTCATTTAGCTCTTCCTGACCTTCTACGCCCTGATCCTGAAGCTCGATGAAGAAGTCCTCGCTGCCGAATATTTCGGAGTACTTTCGGCCGGCCGCGACGGCTCCCTCGAAATCGTCCTGGAGCAGCTTCTTCGGTAGCTCGCCGCTCTTACAGGCACTGAGAGCAATTAAGCCCTGAGAATACTCCTCCAGAAGTTCCGTATCGACCCGGGGTTTGTAGTAGAATCCTTCAGTAAAGGCACGGCTGGATAATTTTACCAGGTTTTGATATCCCTGGTTGTTCTTTGCCAGAACGACCAGGTGGAAGTATTTTTCCTGGCCCTGGTTGTGGCCTCGTTTCTCGTGTCTGCTCCCGGGAGCGACGTATAACTCGGAGCCGATAATCGGCTTGATTCCCGCTTTTTCCGCCTCCCGGTAAAATTCTACGGCTCCCCTGACGTTTCCGTGGTCCGTCAGGGCGATCGCCGACATCCCCAGCTCTTTTGTCTTTTCTACTAGCCCCTTTAGCGTATTTGTGGAGTCGAGCAGGCTGTACTCCGAGTGAGCGTGCAGGTGAACAAAATCCATGATCTTCCCCCGTAATTACTCTTCCTCCCCTTCCGCTTTTTCGTCGGAAGGATAAACAAGGCCCAGTTCCTCCTGAGCCAGTTTTTCAATATAATCGATGTCATTCCGTCGGTTTCGTTTACTTTCGAGAGATGATATCTCTTCGATCAGGTCTCCCCGTTTCTCTTTCAGCTCAGCAATTTTTCCCCTGAGCTCAAATATCCTCTCAAACCTGTTCCAGTAGATCCAGCCGAGAAAGCTCGCGAGGAGCAACAGGAGAATTAATAAAACGGGAAGTTTCCGTCCCGACATGACACCACCAATCATTGATCCCCCGTCGGAATTTCCCCCATAAAAAACCTAACTGCGCCAAGGCCTTTAATTTTTCCGGGGCTAATTTACCAGGGCCACTCAGCCAGCGGCAATTCGTATTCCTCCTCGATTCTCAGCAGCTGGTTGTACTTGCTCAACCGCTCGCTGCGTGAGAGGGAACCGGACTTCAACTGCGTTGTCGGCAGACCCGTGGCCAGATCCGCAATAAAGGTATCCTCGGTCTCCCCTGATCTATGTGAGATAACTGCGGAATAGCCGGAACGGAGCGCCGTTCTGACCGCCTGGATTGTTTCCGTAAGAGTCCCTATCTGATTGACCTTTATCAAGATCGAATTGGCCACGCCTCTATCTATTCCCTTCTTCAGCCGCTTGACGTTCGTGACGAAAAGGTCGTCACCGACGATCTGGATTTTATCCCCGAGACGTTCCGTCATTAATTTCCAGCCATCCCAATCCTGCTGATCGAGACCGTCTTCGATCGAGATAATCGGAAAACCGTCAACCCATTCGGCGTAGAGGTCGACCATTTCTTCCGCCGACAGACTGGAACCGCCTATACGGTAACTACCGTCAGTGTAAATCTCGCTGGCCGCCGGGTCAAGTGCTATGGCGACGTCCTCACCGGGTTCGTAACCGGAATCGGAAATGGCTCTGACCAGCAGACTGAGCGCTTCCTCCTCGTCGTCCAGGTCGGGCGCAAAGCCTCCCTCGTCGCCGACGGCAGTAGGCATACCCTTTTCGCTCAGAATACTCTTTAGCTCGTGGAATACCTCGGAGGCGATTTGAGCCACTTCACCGAAGCAGCCGGCCCCCACGGGAACTATCATGAATTCCTGCAGGTCCAGGTTGTTATCGGCGTGTTCTCCACCGTTGAGCAAGTTCATCATGGGTATTGGCAGGCTTGCCGGAGTCACTCCGGATATGTATTTGAACAGAGGCAGGCCGAGATCGCTTGCTGCGGCCCGCGCCACTGCAAGCGAAACTCCCAGGATCGCGTTGGCACCGAGGTTACTCTTGTCCTCCGTACCATCCAGTTCCAGTAGCTTGTTATCTATTTTTTCCTGCCATAAGGGGTCATGGCCGTCCAGCGCATAGGAAATTTCTTCGTTTATATTCTCCACGGCTTTCCTGACACCTTTCCCTCCGTACCTGTCCGGGTCCCCGTCCCGCAGTTCCAGGGCCTCGAACTTTCCGGTCGAGGCTCCGGAGGGCACAGCGGCCTTACCCCAAACTCCGTTCTCCAGTACGACTTCGGCTTCTACGGTCGGGTTGCCCCGGGAATCAAGAATTTCTCTACCGGTTACTTCTCGAATCTTGGACATATTTATCATACCTCTTTGTTTGAGTAAAATTTGAAGGACTGAAATAATCGCAGACAAATTATTATAATCGAAGAGGCGCCAGCCCTGCAACGAGGCTGATGTATTTAGTAAAGCAGGTATCATTTAAACAGTCCGCGGAGCCGTCTTTCACGGGTTACTTATTCGTCGGAGGAGTGAAGCATGAATCCTGTCGGAGTTGCGGATATCGGTTCCGGTTCCACCAAGGTCCTGCTGGGAGAGCTAAAAGAGGGAACTATTATCCTGGCCGGCGTCGGTAAAAGCAAAACAGAGGGGGTCAGGGAAGGGAAAATCTGTCACCCCGAAAAAGCGGGAAAATCATTGAAGGAGGCCCTGGACCGGGCGGGAGAAATGGCTTCCAGCCGAGTCGGGGAGATTTATCTCGGCGCGAGCGGTGACGTGTTGAATTTTTCCCGCGAAGAGGCCACTGTATCCATAACTTCCAGAGACGGGATAGTCAAGAAAGAGGACATTCGGAGGCTAAAAGAAATGATAGCTTCGGATGGGTCAGGGGTGGGAGAAACGACGATTGCTGTGGTCCCCCGGGACTTTACTCTGGACGGACAAAAGGGATCTGCCGATCCCGTGGGGCTGGAGGCCAGGAGGCTGGACCTGGAAGCCACTCTGGTTAAGATCGACAAAAGAGCGATGAATAATTACCGGAGGACCGTGGCTCGGGTCGATCTGGAGCTTAAAGGCATCTTACCGGCGCCGATATGTCTTGGCGGCCTTCTTCTAACGGAAGAAGGTTATCGGCGAGGCCGGATTTTGGTCGACTTGGGTATGGATACCACGGATGTAACCGTCTTCCGGAACGGCGCTCTCCAATTTCACAACACAAGGGGGCTGGGCGGAACTCACCTTACGGGGGATATCGCGGCAAAGTTAAATGTTTCCCGGGAAGAAGCAAGAAGGATCAAGCATAAAACTGACCTATCCGACTATAAAAAAGTAATGAATTCAGCCTCCCCGGGGGCGGGAGAGGAAAAGAAGAAGGAAGGGGAAATTATCAAAGCACTAGCGGCGAGACTGAAGGAGACTTTTGAATTGATCCTCGCCGACATCTCCGATCAGGGCTTCGGGGACTTGACCAAATACGGAATCAAAATAACCGGAGGAAGCTGTAAATTGTCGGGCCTGACGGACTTCCTCGACGAAAATTTCGAGGAGAAGTTTCAAATCGGTCAACCGGAACGGAGTATCTCGGGCATTGAGGACGTGATCGACAATCCGGTATTCACAACTGCCCTCGGGCTACTGGCCTGTGTGACCAAAGGTCGGTTTAGGTATCGGGAGACCGTTAGTTCAGCGGGGCCCGATGACAAATCCTGCTTAAAAGAGACTCTAAAGAAGCTAAGGAGTATCTTCGGATTCCTCGAATAATTTGCGATGAAGTAGTTCTTGAATAAAGGGAACAACGAGTGGAATTCTGCCGGAAAAATAAAACGGGGCCACTCCAGTCCTGGGTGGCCCCGTAGATAATCGAGTTCTTTATCTCAGAAAACTATTCCTTGGTGATATCCCAGATCCTGATATCCATGGTGGCATCCACGAAGACGTCTTTCACGTTGGGCTGGTAGACCACGTAGGCCTGAGCCAGGTTTGCCCAGAGCGGG
>CAZENJ010000053.1:0-13302 GCA_964513485.1 uncultured Thermotogae bacterium | reverse complement strand
TCTGCCTTTATACCGCAGTTCCAGTAACACATGTCACAATAGCTATACTTGGTGGAAGTTTCGTTTTCCCACCAGTAGTTTGGTGCCGCCCTGACTTCTTTGTCTTTTATTCCTCCGGTTCCCTTTAAAACGAGTGCACCGGCGGTTGCTGCGGTTAGCTTGAGGAAATCTCTCCGGCTGAAATCAGTCATTGTTTTACTTGAACCCCCTGTCGGTTTCAGCATTATTTTCTTTAGCTTCGACCATTTCTTCCAGAAACTGTCTGTCTCTTTTTAGCCCGGCATTAAGCCATCCGGCAAGAGTGGGATAGAAGCCGGAGTCAGCTTCTCGCCTAACTGATCCGGTAAACTCCTCCACCCAGGGTGACATCAGTTCGTCGAAAAATTCCAGGTGAAGGTGATACTTCTTCCTGTTTTCCTTTTGTGTAAGCTTGAACAAGTATTCCAATTCCACCGAAATATGGTCCGGAAGGTCATCATAACCCGAATCCTTCTTGAAGCCTGCTTTACGATACTTTTCAGCAACCCTCCTGGTACTTGGCCCCATGACCTCGTTATCCAGGTATACGGAGCCATATGGGGGAACCAGAGCACCTCCCAGGTCGGAAATAAAAAGGCTGACGTACTCCGTTTCCAGTTCCTGTAGAGCTTTGCCACTCGATTCGTGACTGGCTAAATAATCGAGATTATCATCGGCAACTTGTTCGAACCGTAAAATAGCGGCAGTCTGTTCCATGCCCTGAAAAAATTTACCGCTGTAAACGGCCTCTGCCAGGCTTTCTCCCGGATAGGAAAGGCCCAGCCAGGCCAGTTTGTAAAAGACGGCTCGCCATTCTTTGAACTCCTGATAGTTCTCAAAGGAGTCGAAGTCCTCTTCCTTTTTCTCAGTGGTTTTATGTGCGGGATTCTGGTACATGATTTCACCTGAATCTTTCTGAATAAAATTATTTATGTAGTCCTTGTGAAAGCTTTCTCATACATATACTAAGGGAATGGGTTTATATATCAAGGAGGATTTCGACGGAGAGAAAAACCACCTGAAGTTACCGCCCTGTAGCGAATACGTCTTTCGCAGAAATGAAAATTGCAAGTTGAAGGAAACTTTTTAAAGTCCGGGGCCGAGTTCTGGTGAAAATTACCCGACCTGTCTGGTCACGGCGGTCAGGAACAGGGTCAATTATCGATGGGAAGTAGCTCGCGGAACTATCGCAAATTTAGCGATTGGTTAGGTGGTAGACCAGTCTGCCCAGTTCGCTGGAAAGATCCATCTGCACCACTTCGACTTCCTCGGGCAAGTTGATGAAAATCGGGGCCAGGTTTATTATTCCTTCTATCCCGGCACTTACCAGGGAATTTGCCACGCTCTTCGCGTCGATCGCCGGAACGGCCAGCAGGGCTACCTTTACGTTTTTGCCTTCCAGTTCACTCTCTATTTCCTCAACGTCACGTACGGTTACGCCGCGAACTGTTTCTCCGATCAGTTCTGGGGATTGATCAAAGGCGTGAGTAATCTGGAAGCCGGGCTGATTGAATTCGAGGTGGTCCAGAATGGTACAGCCGATATTGCTTATACCCGCCACGGCGATTTTCCACTCTTCGTCCAGCTGTAAGATATTTCTAATTTCGCTTACCAGCTCGTGGAGGTTATACCCTACACCCCTGGTCCCGAAATCGCCGAAGTAGGAGAAATCCTTGCGGATCTTCGTCGGCTTCACGCCGAGGAACTCGGACAGTTCCTTTGAAGTTAGTGTATCCTTTCCCAGGATGATCAGGCGGTTGAGGCAACGAAGATAGAGCGGTAGCCTCCTTATCGTTTCGTCGGGAAACTTCGGTCTTTCCATTAGCGGGAAGAACACTCCCTTGTACTTTTTTTCACAAAAATCTTAACGTACTTGACCGAATTTTCAAATCAGCACGGAAGATTAATTAAACCGATTCAGGGCAGCCAGTAAAGTTTTTTTGCTGATGGCGTAGAGTCTTTTTGCTGTAATCCCTTTCGACCAATCGAGTTCATCCCTATCTATTAGCAACCTTTCTCGCAATTCCTTCAGGGAAGTTTCCAGCTGCCCGTCGTTCAAAATGCCGCTCTCCCTGGCATCGGAAAGCCTTATCATGCGTCTGGAAACGGATATCTTTTTCTCTATCTCCCCGAGTTTCTCCGGAGTTATCAGGCCGTGTTCTTCCTTTATCCGGGCCAGTTTGCGCGCCGCTTCGTAGGTGACCTGGACTATCTCCTCGCGGCTCAGAGCTTCGGTGCGATAGCTGAGAAAATCCTTCCACGTGAAGCCGCTATCCAGCAGTTCGTAGTGGTCCATTAAGGTCGTGGCGTATCTTGTAAAACCGTACTTTTCCGGTAATTCGAAGGCCATTGAGCCCGGGTCGAGAAACGGGCTGTAGGGAGAGATAAATGGTTTCAGGTCCCGCTCGGGCCTGACCTCTAACAGGGACTCGATAAAGCTCAGAGTGGACCCTATACTCTCTTCATCCTGGCCGCTGAGTCCTATCATAAAGTAAAGATCGAACTGCCGACAGCCTGATTCGAAAGAGGTGTCTATAGCCCTTATTAACCCTTCGTTGCTGTATCCCCTGCCGGCCTTCCTGCGAATTTCCTCGATCCCGGATTCGGGGGACATTTCGATGCTAAATTCATCCACCGAATTTCCGAGTTCTTCCAGGAAAGCATCCGAGGGCGGGGTAAAGAATTCAAATATCAGAGGCACCCCGAGTTTCTCCCCCTGGAGCAGCTTGAATATTTCCTTTCCGTAGGATTCGTCAGGAAGCGACAGGTCCCCGATAATAAAAGCCGGGACGCGGTACTCTGCTATCTTCTTCAGATCCTCTACTACTTTCTCCGGCGACCTCAAAGCCATTTGTTGCCGATTACAGACGGTCGAATAAGCGTAACTGGAACCGCCGCAGCCGGGGCAGTTCTGGTCACAGCCTTTCCTCGTCAGGACTGCCATAATCGGGCGATTTATGAATTCCTCAAATGGCATCATGTCGAAATTGCGCCGTTTGAGCACGCTCTCAAAGACGAAGTCGTAATCCAGGGCAAACGAGTCCAGGTCTTCCGGTACCGACGAAACCGGATTCACCGATACGTCTGAATCCGTTCGGTAGGTCAGGTTGGGAACCTCCCGGGGTTCGCCGCCATCGACTATATTTTTCGCCAGTTTCAGTAACGGTATTTCGGCAGAATCCCCGCGGATGACGTAGTCAACTGCGGGTAACTCTTCGATAATTTCTTCGTGATAGTAAGTTGCCGATAGACCACCCATTACTATTGGCGTATCGGGTTTGACTTCCTTGCAGAGTCTGGCAAGTTCCACGGCTCCGTGGACGTGAGGGAGCCAGTGCAGGTCTATTGCAATCAGCTCCGTGTCCAGCTGGGTTACAAAATTTTCGGGATCGAATTCCTCGTTTTTAAGCATTTTTAGAGCCAGATTAACGATTTTTACCTCGAATCCGTTTTTGGCCAGAGTCGAGGCCAGGGACACGAAACCTATCGGGTACATCTCGAAGACGGATTTTGAGGGTACGAGATCGTTTATCGGTCCCCACAGGATCGGGCGCTCCCGGAAATCAAATACGTTGGGGGGGTGTAAAAAGGTAATCTCGGCTTTCATCTGCTCCTCTCAAAGAAAAGATATAAATTCTGCTACAGCGAGTACTCTCGAAAAATATTAAATCGATTAATATTACGTTCCCCCGTAACTGAGCTCAAGGCAAGGGGCAGGGTGCCGGGCTCGGTGCCGGTTTGTTCGAACCTGGCGGGCCCAGTGTCTTGTTCATACAGTTACGTTCCAGTAAAATTCACCAATGTTAGTGAGCTCCGTTACAAATCAGTTGCCGGGTTTTTTCTATCCTTGCCGTTATGGTAAACCAGTTTCCGTGAGCGATATCTATGACTGAAGTCAGCGATACAAAGTTGGGTAAGGGGAGCGACAGGGTGAAGGAGATATTCACGGATATTGCCGGGGAGTACGACAGGGTCAATACGGTAATTTCTTTTGGTCTGATAGGCCACTGGAGGAAGCAGTTCGTTTCGGAAATGAGGTTACCCGAAAACGGGAAGGTTCTGGAACTGGGCTGTGGTACCGGCCACCTCACGCGCTTAATAGCGAATGAGCTCGAAGAAGGGAAGGTTTACGGAATAGACCTGACGCCAGAGATGATAGAAATTGCGGATGCCGGACTCCCGGAAAAGCTTCGCGAAAAGGTGGAGTTTTCCATAGGTAGAGGTGAAAAGCTGGAGCACCGTTCCGACAGCTTCGACCTGGCAACTTCGGCTTTTACCCTGAGGAACGTCGAGGATCTCCCCGGGGTGATTTCCGAGCTAAAGAGAGTAATTAGACCGGGAGGTATGGTTTATTCCCTGGAACTGGCGAAGCCGGCGATCCCCATCTTTCGCGAGCTTTACTTTTTTTATTTCAACAGGATACTTCCCTTTCTGGGAAAACTGGCGCAGGGAAACAGGGAACCCTATCAATACCTGACTGAATCCTTGAAAAACTTTCCGGATCAGGATAAGTTAAAAAAAATCTACCGGGATGCGGGTCTGGTAGAGGTCAGTTATACCGAATTATTCGGTGGAATAGCCGCGATACATCAAGGAAAAAAACGGGAGATTTAAATTTATGCCCATTATCAGGGATATATTGGAACCGATAAAAAGTGACTTGAATGAACTCGAGGAAGAGTTAAACGATCTGGTGAACTCAAATTTACAACCTCTTACAGGCAGTTCTTCCTATCTGTTGAACTCGGGCGGAAAGAGATTGAGGCCGGCGCTGGTCTTGCTTTCCGGCAAGTTGTTCCAGTACGAGTTCGAAAAGGTAAAACCGCTGGCCATTGCCGTAGAGTTAGTCCATATGGCCTCACTGGTTCACGACGACGTAATTGATAGCTCCAGATTCAGACGCGGTGCAGAAGCGGTTAACTACAAGTGGGGAAACAAGATAGCCGTTCTCAGCGGAGACCTCCTTTACACGTTTGCTGCAAGTTCTCTGACCAAACTGGAAGACAGCAAGTACCTCAAACATTTACTGGAAGCTACGCTCGAAATGACCCGGGGCCAGGCAAATCAGACAGTTAACAGGAAAGATTACGAAATTTCGGTCTCCGACTACCTGAAAAGGATCAGGCAAAAGACCGCTTTCCTGATGGGAAAGAGTTGCCTGCTCGGTGCCAAGGCGTCCGGAGCCGAGAGGGGGGACCAGGATAGGATGGAAAAATATGGCTTAAATCTCGGTCTGTCCTTCCAGATTACGGATGATCTAAAAGATTTAATTGGCACCCGGGAAGATCTGGGCAAGGAACCCGGCAACGACCTTCGTGAGGGGACGCTTACGCTACCGATAATGATAGCCCTCGATGCATCTTCTCGCTCCGGTTTTTTAAAGGAGTTATTGAGCAGAGAGGATCCTCCGAAAAAGGAGATAAAAGAAGGTATAGAAATAATCCGGGATTCCGGAGCAATTGAGGAAAGCGTAGAACTCTCCCGGAAATTTGCCGATAAGGCCGGTTCTGCCTTACCCGCCACCGCCGAGAACCCTGCTGCGAAAAAATCGCTGGCTTTTGTGGCGCGATATTTCAGTGGCGAGGAAGTACTGGGGGAATCGTATCTGGGCCAGGGGGTCACGGTGTAGGTGGGTCAATCTCGAACTGGCTGAGCGGATTTGATCCGCCTCGCCCTCGAGCAGGCACTCGGAGGAAAGGGTATTTCGTGACCTCCTCGGACTGTGCCGGATTTAACCCGGGCAATTCCCTTTTGCAGGGAGTGCGATTCAAGTTAAAGCGAACTTGCCCCTGAAAAATATATTTGATTGGGTCGAGTTATGAAGGTTTTCCCCGTAATGACGGAATGGCTAGTTCGCTTGTCCAAACACGTTTATTATAACAGGGTTTTTTGAGTTTTGACTGGAGGAATGGCCGATATACCGCCGTGGGGAAAATACTAAAAATTTTTTAAACGAAAAATTCCACTCGCCCCGGGAAAGCCCTGCTCTTTCGCTGGATTAAGCGACGGGTGTTAGTATTGAAATTGGTCGTAAGGGTTTTAACTTAAAAAACCAGTATATTTATCATATATTTATTGCAAAATACCGGACAGAGTTATAATATTCACAATAACAGTTGCTGGAAGGAGAGGGTTTGAAGAGATAATTTCAAAGCAGATCATTAATCGAGTTAGGCAAGCTTGGTATAGCTAAAAAAATAAAAAAAGACGGTGAATAACGTGAAAACATTTGGCTTAGATCTTCAGAAATACGAAGTGGAAAAAGAACCACCCCGTCTGGTGAGTCGAGATCCGGCTGACGTTATGATACCGCTCAAAGGGGGTTTCGGTTCGGCTTTATCTCCGACCGTCGAAGTCGGCGATAAAGTAGAGACAGGTGAAATAATTGCGAGGAACGACGAAAAAATATCTACTCCGGTACATGCCAGCATCTCCGGAGAGGTAAAGGGCATAGAGAAGATCGCTTATTACCACGAAGAAACTGGAGAGGAACTGGGAAAGGGAATTGAAGCGGTAAGGATAGCGGGGAACCCGGGAGACGACGCCGGTGGTAGCGGAGTGGAATGGGAAAAAGAAAAGCCGAAGAACCTGAGGGAGTTATTCTATCTGGGAGGCCTGACTTCTTTCGGGCAGACAGGAATTCCAACGGAGTTCAATAGTTCTTTCTATAACCCGGGTGACGTGGAGAAGATTCTGGTCAACGGGGCCGTGACTGAACCGTTTGTCCACCACCTGGTCGATTACGGAGAAGAGCTTTCCTCCTTTACTACCGGACTGGAGATTATTGCAAGGACTTTTCCCAATTCCAGAATCCATCTCGTTCTGGACGAGGAAACTTTGAGCGAACTCAATACTCTGTCATCCAGTCAGAGAATAAAGGTTCACTCCGCCAAAAACGAAGCGGAGATGGCTCGCTCAAAAATGCTGGCCAGGGAAGTGTTGGGGGCCGAGAGTCTGGATGAGGGGGGATACCTCATGGATCACGGTATTCTCGCTCTCCCCGAAGTATTCCCGTTAATGGCTTATAGAACCGTGGTAGAAGGGGTACCGTTTGTTCGGAACAGGTTCGGTCTGGGAGGATCGCTTGCAGAAAACCTCGTTGTTGAAGCGCCGATCGGGACAAGTTTAAAAGAAGCCGTGACGGGTTCTCTCGAGGAAAGCGACAGAGCGCTAACCATAACAGGTGGACCGTTATCCGGGAATAAGCTGAAAGACCTCGGGAGGCCGGTCGGGAAAGATTTACGGGCCATAGTCCAGCTGGAAAAACCGAAGGAAACGGAATTTCTCTCCTGGCTGCAGACTGGCCTGACAAAGAATTCCTACACAAACGCCTTCTTTTCCGCCCTGGTACCCGGGAAGAAGAAAAAAGCTGATGCCGGCCTTCACGGAGAGCAGAGGCCCTGCGTATACTGCGGCTATTGTAGCGACGTCTGTCCGGTCGATATCCTGCCGTATCAAATATACCAGACCCACTCACACGATATGATAGATGAGGTAAATAGATTGCAGCCTCAGAGATGTGTCGATTGCGGCCTTTGTTCTTACGTCTGTCCGTCAAAGCTTCCTCTGAGTTCAACGGTAAAAGAGGCAAAGAAAGCCCAGCCCGGGGACCGGAATAATTACGTTGAATACGAAGAGAGAGACGGTAGTCTAGTTCCAGTAGTTACCGAATCGGATCAAGGTAGAGGTGAAGACGTTGAATAAAATAGACGAGCTGATGTCGGACGTTATAGAGTATACGGAAAGCCATCCTTACTTTAAGCACATTACTGAAGTAATTGAAACTGTCCGCGCTATAGTATTCCACCATGGCGAAGCGGCGTCCGAGAGCCCGTTTTTACGTGACTACATTGAAATAAAGCGGTACATGTTTGCAGTTGTGCTGGCAGTTCTTCCGGCAACTTTTGCCGCGATATATTTTTACGGCTGGCGGGCGCTAGCGATGATCGTAATCTCTTACGTTGCCGGTGGAATAGCCGAAGTTACGTTTACCCTGGTGCGTAAGGAGGAGATTACGGAAGGTTTTCTGGTTACGGGTATACTTTTTCCGCTGATACTCCCCCCCAGCACTCCCTACTGGATGGTAGCCGTGGGAATAATTGTCGGGGTTATTCTGGGAAAGGAAGTTTTCGGCGGTACGGGTTACAACATATTTAACCCGGCACTCGTCGGACGAGTGTTTCTGACAATTACTTTTCCCGTAGCCATGTCTTCTCGCTGGGTT
This sequence comes from uncultured Thermotogae bacterium, assembly GCA_964513485.1. Taxonomy (GTDB): domain Bacteria; phylum Bipolaricaulota; class Bipolaricaulia; order M55B111; family M55B111; genus JAGXLP01. Next base: position 5,060 of record CAZENJ010000053.1, on the reverse strand, counting down.
CCGCCCCTGACCGGTGGCTGGGCAGGATTTACGAAGTATAGCGTGGATACGATAACAACGGCTACTCCGCTCGGTGTGTTTGCCAACGACGGAACGCTGGCCCCACTGAGCAAGCTTTTTCTCGGGACGATTCCCGGTTGCCTGGGAGAATCCTCTGCCCTGCTGGTAATAGCCGGCGGGATTTTCTTAATTCTGGCAAAGATCGTGGACTGGCGAATTCCGGTGGCCTATCTTGGCTCGGTATTCCTGTTTTCGACGCTGGGGATGTTCCTGTGGCCAAACCAGGTGGCGCCGCCTTTGTTCCAGCTACTGGCGGGAGGACTGCTCTTTGGTGCAATGTTTATGGCGACTGACCCGGTATCTTCGCCGACAACGAAGGAAGGAAGGTGGGTCTACGGAGTTTTCCTGGGAGTGATGACCGTTTCCATAAGGGCTTTTTCCGGCTACCCCGAGGGGGTTCAGTTTTCAATCCTGCTGATGAACATGTTTGCCCCTCTGATGGATGAGATGGTCATGACCTTCAGGTACGGACCGGTTCAGAAACCTTATAAATGAGGTTACGGTGATAATGATGAAGAAAGAAGTTTGGATGGTGGCGATACTGGTGCTGGTTGCGACCATAAGTGCAGGCCTGCTTGGTTTTGTAAATGTAACTACCAGGCCCATCATCGAGAAGAACGAGCTCAGAAAGTTAAGGGAGTCCGTCCTGGATTCTATCAAAGTGGATTATAATCAGGACAACCTTGAAGATAAGTTCACTTCTGAAATTAAGACGAAGACTATAGACGGCAAGGAGATATTCTTTAGATATAACGATGAAGGGAAACTAACTGCTGTAGCCTTCGAAGTTACTGGCTCCGGTTTCCAGGGACCGATTAGTGGTTTGATTTCCCTGAAACCGAATCTGGAGACGATAATTGGACTGGAAATGTTGAGCCAGCAAGAGACGCCGGGGCTCGGAGCGAGGATTACCGAGGAATGGTTTCTCAAGCAATTCAACGGTAAGAAGATAAAACCTGAACTAAAGATCGTGAAGAATCCCGGGGATGCAATAAACAAGGTCGACGCGATTACTGGTGCTACCAGAACGAGTAAAGCCATTCAGGGATTAATAAACGATGACGTGAAGCACGTGCGAAACAAAATCCTGACGGACAAAGTTATGGAGGGCTTTCGCAATGAATAACACGAAGGATCTTTTTATGGCCGGGATATGGGAGGATAATCCGGTATTCAGTCAGATGCTGGGACTCTGTATTACCCTTGCAATAACTAACAAGGTAGCTAACGGGGTAACCATGGGGGTAGCGGTTTTCTTCGTCCTCACGGCCAGTTCGTTTGTAGTATCGTTGATCGGAGACACGGTGCCGAGAAGGGTGAGAATACCGGTTTTCATGCTCGTTATTGCAACCTTCGTCACACTTGTTTACATGTTTCTTCAAGCTTTCTTTATGCCGCTGAGTCAGGCACTGGGGGCTTACGTGGGTTTGATCATTACGAACTGCGTGATTCTGGGCAGGCTGGAATCCTTTTCCAGCGAAAACTCACCATGGGATTCTCTCGTCGACGCGGCGGGTGTTGCAACGGGTTTTGCCCTGGCACTGATTGCCATGTCCGTGGTCAGAGAGCTGCTTGGGTTTGGGACTTTATTTGGCGTACAGGTGCTGGGTTCCGGCTGGACGCCCTGGGTTAGTATGATACTGGCACCCGGTGGATTTTTGGTGCTCGGGATGTTGATCTGGATCCAAAGAGCTATATCACCTGTGGAGGAGGAGTAGAATGCAGTATATTTCAATACTTATTGCGGCTATATTTGCTCACAATATCGCTCTGAGATACTTCCTGGGCTGGTGTCCGCTCGTGTCCCAGTCAAAGAAGCTTTCCTCTGCCTGGGGGATGGGAGTTGCCGTCACCCTGGTAATGACGATTACCAGCGCGGTAAACTGGCCTGTTTATCATTACCTGCTGGTGCCTTACGGACTTGAATACCTTCAGTACATTGCCTTTATCATCGTCATTGCTTCGACAGTTCAGGTGCTCGAGATGGTTATAGAAAGGTTCTTCCCTTCCCTTTACACGACAATGGGTGTGTTTTTACCCCTGATAACAGTTAACTGTGCCATCCTGGGTGTATCCCTATTTATGATACTCAGGGACTACACCCTGCTTACCGGAATTGTTTATGCCCTGGGTAGCGGTATTGGCTGGTCCGTGGCCATAATATCCCTGGCGTCCATAAGAGAGAAGTTGAGGTTTTCCAAAGTTCCGAAGCCGCTTCAGGGACCGGGAATTACCATGCTCATTGCGGGGATAATGGCATTCGCTTTTCTCGGTTTCTCCGGTATGGTCGGAATTAAATAATTGGGGGGAATTAAAAAATGGGTTATATCAGTCCAATAATCGTTCTCGATCTTATTGCTGGCTCCCTGGCAGTAGTGCTCGTAGTCGCCAATAAACTCTTTGCCGAATACGAGGACGTTACCGTGGACGTTAACGATGGAGAGGAAGAGTTCGTTGTGGAAGGTGGAGTGACCCTCCTGCAGGCATTTACCCAGAACGAGATATATATACCCTCAGCCTGTGGTGGGCAGGGTAGCTGCGGTTTCTGTACCGCGAAAGTCAAGGAGGGTGGTGGTCCGGTACTTCCGACGGAAGAACCGATGCTGACCCGGGAGCAGCTGATAAGTGATGTCAGGTTGAGCTGCCAGGTAAAGGTCCGTGAGGACATGGAGGTCGAGATAGAGGAGAAGTACCTGGAGGTTGAAAAGTACTCGGCAGTCGTCGAATCGACAAAGGACGTTACACCTTCGATCAAAGAAATCGTATTCGACCTCAAAGAACCGGAAACGATAGATTTCAAGGCGGGGCAGTACGTTCAGGTGCAGGTTCCGGCCAACGGTGATACAGTTGACAGGGCTTACTCGATAGCTTCTGAAGAGAGCGTTCACGACAAGGTTATGCTTACAGTCCAGCTGATCGAGGGAGGGCTGGGGTCGACGTATCTGCACGAGCTGGAAGAAGGAGAAGAGGTCGAGTTCACCGGTCCTTTCGGGGACTTCTACGTTCAGGATACGGACGCTACGATCATCGGCGTCGCTGGTGGTGTCGGCCTTGCTCCGCTGCGCTCGATCGTGTTCTCTCTGCTGGAGAAAGGAGTCGATAGGGAACTCTGGCTATTTTACGGAGCCAGAACAATGGAGGATCTCTACTATCACGAAGATCTTCAGGAGCTGGCGGACGAGCATGATAACTTTAATTACGTGCCCGCCCTGGACTCTTCCCAGCCGGAGTGGGACGGAGAGGTCGGCCTGATTACCGAGGTAATGAAGGATTATCTTGACGAGGAAGAGGACATGGAGGGTTACCTCTGTGGCCCGCCTCCCATGATGGACGCGACGATAGACCTCCTGACAGATTACGGAATAGATGAGGAAGATATACTGTACGATGACTTCTCGTAAGAAAGGGTAGAGTTCCAGATGAACAAGGCAAAAGCCCTGTTGATTGGCAGTCGACCGTGGTCGTTTCCAATGACCCTGACGTCAGTTCTCGTAGGGACATTGCTTGCAGTAAAAACAGGGCGTTTCCATCTTCTCTATCTGGGGTTGGTCGTTCTGGGAACAGTGCTCTTCCACGGGACGACCAACCTGATCAACGATTATTTCGATTACAGATCGGGAGTCGATACACCCGACTCGCCGACGGCAAAATACAGAAAGCAGCCCCTGGTTGAAAGCTGGTTTGAGCCAAAAGAGCTGCTGACTTACTGCGTCGCTCTATACTCCGTGGTTGCGGCCATTGGCGTCTATCTGGCTTTCGCTCAGGGACCCCTGGTTCTGGTCTTCGGGCTGCTGGGGCTTGCGGCCAGTTATCTTTATACCGGCGGCGGTGTTCAGTACAAGTACCTTGGCTGGGGTGAGGTATCGGTTTTTCTCGTCTGGGGGCCATTGATGGTGACCGGGGCATTTTACGTCCAGGCGGGAAAAGTTTCGCTAAAGCCGGTACTTGTATCAATTCCGCTGGGAATGCTTGTTGCGCTGGTGCTTCTGGCTAACAACTTGAGAGACAGGAAGTACGACGAAGAGGCCGGAGTGAGTACGATTGCGACGTTTCTGAATGAAAGGGACGCAGTAATCCTGTTCTTTTTATTGATCATGGCCACGTACTCGACGCTTGGGTACCTGATAGTGGGTAACGTCCTGAGCTTGTGGGGAATCCTGGGCTTCCTGTCTTTTCCCTTTGCGTATAAATTATTAAGGACTTTTTACGCTGAAATCCCGGATGACGCCGACGCGAGAACTGCCAAACTGGATACTATATTCGGGAGTTTGCTGGCCATCTCTTTGATCTTTGAAAACGTGCTTTGACAGACATGGAAAGAACCCCGACCGACTTCAAGTATCCGGGACATCTAATCGTACTTGCTTTTGGGTTCTGGTTTGTCTCGTTTTACCTGAATCCGTTTAATTTCTGGCTGGAAATGAGTGGTTCGGTACTGCTCCTGGCGACGATCTCCCTGTACCTGTGGACTGGGTACGACAGGATACATCACTGGAACGTGAAGAACGTTTTACTGGGGGTCGTCTCCGCCCTGGTACTTTACGGAATTTTCTGGGCGGGGAACTTGATAGTAACAGAACTGATCCCGTTCGCGGAAGGTGAAATAGCCGCGGTTTACAATAACTCTCGAGCCGCCGCACTTCCCGTTATCGGCACCTTGCTGGTCGTGGTAATTGGTCCGGGCGAAGAGATTTTCTGGCGAGGAACCGTGCAGAAAGAACTTGAGAGCAGGTATGGCCGCTTTATCGGGGCCGTGTTAGCGGCTTTTAGTTATGCCCTGGTCCACGTATGGGCGCTGAACCTCACATTATTGCTGGCGGCCCTGGTTTGTGGACTATTCTGGGGATGGCTATACTACCGCGAGGGGAATCTAGTTCCGGTAATCGTTTCTCATTCTCTATGGAGTTTACTAATTTTTGTGTTATTTCCCGTTTGATGCTACAAAGGAGGAAACAAAACATGAATAATACAGACGAGCAAAACACCTTAACCAGAAGGAA